>PMMM01000079.1 GCA_003162245.1 Phycisphaerales bacterium
GGCCGCGCGCGCCGCGGGCGCGTCGGCCGCTGAGCCGCTCTCGGCCGCGGCGTGTCCGGCGGCCCGCAACTCGGCGGGGCTAGACGACATCCGCGAAGCCTCGCTTGGTTTTCATGAACCAGACGTAGCCGAGCTGCATTACGACCACCCCGGCGAGCGTGAGCAGCCCCAGGCCGAGCCACTCGGGCGCCCGGCCCTGCATCAGCACACAGCGCGCGTTCTCGACTACGGTGGAGAGCGGATTCAGCCGCATGAACACCCGAAACGGCTCGGGGACGGCCGAGATCGGGTAGAACAGCGGCGTCAGAAACATCAGCATTTGCAGGAGGATGGTGACGACGTGGCCGGTGTCGCGCACGTACACGCTCACGGAGGCCAGAAACCACCCCGCCCCCAGACTCAGCAACGCCAGGGGCAGGACCACCGCCGGAAAATACACCAGCGTGACCGGGAAGCGCTGCTGAAACACTGCGACGCCCAGCAGCAGGATGACTACGCTGACCAGCGCGTTGAACAATGCGGCGCCCAGCGTCACGACGGGCAGAATCTCCAACGGGAACACGACCTTCTTCACGAAGTTCGCGTGGAGTTGGATGACNNTGGATGACCCCGGCCGAGCCGCCAGCGCATTCGGCAAACACGTTATAGAGCAGCAGGCCGCAGAACAGCGTGAGGGCAAACCCCACCTTCGACTCCTGGCCGTCGCCGCCCCACCGCGCCCGAAAGACCACGCTGAACACAAACGTGTACACGGCCAGCATGATGAGCGGCAACAGGAATGACCATAGCAGACCCAGCACCGAGCCGCGGTACCGGCTGGCGACCGCGCGCCCGACCATCTGACGGATCAGTTGCCGGTTCTGCCAGACCGTCAGCGGGATCCGGTGCGGCCACAGGTAGTAGCCGACGGAGCGCGACTGGTGCGAGATAAACGTCGTCGCTGGCATAGTCGT
The DNA here is from genome assembly GCA_003162245.1 of Phycisphaerales bacterium. Taxonomy (GTDB): domain Bacteria; phylum Planctomycetota; class Phycisphaerae; order UBA1845; family Fen-1342; genus Fen-1342. Next base: position 954 of record PMMM01000079.1, read on the forward strand.
CCGACGCATCCATGGGGGGGCGTGCAAAGCGGAACGGCCGCCCGCGTACGGTCTGCTCACCCGCAGCCCATGTCTTGCGGCAGCAGTATCCCGCACGCGCGGATTCTCAGCAAGAAGGCGCGCCACTGCGGACGGACCCGGCCGGTGGGATCATGCCCACCGATGGCGGCGCCCCGTGTGCTACCAACGCCCAGTGACTAAGACCCCGTGGGTGAGGATGGCCCGTCGTATCGGACGAGTTGGTACGAGGCGACGCCGTCTTGCACCACCACATCCATGCTGGGCACGGCGGGTCGTGCCACCTGCCGCGCCAATGGCAAGTCCAGGGGCTCGCAATGGCCATCTGGCAACCTGACGTGCAGCGTCCCAATCGGCAAAATGCGCCCGCCTTGATACGTGAAGACAAGTGCCCGTTCGATCGGCACGGGTTGGCCCTGGATGCTAATGTGCGTCGGGCCGCGCTGGGCGTCGCTCGGCCCGATGGAGAAGACCATGCCAGCCCAGCGATTCTGGACTACCGCCGCCCGCCACTGCCCCGTCCGGAGCTGCACGGCGTAGCTGGCGGACCAAGGGGCCTCGTACACGCCGGGCAAGAGTTTGCAGAGGTGCGGCCATTGCGGCTCAAATGTCTCGTCGGTCGAAAACGGAACCAGCACGGTGTCGGGAGGCAGGGATTCCGGCGCGAAGGCGGCCGCGAAGGCATCCAGTTGGCGCGTATTCCGTTGCGCTCGGGCGGAGTAGGCGCTGCCCATCCCCAACGCGAGCGTGGCGTTGCCCACCATGGCCGCGCCGCCTGCCAGCAATACCACGCGGTGCAGGCGCGCTCCCCACCGATCCAAGCACGCCACCACCGCTCCTACCGCCACGCACAGCCCCGCGATCGGGTAGTAGAGCATGCGGTACTCCACAATCTGTCCCGAGATGAGAATCCCCGGAAGCAGGACGCCCGCAACGCACCAGGCGACCCCGGTCAGCAGCACGACCGCCGAAGCAGCCACGCTGGGCGCGGCGCGGTCCGCTGCGCGTGGCGAAGAGAGTACCGTGGCAAACACGGCGACGACCACCAAGCCCAGCAGCACTGCGGCGGTGGGATGGGTCTGCAAGTTGGCCAGACCGGCCTGCCACAGCTCGCGAAGCAGCGGGCGCCCCCACGTTGCCGACATGGTCATCCAGTAGGTTCGCTCGGCGTACTCCGTGCAGCGCTCCGCCAGTGTGGAGGGCTCGACCACTATCGGCCCGCGGGCGTTCAGAACCCAGGAACGAGCGTAGAGCAGTTCGTACGCGTCTGCCACTACAAGCAGCGACAGCGCCACCAACGCCGCGCAGCGCGCGAGTGCTGCGCGAAACCTCACACCGGGACTGCGCGCCCACAACGCGAGCGCCAGGCCCGGCACAACGCCCACGCTAGATAACGTCGCCTCCCCGAAACCGATCGTCAGCGCCAGCACGCCGGCAACCGCCAGCAGACAGAATCCGAAACGGCGCCGGCTTCGGGTCTGGATAGCCATCCGGCACACGTGCAGGAACGCGAGGGTCCCCGTGGTCATCGGCACGTAGAACCACCCGCTGGCCCAGAACACGACTTCGAAGGCCCACACCGGGGCGAGGAAGAGCCAGCCGGCGACCACCCCGGCCACCCACGACTCGGTGAGTTGATAGACTAGGCCACCAAGCAAGAATGCGTTGAGGCCGAGTAAACTGGTCATGACCAGTCGCACGAGCCACGCATGCTTTGGGATACCGTCGCACAGGCCCACTGCGCTCGCCAGCGCGAGCACGCGCACCGGATACGTGTGGATGCGGCGCAGGCTGAAAAACCCCGAGGATTGGTGGGTGTGCTCATCAGTCGCGAGAACCTTCTGCAGGTAGTCGTCCAAATGCAGGCCGATTCGCCCCGTGACCAGCCCGGCGTAGAGCAGGCAGGTCAGGCCGGCCGCCAGCCAGCTCGCTCGCCGCACCAGTATCCCGCACGCGCTGACCTTCATCAAGAAGCCACGCCGCCGACCCGCGATTCCGCGCTGTCCAAACACTGTCACAACGTTATACTCTCATCGCATGGGCCGGTCGATCAAACGTGGCCTCCTCGTCCTGCTAAAGGCGGGCGTGCTCCTGGTGGCCGTGGGATGGGTGCTTACCCGCGCGCGTCTGGACGACACGCTGGTGAATGCACCCGGCGCGGGCCCAAGGACGGCGACGACAAGCGCCGCCCCGCGCGGCGCGACGTCGGCCACGGACGGCGTTGCTTCGCAGGCGTTTCCGGACGCGAGCGAAACCAACCCGCTGGTCGTGCTGCGCATCGAACGCGATCAGCCAACTGGCGCGGCGGCTTACGTGGTGCGGAGTGCTGACGGGCGCCAGCATGTGCTTCCCGCGGCCGTCGTGGACGGCCCCGACGCCCGCTACCAGTTGCTGCCGGGCTTTCGGCGGCTGCTCCGGGGACTGAACTGGGGTCTCGCCGGCACGGCGCTCGCCCTGATGGGTATCCCCGTGCTGCTAATGGGGATCCGCTGGTGGTTCCTGCTGCGAACCGGCGGCGTGCGGCTCCCGTTCCGCTCTGTCCTGCGGCTACATTTCCTGGGCATGTTCTTCAACACGTTCATGCCCGGCGGCACCGGCGGCGACGTTGTGAAGGCCTTCGCGATCTCCCGCCAGACCGAACACTCCGTCGAAGCCATCAGCATGATCCTCGTGGATCGTGCGCTCGGCATGCTCGGACTGCTGTTGATTCCCGCCCTGATCGTCCTGTGCCGGGCCGACCTGGGGCTGAACCTCGGCCTGGGCCTCGGGCTGTATCTGGGCGGCTTCGCGGTCGCCAGCGCGCTCTACTTCTCGGCCCGTGTGCGCCGCCTGATCCGCTGGGACCGACTGGCGCTGCGACTGCCACACGTGCTGGTACGACTGGATGCGGCGGTATACGGCCTGCGTCAGCGCCCCCGTGCGCTGCTCGTGGCGCTGTTGCTGAGCCTCGCAACACAGTTCTTCGGCATCCTCGCGACGTATCTGGGCGGCCGGGCGCTCGGTATCGAGCGGGCCGGCTTGGGCGACTATTTCCTGTTCGTCCCGATCGCGCTGGTCGTGAACGCACTGCCCATCAGCTTTGGGGGTCTGGGACTGATGGAGGGGTCTTTCCTGAAGCTCTTCGCCGGCGCGGGGCTCGCCAGCCCGGCGCAAGGCTTCGCGCTGGGGTTGCTGGTGCGTTTGCTGATGATCTGCTGGGCCTTGCCGGGCGGAGTCGTGGTCCTGCTGGGCGGCCGGCGAGCGCTCCCAGCCGCCGAAAGCGTCCGCCCCGACGCTTCAGCCGCGGCGCTCTGCACGCTCCCATAGTATGCAGCGGAGGTCTAGTGGAAGTCACAGCGACCAATGTTCGTTGGGCTGTCGCCGCCCTGTTGGCCCTCCTGGCGACGCAAGCCATCCTGGCGATCGCCGTGCGCGGGGCGACGCGCCGGCCAATGATCGTTTGTATCACCGCCGCATTCGCAGGGGTCGTCTTGCTGGTGAACGCCGAGGTCTGGTGCCTATCGCTGGTGCCCCTGGGGCGGCCGTTGCGCTGGCTGCCGGGCGTACACGTCGGACTGCTCGTGGTGCTCTTGGTGGCGACGCTCCGGCGGGGCGGCGGGCGGGTCTGGGGAGCCACGTTGCGCCGTGCGTGGTGCGAACTGCGGGAGTACTGCCGCGACGTGGGACTAGTGGTCAGCCTCGCCAACCTGGCGCTGCTCCTGCTGCTCCTCGGCTACTTCGCGATCGGTGCCTACCAAGTCCCCGGCGCCTGGGACGATTTGGAATACCATGTGCCGATGGCCGTTCAGCCGTATCAGGACGGCCGCCTCGGGAGTGTGACCAGCGATCTGCCCTGGCCGAACGCGTACCCGCGCGGCACCGAGCTCCTCTGGTACTGGACGCTCCAGTGGAGCGGATCCGACCTGCTCTTTCATCCGGTGCAACTGGCCTTTGGGATCCAGGCGTTGCTGGCGACGTACGTCCTCGCCCGCCGGACGGGGGCCAGTGCCTCGGCCGCGACGCTCGCCGCCATCATCCTGGGCACGACGCCCGTGTTCTTCATCCTGAGCACGTCCGGGTACGTCGATCTGGCGGTGGCGGCAGGCGTCGTTTCGGTCATCGCGTTTCTCGCCCCCCCGGAGGACCCGGCCGCCGAGCCGACACGCGACTGGCCGTTGGCAGCGTTGGCGCTGGCCGAAGCGTGTCTCGTAAAGCTGCCGCTCTTGGCGGCCGTTCTGGCCGGAATCGGGTTTCTACAGGCGGTCTTCCGGCACGGACCTGCGCGGAACGGCGTGAGAAGGGTGTCGCAGTTCTTTCGCGCGCGCCGGGGGTGGTTGGCGGCCGTGCTTGTGCTGATCGCCTGCCATACCTACTGGCGACACCTGTTGGAACACCGGAATCCGTTCTACCCCATGAAGGTCAGCCTGGCCGGGGTCCTGTTCGACGGGCCGCTCGACGGGTCGCAATTCGGTGCCGGCGGGCACACGACCTTCGGCAAGCCCGTCCGCGAGATGTCACACTTCGAGCGCTTCTACTATGCCTGGATGGACCTCATGCAGCCGCCGAACGTGGACTCGTTCGGCAGCTTTGGGCCGGTGCTGCCGGTGCTGGTGCTCGCACCATTTCTGATCGCGCTGCTGGCCCTGGGCTGGCCGGTCGACACCTGGCGTTTGGCGCTTGGCGCCATGTTCGCGGCGTGTCTCTTTACGCCCGCGTTCTTGCCGCGGTACGGGATTCCAATGATCGCGGTCGCGCTGGCGGGGGCGGCGTGGACCGTCAGCCGGCTGACGGGCGCCGCCCTCCGGGGGTATGTCATTGTGGCCCTGCTGTTCTGCGGGGTGGGCGTGGCCATCAGCGCCCGGGCCGTCTGGCAGGGGTACGAATGGACTTGGCGTCAGGCCGGCGGAACGCTGCCCCTCGCCGCGCGCAACTCGTTCCTGCTCGAGCGCACGCGCGTGGGGGGCGAGATGTACTGCTTACCGACCGTGATCCAGTACATCCGCACGCACAGCGGGCCGGCCGACCTGCTGGTCTGGAACGTGCGGACGTTTCCCGCCCTGCTGTGGAACCGCACCTACAGTAACCGCGTGATCCACCTACCGGGCGCCGCGCGGGATACGTACCCGGGCAGCGCTGCGCTGCTGACCGTGCCCACGGCGCCGGAGCTGGCACGCTGGCTACAGCGACTCGGCGCGCTGCGCCCGAAACACGTGTTGGTGTATGCGGAATCCGCGTATGCGCAGGCGTTGCAGGCCGGGCGCATCGCCGGGTATGAGATCGCTTATGCCGACCCGCCCGAGCGGCTGAAATGGCGTATGGCCCTCTTTGAGCTGCGGGAATGCTCCGGTGCCGTGCCGGAGGAGGGGACGGATGGGCCCAGGAGCGCCGGAGGAGAGAAGGGACCCGGCTGATGCGCAACGGCTGTGCACTGGAGCCGGCCGCGCCGGCCGGATCGGAAGCGGGCGGCAGCCCGCCGGGGCTGCGTTGGTTGGAGCCTGTGCTCTCGGGAGCCCTACTGCTGCTGATACTCGGCCTGCTAGCCGTCAGCCTCCTGTACGGCACCGTCTGGGTTCGCGGGTATTACGACGACAATGCGTATCACATCCCAAACGCCATCCGGATGGCGCAGCAACTGAATCCGCTCGTTTCGCCAGACTCGCCGGTAGACTCGCACTGGTTCCCTGCGGGTGCTTCTATTCCGGTCGCGCTTCTGTTGCGGGCGGCGGGCACGATCAACGTCACAAACCTCACTGGCCCGATCGCGTTCGCCCTGCTGGCTTTCCTCGTATACCGGTTTACGGGGCTGTGGACTCGCATGACGCATGTGCGCCTGGCCTGTGTCGCGCTGACCTGCTGCATCCCACTGCTGCTGGGGCAGTGCCTGGCGTTCTATGTTGACATCCACATGGCGCTGCTGATCGTGTGGACCGTGTATTGGGTGGCGGTTGCGCTCGTACGGGGTCACAGCCAGTATGCGTACGGTGCTTTCGCCGTTCTTCTCTTGACTCCTGGAATCAAGTACTCGGGGCTGCTCTATGCTGCGTTGCTGACGCCCTTCTGTGTGTGGGCCGTCTGGAGAGCCGGTCCGCCGCGCCGGCCGCGTTGGTACGTATGCCTGGCAATCCTGTTCAGCGTCGCATTCTCGTCGGGCTGGTACGTGCGGAACTGGTGGTATCGCGGCAACCCCGTGTATCCGTTCTGCGTGCCGGGTTGGGCGCAGGCGCTGGTTAAGATCGGCGGTGCACCTTATGAGTGCGACCCGCAGCACGGATTCGTTTCGCCCGCTACGCAGTGGCCGCACCCGTTCCTGCCAGAGCACTGGCTGGCGTACAAGTACTATCCGGATATGACCGGCGACGGCTTTGGGGCCGCGTTCGTGGCGGCCGTGGCCCTCGCACTCCTGGCGGTGCCAGTGGTTCTCCCCCGCCTCGCCAAGCGTGAGCGGGAAGCCTGGCTTCTAGTGTGGGCCGCCGGCCTGGTCTTTGCGTTGGCGTCGCCCCTCGCGCGGGCCGTGCCACGCTATATGTTGTTCGTGCCGATACTGGCCACGGTGCAGGTTGGAATCTGGGGCGCGCAGAGCCTGGCGCGGCCCGGGCGCTGGGCGGCCTGTGCCCTGTCGACGCTGGCGCTGGGCTTGGGCGTCCTGTACTGCTGGACGAACGTCGTCGCCGCGCCGTCGGCCCGCAACAGTCTCGGCGCCGCACTACCCTACCTTCGGCCCTACCGGCCCCAGGGTATTCACCGTTATGACGATGTAGAGCTGGGCGGCCAGCGAATCGGCTACCTCTCCGGGGCGGACAACTTCGTCGCGCTCCTCTATGACGCGCACCTGACGAACAAGGTCGTACCGCTGCATTTCCGGAATTACCCCTACCACTGGTGGCGCGAGTTCGACACTCCCGAGCAGTTTATCGAACACGTTCGCGCCCTGGGCCTGGATGCTATCTACATCTTTGACCCCAAGACCCCCGGCGCTGATCTTCTGAAGACCAGTTTCCCAAGCTTGATACGGCAACCATGACTTCCCCCGGCAGCGGTCCAGCACGCCGCAGCGCCTGTTTCCGGCGCAGCGGCCAGCCCGGTCCACCGGCGCCAGCATCCCGCGCGCGGCGACCGCGTGGCCGGCGCGGACCCGCCCGACCACGGCCCAAGGCTCCGTTCGAGCGCGCCAGCCCGCCGCCGGCCGGTAGGATCGCCCGTCAGGGATCGCTATAATGTGCCGCGTCGCTCCGGCGGGCCAATCCGCGCCGGGAACCGGCGACCGGTCCGGCTCGGCCTTGTGGAGCCGGCGCGACAGGAGGTGGCCGTGCTGCCCCGNNAGCGGCGCCGCCAGCACCTCGTGGGAGACGCGCCCCGTGCCCGTCGCGGACGTGCGGCGAATCCTCGTTATTCGCCCCGGCGGCATCGGCGATGCCGTGCTGATGTTCCCCATGGTGCGCGCGCTCAGGGATCATTTCCACGGCGCGACAATCGACGTGCTGGGCGAACGCCGGAACGCCAGTCTGTACCGCATTAACAACTGGGTGGACACGACGTTCACGTACGATATCCGGCCCTGGTCGCTCCGCAACTTGCAGCAGCGCGGCTACGACCTGATCGTCGACACCGAGCAGTACCATCACCTGCCGGTCATCCTCGCGAACAGCCTGGGGCCCAAGTACCTCTGCGGCTTCGACACGTGGGGCCGCGGCCGTTTCCAGACCCATCGCGTGCGATATTCTGAGCAAACCTATGAGGCCTACTCGTTTCTGAATCTCGCCTCCGCCGTGATTGGCGAAGCCCAGGCCTTCGACCCCGATGCCCCGTTTCTCGAAATCGACCAATGCTGGAAAGCGTGGGCGCGCGCGCAGCTCCCCGCCGGCGATCGCCCGCTGGCCGCGATCGTACCGACGGCCTCATCGGAGCACCGTTTCTGGCCGCCGGCGCGGTATGCGGCCGTGGCCCGCTGGCTCGTCGAGCACGGCTATCACGTCGTAATCCTTGGGGGGAAGGACGCGGTTCAAGCCGCACGGAGGATTCTCGCCGGCTTCGCGGCCGGCGACGTCTCCGATCTCGCCGGCGGCACGAGCCTGCCGCAAGCTGCGGGCGTGGTGAGCCGCGCCGCCCTGTACATTAGCGCCGATACCGGCATGCTCCACATAGCGTACGGCGCGGGCACACCGACGGTGCACATGTTTGGCAGCGGCATCCAGGAGAAGTGGGCTCCGCCGGGACGCCGGTATCTGGTCGTGAACAAGCAGCTACCCTGTAGTCCCTGCACCCGGTACGGCTATACGCCTCCGTGTCTGTATCACGTCGCCTGCATGGATGCCATTCGCGTGCCCGATGTCATTTTCGCGATCGAAAGGACCCTCGAAGCATGCCAGACGCAGAACGCTATGACCCGGATTACTATGCCGTTAGGTACGGCACGGATGGGTTGAAGCGCTTCAGCCAACACTGGTGGGCGACCCGTTTTTACGCCGGGCTTGCAGACCAGCAGTTGCGCCGCATTGGTGGGCGTCGGCTGCTGGAGGTCGGGTGCGGCGTCGGTTATCTGCTGGCGATGCTGGAAGACCGCTACGAAACCTGCGGCCTGGACATCTCGCCACATGCGATCGAGCAGTGCCGGCGGTTCGCGCCGCGCTCGCGTTGTGCCGTGGCCGACTTCGAGCAAGGGCTGCCCCCGGAACTCGCGCTCGGCACCTTCGACGTCGTCGTAGCCAAATATGTGCTCGAGCATCTCCGCAGCCCACAGGCGGCCCTCGCGGGCATGCGGACGCTCCTGCGGCCCGGCGGTGTGCTGATTTTCGCCGTTCCCAATACCGCCTCCCTCGGCGCGCGTTGGAAGGGATCGGCCTGGTACGCGGACCCGACGAAAGACCCCACCCACTGCTCGTTGCTCGCTCCGGAGCGCTGGCGGGAGCTAACCCGCGCAGCCGGCCTGACAATTCGGCGCGAAACGGCGGACGGCTTCTGGGATGTGCCGTACGTCTCGTGGCTGCCGCGCCTCGTGCAGTCGGCGGTGTTTCTGCCCCCGACGATCCTCGCCTGCCTTCTGGCGCGCCCTGTCCTCCCGGCGCGCTGGGGCGAGAACATCATCATATTCGCGGAGCGCCCCGGGACCGACTGAGCGCCGCCAGGCACGCCAGACTCGGCCGCGACACGCACAGCCCCAACACCCCCGCCACGCGGAACGGGAAGGAGCTTAACGAGCGGAAGCCGCACGCGAAAAATGGGGACGGCGGTCTTCACGCGCCGGCTCTGGCTGCTGATCGGCCTGAACTTCTTCGTGCCGCGATATTACATCGGCCAGGCGACGGCGATCCCGTTCTTCCCGCTACCGTTGCCGCTCGTGGTAAAGTACGTCTTCGGCCTCAAGGCGTGCGACCTGTGTTGGCGCACGTGAGCAGCCGGGCAGACGCCGGCCAGGAAGGACGGAGCGCAATGCCGACCCCCCACAGAACGTCCCGCTTCACCCTGACGCAGCGCGCCGCCGGGCTCCTGCTGCACCCGACTTCGTTGCCCGGTCCACACGGCTGCGGCGACCTCGGTCTCGCGGCGTACCGCTTCGTGGATTTCCTGGCCGCCGCCGGCCAACGCTGGTGGCAGATGCTGCCCGTCGGGCCGACGCCGGACAACGGGGCACCCTATAGCGTTGACTCGGCCTTCGCCGGCAATCCGCTGCTCATCAGCCTGGACCTGCTCGCCCGCGACGGGCTGCTGACGCGCGCCGACTTGCTGCCCGAGCGCGCCTTGTCGGCGGAGCGCGTCAACTTCCCGGCCACGATTGCGTTCCGCATGGATCGTCTGCAGCGCGCCCACGCGCGGTTCACCCAAGCCGGCGGCTTCGCGCAGCCCGCGTTCGCATCCTTCGTTACCGCCGCGGCCGCGTGGCTCGCCCCCTACGCGCTCTTTTGCGCGCTGCGTCGCGTCCACCGCGGCCGCCCCTGGCCCCACTGGGACACGGCCCGTGCCACCGGCTCGCAGCACCGCGCCCTCCGCGACGAGTTCGGCTTCACGCTCTTCGCGCAGTTCATTTTCGACCGGCAATGGCACGCCCTCCGCCGCTACGCCAGCGCCCGCGGCGTCGGGCTCATCGGCGACATCCCCATCTTCGTCGCCCACGAGAGCTGCGACGTGTGGGCTCATCCGCGTCTCTTCGACCTCGACGCCACCGGCCGGCCAAAGACGAAGTCCGGCTGTCCACCGGACATGTTCAGCCGGACCGGCCAGCTCTGGGACCACCCGCAGTACCGCTGGCCGCAGCACCAAGCGACGGGCTTCGCATGGTGGCTGGCCCGGTTCGCGCGGCTGTTCGCGCTCTTCGACGCCGTTCGCATCGACCACTTCCTCGGCTTCAACCGCGTCTGGGCCGTGCCCGGCCGCGCCCGCACCGCGCAGCACGGCCGCTGGGTGAGAACGCCCGGCCACGAGTTGCTGACCGCCCTGCGCCGGCACCTCGGCCCGCAAGAGATCATCGCCGAGGACCTCGGCGTAGTCACTCCGCAGGCCGTCGCGCTCCGCGAACGCTTTGGCTTCCCTGGCATGCGCATCCTGCAATCCGCGTTCGACCGCGAAGGCGACCACTACAACCAGCCGCACGCGTTTCCGCCTGACTGCGTCGTCTACTCCGGCACGCACGACAACGACACGACCGTCGGCTGGTTCGAGCGCCTGCGGCGTGACGGCCGCCGCCCGCGCCGCCGCGGGGACCTCTCGCCGTACCGGCGGGCCCTGCGCTACGTCGGCACGACCGGGCGCGAGATTCACTGGGACATGATCCGCCTCGCGCTCGCGTCGCCGGCGAACACCGCGATTATCCCCGCCCAAGACCTCCTCGGCCTCGGCAACGAAGCCCGCATGAACCTGCCGGCGACGCTCAAGGGAAACTGGCAATGGCGGCTGCTGGCCGGCCAGCTCACGCCGCGGATCGCCGCCCGCCTGCGTGAGCTCGCCGCTGCCTACGGCCGCCTCATCGGTTAACATCGAACGACCACGCGCCGGCCACGGCGCCGGGTTTTCCGGTCACGCCATGAATACGAACTACGGAAGACAAACATGACGAGCCCGCGAGGCGACCTGAAACCAATGCTGCCGTCCGAGCTGCCCCGGCGGGCATTCACCTTGCTGGAGCTGCTTATCGTCGTCGTCATCATCGCGACTCTCATCAGCATCCTGCTGCCATCGCTGTCGCGCGCCCGCGCCCAGACCTGCGCCGTCAAGTGCCGGGCGAACCTGCATCAAATCGGTCTTGGACTCGTCCTGTACAGCAGCGAAAACCGCGACTACGTCGTGCCCTCCTACAACCTGCCCTGGCTGCCCGGCGCCGCGACGAACGTCACCGGCGGCCCGGATCAGCCGCTCGACGGCTGGGGACCCATTCTCGACCGCGACGCCGTCGTCCCCAGCCGCGAACGCGACACCAACACGATCTTCTACTGCCCCAAGACCCTCGATGTCGAAGGCGTAAAGACCGGCCAGACCGCCAGCGACCCCGACAAGCCGCGCGGCTGGACCGACTGGCCGCTGAAGTTCACCGCCGTCGGCGGCGACAGCATGACGAAGGTCGCCGTGACCATCCCGGACCGTCGCTTCACCCGCATCATCCGTGTCAGCTACTGGATCAACGGCTACAACCCGATCGGCAGCGCCCCCGCCGACATCCCCGCGGCCGACCTGCATTACACGGCGTCGGTCGGCCTGGGCCCAGACACGCACGGCAGGTTCATCGAGTTGCATAAGTTGAACAGCCGCCGCCCCGCGCAGTTCGTCGTCGTGGCCGACGGCGTCTACATGGGTCGCCAGGCCGTAACTCATCTGGGCGACGCGAACAGTCGGATCGGCTACCGGCACCCGGGCCTGAACCGGCCCGACGGCCTGGCCAACGCTGCGTTCGCCGACGGCCACGTCGACCCGATCCTGGGAAACCGTTTCCCACGCGCCCTCAGCAGCGGCGACCCGCCCGATGTCGTCGCCGACAAGAAGATGGAGAACCTCTGCGGGCCGACCATCTACGCCGACCCCGCGGCGGTCTTCCAGTGATTGCGGCGGCTGTGGCAGGCCCGCGCTGCCGGCTGCCAAAGGAGCACGCATGAAGGCACTGCAACGTCTGTCGTACTCCGCCGCCGCCGGCCTGATCGTTTTGCTGGCCGCGTCGCCGCTGCTCGCACAATCGTCGGCCCCGGCGCCGTCTGCCACTGCCCCCACGACAGCCCCCGCCACCCAGCCCGAAGCCACCACGAAGCCGGACTTGTCGCCGGTGGTCGCCTCCGGCAGCATCGTCAAACGCGATCTCCCCTACGTCCCGGACGCCACCGACCAGCAGACGCTCGACATCTACGCCCCCGCCGGCGCCAAGGCCGCCCCCGTCGTCATCTTCGTCCACGGCGGCGAGTGGACCAAGGGCGACAAATCCGAAGTCCGCTTCAAGCCCAAGTTCCTCAACGAGGAGGGGCTGATCTTCGTCAGCGTCAACTATCGCCTCAGCGGCAAAGCCAAGCACCCGGCCCAGGTCGAGGACGTCGCCGCCGCGGTCCGCTGGGTCCGCGACCACGTCGCCGAGTACGGCGGCGACCCGCAGAAACTCGTGCTGATGGGCCACTCCGCCGGCTGCCACCTCGTCACGCTGGTCGCGCTCGATCCCCGCCCGCTGGCCAAGGTCCACCTCGCGCCCGCCGATCTGAAGGGCATCGTGAGCTGGAGCGGCGGCGCCTTCGACCTCGTCGAAAAAGTCAAGAGCGGCGGCATGTACGCCGACTACATCCGCATCAACTTCGGCCCGGACGAGGCCACGTGGCGCGACGCGTCGCCCATCGCGCACATCGGCGAAGGGAAGCCGATGCCGCCCTTCCTGTTCGCCAGCGCCGAAAAGGGCAACGCCGCCTCGCAGACGATCAGTGAGAAGATGGCCGAGCTGATCCGCGCTGCCCGCGGAACCGCGCAGACAGCCGTGCTCCCCGGCAAGACACACTCCGCGGCCAACAACGACCTCGGCACCCCCGGCGACACCACCGGCGACATGCTCGTCCGTTTCGTCCGCGAGGTGACCGGCCCCGGCGAGAAAAACGCCCGACCATAGCGGCCGCCCGGGGGAATCGCGATCGGAACCGCCCCAGGGGTGCCACTCAGCCTGCGCTACGCGAGCAATTCGCGCACGGCCGCCGCGAGATCGCCGCACACGGACCGCAGGTACGTCTGGCTGCCGATCTGGTGATGAAGCTGATCCGGCACGCCGAACTTGCGGAAACGCACCCGCGCGCCGTCCATCGTCGCCAGTACATCCGCGACCGCCGACCCCAGACCGCCGGTTACCGAGTGCTCTTCGACCGTGACGATCCCGCCGGTCTCGCGAGCTGCTTGGCGCACCGCATCCTCATCGAGCGGCTTGAGCGTGTGCATGCTGAGTACCCGCGCTTCGAGCTTGTGCTCGCGCGCGAGCTCCTCGGCGACCTTCATCACGTCTGCGAGCATCCCGCCGGTGCTGATCAGCGTCACGTCGCGGCCGTCGCGCAGGCGGATCGCCTGTCCGATCGCAAACGCCGGCCGGTCGTGGTGGACCACCGGCTCGCGGGCCTTGCCCAGCCGCAGGTAGCACGGGCCCGGCCGAGCGCACACGGCCCGCGTCGCCAGCTCCGTCTCAATTGGGTCGCCCGGCGCCACGACGGTCATGTTCGGCAGCGCCCGCATGACCGCCAGGTCTTCGAGCCCGTGGTGCGTGTACCCCTGCGGCCCGTACGCGAACCCGCCGCCGACGGAGACGATCTTGACCGGCAGCTCGTTGTAGCACGCGTCGTTGCGAATCTGCTCCAGGCACCGGATGGTGGGGAAATTCGCGATCGAGTAGGTGAAAACGATCTTGCCGCAGCTCGCCAGCCCCGCCGCGACGCCGGTCAGGTTCTGCTCGGCGACGCCGACGTTGACGGAGCGGTTCGGAAACTGCGCGTGAAACGCTTCAAGCACCGAGAAGCCCAGATCGCCGGTCAGCAGCCAGATCCGCTCGTCCGTCGCCGCCAACTCGCTGAGCGTGTTGATGAACGTCGTTCTCACGGCGCTTCCCCCAATTCCGCCAGTGCCGCGGCGAGCTGCTCAGCGTCCGGCGACTTGTAGTGCCAGAGCAGCTTGTCTTCCATGAAGCGGACGCCCTTGCCCTTCACCGTGTGCGCGATGATCGCGGACGGGCGGCCCGCCTCGAACGGCACCGCGCGGCACGCCTCCAGAATCTGCCCGTGGTCATGCCCGTCGATCTCGCGCACCCCCCACCGGAACGCACGCCACTTGTCGGCCAGCGGCTCCAGGTCGAGCACCTCCTTGACCGTGCCGAAGCTCTGGATCTTGTTGTAGTCGACAATGGCGACGAGGTTGTCGAGCCCGTGATGCGGCGCGAACAGCACCGCCTCCCAGGTCGAGCCCTCGTCACATTCGCCGTCGCTGAGCTGCACGAAAACGCGGTACGGCCGGCCCTCGCGCTTCCCCGCCAGCGCCATCCCGCAGCCGACGGACAAACCGTGCCCGAGCGACCCCGTCGAGAAATCCACCCCCGGCACGCCATAGCGCACCACGTGCGTCGCGAGCCGGCCCCCATCGTCGCCGTACGTCGCGAGCCACTCGCGGGGAAAGAAGCCGCGCTCAGCCAGCACCGCATACAGCCCCGCGGCCCCGTGCCCCTTGCTCAGAATGAACCGGTCGCGGTCCGCCCACTCCGGCCGCGCCGGATCAACCCGCAGCACCTCGGAATACAGCACCGCCAGCAGGTCGGCCATGCTCAGGCACGTGCCGATGTGCGACGCCTGCGCATGGTGCGTCATACGCACGCAGTGCGCGCGTATCCGCCGTGCCAGCTCCACCGTGTCCTGCGCAGGCGTAGCCATTCTGCCGCCGCAGTATCCGACCCCACGCCGGCAACGGCAAGCGCCGCAGCCCTCAATTCAAGATCGCTGCCCCGCAATCCCAGATGACCCCCGGCCTACCACCACCGGCAGTAGTCCTCCGTCGTCGCCTCCGACCGCACGGTGATGGTTGCGCCGGGCCGGATGACAAATTCGCTGAGGCCGACCTCGGACGCCGGGTTGCCCCAGTCGTACGTGTAGCCCAGCCGCGTCCAGGGATATCCGTTCTCGCCGTACGACGACGCCTCGAGATTCTGGAACCACGCGACGTAGTTCGGGTCCGCGGTGGTGTAGGCGGACGTGGGGAAGTCCACTTCAGCCTCGCGGTCCGTGACCTCGGGGTCCGGGCTGGGCCGGTACAAATCCGCCGGCCGCACCCAGAACTCGACGAAGCGCGTCTTGCCGTTGTTCGCCGGCAGCCCGAGCAACTGCTCCAGCCGCAGCGTAATGTCCGCCGGCCCCAAGAAGTGTGTCGCCGCAAACCGCTGCACTTCCGGCACCGCGGTGACCCACACCTCGCGGCTCGTCTGGATCGTCTGCCCGACCTGGTTGTCGTAGCCGGTCCACGAGGTCCACGTCACGACCGCGACCCGCGTCTCGCCGGTCGAGTCGTCCCAAACCAGCTCCGGATCGTCCGGCACCAGCGCCGTCAGCTCGCGCGAGATCTCGGACGGCTCCGCGACCGCGGCGTCAGCGACGGCCGCCTGGTACTCGGCCCGCAACGTCTCCGGCGATTGCAGCGTTGGGTCGGCACAGCCCGACAGGACCCACAGTGGAAGTGTCAGCACGGCCGCGATGCTCATTCGGCGCCACATGCGTAGCTCCTCTTTCCGCGGCCATGCCTCCGCTCTCCCCTCCTGTCGGCCACTTTTGCCGAGGACGTGAGCCCCCCCGCCGCGATTGTGCGCCGCCGTGCGCGCGCTGCCCTTACGACTTCACGACAGGCGAGATACACGACTCCAAGCAGGAGCAGCGGCGCTCATGTCTTTTGTGCCTCTGCGCTGCGGTACCACGCGACGGTCCGACGCAACCCTTCGTCCAGCGCGGTCACCGGCTGCCAGCCGGTCGCACGCGTCAGCTTCGTGATGTCCGCCTGCAAGTGCATGACCTGGTCCGGCCGGTACGGCACCGCGCCAAATTGCAACGCCAGCGACGGGTTCACAAGGTCGCGCACGCGCTCCACGACCTCACGCAGCGGATATGCCACGCCGTAGCCCAGATTCATGACTCCCGCGGCCGCCGGCGTTTCGGCCACGCGGTAGATCGCGTCGGCGGCGTCCGCGACGTAGAGGTAATCCCATTTCTGCTCGCAGCCCGTCAGCGCGGGCGTCTCGCCACGCGCCAACGTGCGGATCAGGTACGGCAGCATCCAGTCCGGGTTGTCCTTCGGCCCATAGGTGGAAAACACGCGCAGCCACGCGAACCGCAGCCCGGCCTCGGCCGCGACCTCGGCCGCCGCCCGCCCCGCGTAGAGCTTCGCCGCGCCGTACGCCGTCGTCGGCTCCGTCGGCGCATCCTCCGCGATCAGCCGGTTCAGCGGCCCGTACTCCGCCTGCGACCCCACGCCGACCCACGTTGGGCAGCCGATGCGCGCGGCGAGCCACGCCAACTCAACCGTACCCTCCAAATTCGCCGCGATCTGCGTTGAATCGTTCCGCTGCGCCCCCTCGACGCCGTGCCAGGCCAGATGAAACATGACATCGGGGACGAAATCGAAAATCTCGTCCTCGACAGCCTCTAGGTCACGAAGATCGCCGGTGATGCGCGTCACGCGCGGCAGCAGGTGGACGATGCGCCACGGATTCGCCGTCGCCCGCGTGAGCACCGCCACCGCCGCGCCGGCGTCGAGCAACCGCGCGGTCAAATACGAGCCAATGAACCCGGTCGCGCCGGTTACGAGGGCCCGCATGACAGCAAGTCCAGTACTGACGTGAACCGCCCCCCGCGCATTTCGAACTCCCGCAACTCCGCGCGAATCTCATCCATGTATCCATACGAAAACACGATCACCTCGTCGACCGGCTCCGCCAGCAGCCGCTCCGGCGGCACCACCGGCACGTGCGTCGCCGGCGTGTACAGCCCGTGGAAGCTCGAATTACGGTCGCACAGGAACGCGACGTCGCCCGCGGTCAGCCCCGTCATCGCCAGCGTCATCACGCCGCGCCCGCCGGCCCCGTAGCCCGCGACGCGCCGCCCCTGCGCGAGCTGCTTGCGAACGTACGCGCGCAACCCCGCGTGCGCCTGCTCCACGCGCTGGCCGAAGCGCTCGTACGTCGCCCAATCGTCCAGGTCCGGCGTCTGGTCGCGCCGCGCGCGCTCAACTGGCGCCTGCGCGGCCGATTCCAGCCCCGCCGCGACGAGCAGCGAATTCCCCCGCCGTTCTTTTTCCGGCAGCAAATCCGCCGTCAGCAGCTTGAACCCGCTGCGCTCCAACACGCGCTCCATCGACCGCTCGTGCAGGTAGATCGTGTGCTCGTGCTCGAACAGGCAGGTCTCGCAGCGCGCGACGATCTTCGCCAGATCGTGCACCTCGATCAGCAGCACGCCCCGCTTCGGGTCCAGGACCGGCCGCACCGCCTCCAGAAACCCCGGCGGGTCCGGCAAATGGTCGAACGTGTACGTCAGGAGCACGACCTGCGCCGGCCGCATGTCGGACGGGATGCCTGCCACGGTCTCCGCGCCGAATAAGCACTGCAAGGCGTCCACGCCCGCCGCCCGCGACGCTGCGACGAGGTCGCGCGACGGCTCGAAGCCGAGCACGCGGGCCCCGCAATCGCGAAAACGCGCGAGTTGATAGCCGTCGCCCGACCCGATCTCCAGCACACGGTCGCCGGGCTGGAGTTGAAACCGCCGGAACGACTCCTCCGCCAGCCGCTGCATGAACCGCCGGGCCAGCGGCGACGCCGACACCGTGTAGCGGTATTCGCGGTAGTAATCGCCCACGTCCACGTCGTGCAGCGTCTGCGCCGTCCGGCACGCCGGGCAGAAGTAGATAGCCAGGTCCGCGCGGAACTCCTCCCCGCGGCGCGCGGCGGTCACAAAGTCGTCCGTCAGCGGCATATTCGCGAAATGCACGAATCGCCGCAGGCCGCCCGCTCCGCAAATCCGACAGACAGTTCGCGTGTGAATCTGCCAGGCCATGGCGCACTCTACCCGGCGGCCTCGTAGGCCGCGATGTCGTCGAGACACGCCGGCCGCATATCCGCGCCCGGGTTCTCGTAGTACGCACGATACCACGCCGCCGTGCGGCGAACGGCTTCGCGCAGGTCCCACCGCGGCGACCACCCCAGCTCGCGGACCGCCTTCTCAATCGACAGCCGCAGGACGGCCGTCTCCGGCGGCTGGCGCGCGTCGCTGACGTCCTGCCACGTCCCCGCCCCCCACGCCGCAATGATCTGGTTCACAACCTCCACGACGGGAACATCCCCAGCCCCCCGCGGCCCGAAGTTCCACGCGTCCGGCCAGTGCGGGTCGTCCGACGCCAGCATCCGGGCGGCCAGCGTCAGGTACCCGCCCAGCGGTTCCAGCACGTGTTGCCACGGGCGCACGGCCCGCGGATTGCGCACGGGCACCGGCCGCTGAGCCGCGAGGCTGCGCACGATGTCCGTCACGATGCGGTCTTTCGCCCAGTCGCCGCCACCGATCACATTGCCCGCGCGCACGCTGGCGACCTTCACACCGTGCCGGGCCAGTCCCTCCGGCGGGAAGAACGCCCGTCGATACGCGGCCACGACGTGCTCCGCGGCGGCCTTGCTGGCGCTGTACGGGTCCTCGCCGCCGAGGGGATCGGTCTCGCGATGACCCGCCGGGCCACCACCGTCGGGGGCGTAGCACTTATCGCTCGTGACAACGATGGCGACGCACGGCTTGCGGCGCATTCGCACCGCTTCGAGCAGGTTGGCCGTGCCGAGCACGTTGGTGTCGAACGTCTCGCGCGGCCGGGCATAGCCCTCGCGCACGAGCGCCTGGGCCGCCAGGTGAAACACAACCTCCGGCTCCGCGTCGTTCAGCGCCTGCGCGAGCCGTGCCGCGTCGCGGATATCGGACTCGTGATGCGCCGCCAGCAGCGCCCGCACGCCGGAAAGCTCGAAGTTGTTCGGCTCCGTCGGCGGCGCCAGCGAATACCCGAAGACCTGCGCGCCCAACTTGTGCAGCCACAACGCCAGCCACGAGCCCTTGAACCCCGTGTGACCGGTCATGAAGATCCGCCGCCCCTTGAACGCGTCGGCCAGCGGCAGGCTCATGGCCACACTTTCCACGGCGCCTGGCCCGCGTCCCACAGCGCGTTCAGCCCCTTGTACTCGCGATACGTGTCCATCGCTTGGAAGAAGCCCGCGTGGCGGTACGCCATCAACTGCCCCTCACGCGCCAACCGCTCCAGCGGCTCGCGCTCCAGGATGCAATCGTCCCCGCCCAGGTACTCCAGCACCCGCCGGTCGAACAGGAAGAACCCGACATGCACCCACTCCTCCAGCGTCGGCTTCTCCTGAAACTCCAGTACCTGCCCCTCGTCGCCCAGCGACACGATCCCGAACCGCGATTGCCCGCGCACCGCGGTCAGCGTCGCCAGCTTGCCGTGCCGGCGATGGAAAGCCACCAACTCGGCCAGATTCAGGTCGGCGAGGCCGTCGCCATACGTCACCATGAACGTGTCGCCGTCGAGGTAGCGGCCGACGCGCTTGATCCGGCCGCCGGTCATCGTCTCGCCGCCGGTATCGACGAGCGTGACGCGGAAATCCTGTTCCTCGTGGGCCCCGTGGTAGGTGGCCTGCTTCTGCTGCCCGAGCCGGATGGTGAAGTCGCTGTTCATCGCCTCGTAGTTGAGGAAGTACTCCTTGATCATGTGGCCACGGTAGCCCAGGCACAGCACGAACTCGTGGAAGCCGTGGTGCGCGTAGAGCTTCATGATGTGCCACAGGATCGGGCGGTGGCCGATCTCGACCAGCGGCTTCGGCCGAAACTCGGTCTCCTCGCGCATCCGCGTCCCCAACCCGCCGCATAGGATGACGACTTTCATCGCACGGGGCTCCAATTACCAAGCGGGAGTCTAGCGTTGGCGCGGGTCGGGGTCGAGGCGAGTAGAATGCCGGGAGCCGGGAGTGGAGAACCGGGAGCCGGGGGCCGGTAGCGGCCGGCGGCCTCGCTGGTCGTCGGGCAAGTTGGTCCTAACGACGGCGGCGCCCGCCTGAGAGCACGTCGGTGGCACATCGTGTCGCTGGGGGCTATTACGCGGGCGGCCTGATATGATGTACTGGTTCGGAAGAAAGGGGCGCGTCATGTCACGACACATCCTCTTGACGGTCTTTCTGACAGTGCCGATCGCGTGCGCCGTTGAGCCGCCGACGCCGGACCCCCAGCACCCGGTGGACTTCGCCGGCTGGCTGGAGCGCGAGTACACGTCGGACCTGCATGAGAACGCGGCGGGGCTGTACCGGCAGGCCGATGCGGCGTTTCGCAAGGCTGACGGTCCCATGGTGCTCATGAAGTGGAGGGACTTGTGCGCCCCTGACAAGGACAACAGCCGAACCAAGCTGACCCAGTGGCTGCGAGACAATCCGGAGGTTCTCGACAAGTTCACCATCGCCGCAACGAAGGAGGGGTGCTATTTCGAGCAAAAATTCCGGGACGGTTTCCTGGTCAGCGGGGAGATGGTGGATTACCCCGACATGTACCGCCTCGCACAGGCTATTGCGCTGCGCGGCGAGTTCCGGCTAGTGAGCGGCAACATTGAGGGCGCGCTCGAGGATGTGCTGAGCCTGTTGGGGGCCGCCCGCCACCTGGAATCACAGCCATCGCTCATGTGTTACGGCACCGCCCTGCGAACGCGAAAGGTGGCTTACAGCCTGTTGATGAAATTCCCGGCCAGGGCTCCGCGGGCGGACTTTGCCGCCCTGCTGGCGCGCGTCGAGAAGAGCGACCCCGGGCCGCCACGGCCCACGCGCCAGTTGACTATTCGGAGAGTAGTCACCTGGGACTCCGCACAGAGAGTGCTAAAGCCCTACGGCGACGGGCGGTACGTCACGGAAGGTTACCGCCACTACATGGACGAAAGGGGGTTTGGGCGGCGCGGAGAGTACGGCATCATCTTCGGGCCGGAGACGTGGGAGAATGTGCTCAGCGGCATCAACGAGTACTTCGACGCCTTGGACAAAGTCGCGCGCATGGACTACCCGGCCGGACTCGATGCGGCGGCTGAACTCTTTGAACAAGCGAAAGCCTCCGCGAACAACTTCGTGTCGAACGCGCGAAACAACGGGCTTGTCATCCGACAACATGCCCAGGCCCTGGCGCATTACCGCGGCACCATACTCCTCTTGCAGTTGCACGCCTACCGCGCCACACATGGCCGCTGGCCGCCCGATCTGGATGCATTCTGCTCCGACCCCAACAGCCCGCTGAGAATCGATCCCTTCTCAGGCCGCCCGTTCATCTACGCCGTGGACAAGGGCGAGCCGCGGCTGTACTCCGTATCCGAGAACCGCACAGACGACGGCGGGGTCGTCGCCCCGGATGTCGTCCCGCAGCGTTGGAAGGACCGAGGCGACTTCGTCTTCTGGCCGCCGGCCGATTGACGCGAAAGCGCCCCCGGCGTCGGCGGCAGCGGGCTGAGCGGCCGCGCGCACGTGCCGCAAAGTCGCGGCCCCCCTGAGGAGAACGGCGCATGGCGGTTTTGCCGCGAAACCGCGTTGCAGCCGCCGCGGTCCCCGCGTATACTACCGGTTCTCGCCCCTCAGGAGGCGCCGGGTGCCCGGCGCGAGGAGCGCGGAATCGACAGCGCTTTCCCCTAACGCTGTTCATAACGGACCGCCGGGGCACGCTCCCATTATCGCACGCCACCGGACGGCTCAGGACCCCGACTCCATGGCAGACCCGAAACTCTTCAAGGACCTCGACGTCACCGAGGCCGACATCGATGCCCAGTTCGCCGCCGCGTTCGGCCCCACACCCAGCACGGAGGTGATGGAACAGTCCATCTCCCCCACGCTCGGGACGAACCTCGACTTCAACCAGATCGTCAAGGCCCGCATCGTCGCCATCAACGGCAACGAGGTCGTCCTCGACGTCGGCCTCAAGAGCGAAGGCGTCGTCGGCCTCGACGAATGGGACAGCGCCGCCGAGGTCATCCCCGGCACCGAGGTCGAAGTGCTCGTCGAGGACATCGAGTCCGAGACCGGCATGATCGTCGTCTCCAAACGCCGCGCCGACCGCATCCTCAACTGGCGCCGCATCGTCGAAACCACCCACGAAGGCGATCGCACCAAGGGCCGGGTCCTCCGCAAGATCAAGGGCGGCCTGCTCGTCGACATCGGCGTCCCGGTGTTTCTGCCCGCCTCGCAGGTCGACATCCGTCGCCCGGCGGACGTCGGCGAGTTCATCGGCCAGGAGATCGAGGCCAAGATCCTCAAGATCGACAAGGAACGCCGCAACATCGTCATCTCCCGCCGGCGCCTCATCGAGGAAGAACGCGCCAAGGCCAAGGAAAAGCTGCTGGCGGAAATCGAGATCGGCCAACTCCGCAAGGGCATCGTCAAGAACCTCGCCGACTTCGGCGCCTTCGTCGACCTCGGCGGCATCGACGGCCTCTTGCACATCACCGACATGTCCTGGGACCGCATCGAGCACCCCAGCCAGATGCTCAAGGTCGACCAGGAGGTCGAGATCAAGATCCTCTCCATCGACCGCGACCGCGAGAAGATCGCCCTCGGCCTCAAGCAGAAAGAGGAGAACCCCTGGGAGAAGGTCGCCGAGCGCTACCCCATCGGCTCGCGCGTCAAGGGCGAGGTCGTCAACATCATGAACTACGGCGCCTTCGTCAAGCTCGAGCCCGGCATCGAGGGCCTCGTGCACATCTCCGAGATGTCCTGGACCCGCCGCATCAACCACCCCTCCGAGGTCGTCAACGTCGCCGACCAGATCGAAGTGGTCGTGCTCGAAGTCGACAAGGACAAGCAGGAAATCTCCCTCGGCATGAAGCAGACCGAGGTCAACCCCTGGACGACCGTCGCCCTCAAGTATCCCGTCGGCACCGTCGTCGAGGGCATGGTCCGCAACCTCACCAACTACGGCGCCTTCGTCGAGATCGAGGAAGGCATCGACGGCCTCCTGCACGTCTCCGACATGAGCTGGACCAAGAAGGTCAGCCATCCCTCCGAGGTCGTCAAGCGCAGCGACCGCCTCCGCTGCGTCGTCCTTACCGTCGACCAGGAAAAGATGCGCATCGGCCTCGGCCTCAAGCAAATGACCGAGGACCCCTGGCTCCGCGCCATCCCCGACCGCTACCAGCCCGGCATGGTCGTCCGCGGCAAGGTCACCAAGATCACCAACTTCGGCGTCTTCGTCGAGCTGGAGCCCGAGCTCGAGGGCCTGCTGCACGTCTCCGAGCTCGCCGACCACAAGGTCGAGAACCCGCAGGACGAGGTCCAGATCGGCCAGGAGGTCGACGTCAAGATCCTCCGCGTCGATACCATCGAGCGCAAGATCGGCCTCTCCAAGAAACGCGCCGAGTGGGCCGTCACCCCCGAGGGCGAAGAAAGCGAGTCACGCCGCAAAGAGAAGAAACGCCGCGGCGGCCTGGGCGACGAGACCGGCGCCGACCGCTTCGGCGGCCTGCTGGGCAGCTCCGACCCCGGCACGTAGTGGCCGGCAAATGTGCCGTCCCGCGCGGCCGCACGTACGGACCCGCGCCGCCGAATGTAGCGGCCGACCCCCGTGTCGGCCGTAGATCGCCGGTGGACCTACGGGCGCCGTAAGACGCCGGCAAACGCCAATCTGAGCGCGAAAAACGTAGGGTCCGCTGTGCGGACCATTCTCGTGGAGACCGCACGCGCCGCGCCAGCCAGCGCCGCTTGACCGACCCGGCCCAATCATGGGCCGGTCCCTCCCGCTGCCGACCGCACGCCTACGGACGCGTCCTCCCGATCACCGCCACGAACGGATCGATGTCGGCAAACGTCACCGCCCAGTCGCAGTTCGTGTCGCTGGCACACACCGCGGGCCTTCCAGTACTACCCGCCGCTCACACCTGCGACTGCCCAGGCGGATCAACGACCGCCCGCGCACCCCTTGGAACGCCGATGCCGAATCAGTGCTGCTGCTCAGAAATCGGCGCGGTCAGGTCGGGATCGCTCGCGCCGGGCAAGAGCCTGTCGAGGTAGTTCTTCACGAGGATCTGCACCAAGCTGCCGCTCGTCGACGCGGTCAGATCGGCGAGCGCCGACGCCGTATCGGTGCTAATGCAACCGGCTCCGGGAAGGAGCATTCCGGCCACGAGTGTCGTGATCCACAGTTTGCGATGAATACGCGTGGGCATTTCTGAATCCTCAGGCGGTCGTGACGTCCAGTTCTTCCTTGCAATGCAGCCAACGGCGCACCAGTCTCCCGAGCGGTATGGAAACGACGAGCGCCGCGCCAAACGTGGCCACCACCGTCGAGCCGCTCGGCAAGTCCCAGACGGCGGAAATGGCCATCCCCAAAACGCTCACGACGCTCGCCACGAGCCAGGCGATCACGATACGCCACTTGAAGCTGTCGACGAACAGCGCCGCGCAAGCCCCGGGAATGATGAGAAAGCTGAAAACGACGAGAACGCCGGCGACCGCGACCGAGCGCGTGACCATGATCGCGAACATCGCGTAAAACAGCGTGTCCCACAGGCGCACGTGCATGCCGGCCTTCTCGGCACCCTCGGAAGACGTCGAGATCGCCAGGAACGGCCGAAAGAGCAGCACGTGTAACAAACCGAGCCCCGCGTACAGCGCGCCCGTGGTCAACACCTCCACCCGGTCGATGAAAAGCAGCTTGCCGGTCAGCATCGCCTCCATTTGCTCGTGGCCGTGCGGCGATTTGCTTAGAAGCAGCACGGTCGTGGCCGCGGCGACGACGTAGATCACCCCGATGATCGCCTCGTGCGGGATGCGGTTGCTGCCCAAGCGACTGAAAGCCAGCAGCACCGCACCGCCCAGCGCGAACGCGGTGGGCCAGAAATCGAGGAACCCTTGGCCGCGGTGCTCGTCCAGATCCTCGGTCGCGTTCTGCACAGTCTCGCCGGTCTGCTCGATGACCCGCTCGAGTTCGTCGCCCGCGGATGCTTGTCCGGACGCCAGGCGCGCCGAATGAACCTGCCCGGCCGGAATATGGTCGCCGTGGGCTTCGCTGTGACCGGGATGGGCAGCAAAGAACAACCCGACCACGGCGCCCAGCGCCGCCATCTGCGCCAAGGCCAGGTCAACGAAGATAACGCCCCGACGCAGGACGTGCAGCCCGGCGTACCCGTGCAGCAGCCCCATCGACACACAAGCCGCAAATGGCCAGACGAGCAGCGTCAGCAGTCCGTAAGCGTGGTGCAATTCTCGACTCCTATGGTGATGAGGTCTGTGAAGCCGCCGACGCCTCGACGCAGCGCCGGACGACGTTGTCGATCATCGCGATGTAGTCGGTGGCCTCCGGCTGTCCGCCGACCGAGTTGGCCACCTGCACGATCCTGATCCCCGTCTTCTTCGCCAGCCAGTCCGGCGCCTGCCGGCTGTAGAACGGCTCCATGAGCAGAAACTTGACCTTCTGCTGCTCGATGATGTTCAGCACGTCGTTGAGATGGGATGGCGTCGGCTCGATGCCCGGCTTGGGCTCCAGCTCCGCCGCGACGACCAGGCCGAAGCGGTTCGCGAAGTAGGTCCAACTCCGGTGGTACGTGATGATCCTCTCGCCCTTGAACGGCCGCATCGTGCCCCACCAGCCGCCCACGATCGCATCGGCGCCGTGGTCCCTTACGAACGCATCCAGCTCGCCCTTCAGCAGCAACGCCCAGGCCTTGGCGCCGCCCTGCTCCGCCGAACCGGCCGCCTCGCCGGTCGCGCCGATCAGCTTTGGCCCGAACATCGCCTCGTCGAGCCGGAATGTGAACGTCTTGAGTCGCTCGGCGAAGTAGTCGGCGTCTTTCGAGTCGAGCTTCGAGAGTCGCGCCGCGACGTTCTTCGCGACGATGCGCATGCTGAGCGGATCAAGCCAGTAGTGCGGGTTGCCCTGTGGGTGAATGTCGCCCATGGAGCGGTCGATCTTGTCCGTCGGCACCTCCAGGCGTGGGACGCCCTCCGACGCGTCCAGATGGCCCGGCGTGCCCACGCGGATCTTCGGGTTCCGCGACCCGTCGATGACCAGATTCTCGTAGCCGATCTCCAGCTCCAGCCCGATGCGGACCCAGAGATCGGCGTCGCGCGCGAGAACCATGCAACTCGGCTTGGCGTCGATGAAGTGCGGATCCTCCCGCCCGGTCCCCATCGAAGAGACCTCTACCTTGTCGCCCCCGACGGCCTCGACGATCGAGCGCAGGTCGGAGGTCGTGGTCACGACTTTCAGTTTCGTCTGCGCCAACGCCGCCGGGCACAGGCTCAGCCCGCCCGCCGTCGTCACGAAAACAATGATGGAGCTTGTGAGACGCATTTGCGAAATCCTCAGTACTTGTGAGCCGGATGTGTCCCCAGCGTGAAATTCAACTGCAGCATCAAACGCTGCTCGTCCGACACGCCTTCGTCCCTGAAATTCCGGTCGATGTACGTGTACGTCAGCCGCCACAACAAGAACTCGGATTGCAGGAACGTCACGTACGCTGAGTAGCCCTGCTCCTGTAGCGAGGATTCAAAGGGCAACTCCGTGTTGTCGTAGCGCAAACCGAACTTCCATTGCCGCGCGAACTGGTACTCCGCCGTCGAGTACATCCCCCACGTCGTCTCCTGCCCGCCGCGAATGTCGGCCTGGGAGGCCAGCACCTCGGTCTGCCAGAGGAACGAGCGGTACAGCCCCGCGTCTTTGGGCTTCCAACGGTAGGTCACGTCGAAGCCCTCGACCATCGAGCGATGCGAACCGTGCCCGTGGTCGTTCGGCCCCGTGGCGAAGCTCGCCCCCGCCTCCAATGTGGACGTGGGCGAAAGATCGCGGAACGTCTTCAGACGAAACAGGTGCGTGATGTCGTCCGCCTGGTCGCCCGCGAACAGCGTGTCGTTGTCGTTGTTCATGATCTCATACGTCAGCGCGATGTACTGCTTCCACGGGTTCGGCACCAGCCAGCTCAGCTCGCCGCCCGTGCCGGAAAGGCCCTCCTTGCCGAAAAAACGCTGGATGACGAATGGATAGTCCGTCCACGGCAAAGCGTGCAGGTGAATCGGGTTCGCCCGGCCGAACTCCGCCCGGTACTTGCCCACCCGCGCCTGGAGGTTGTACGGCAGTTGCAGAAACGTGAGGTACGCCTCTTCCAGATCGGCCTTGTACTCGCTGCCCTCGTGGCCGATCGTGGCGATCACGTCGGCACGCGTGTAGGGATCGACGGCCCCGGAGAAACCCAGCTCCAGCTCGCGAAAATCGAACTTCGCCGTAGGCTTATGCCCCTCGTGGTTCCGGTACATCGCCAGGAAATCGCCGTTTAGGCTGATATCCGGGTTGAACGATTGGATCGCGCCCTGAATCGTACCCAGCACGCCGCTCGGTTTCGCTTCCGGCGCCGGCGTGGCGCCTGCAATCAGTGTGTCCAACTCGCCTTCCGCACCCGCGGGCGGCGCCTGGCCCGGCCGGGTCGACGGTGTCTGCCCGGCCTCCCGCGCCATCTCCCGGCGAATCTCCGCAATCTGCTTGCGCATCGTTTCGAGCCGCGCCACCTCGATCGACGGAGTCTGCAGCTCGACGATTCTGGCTTCCAAGTCCGCAATCCGCTTTCGATCCTGCGCGCGCTCTTCGGCGTGCTGTGCCTCAAGGGCCGCCAGCCGCGCTCGGAGTTCCTCGAATTGCGCGCGCAGGTCGTCGTTGGCCCCCGGCTGGGACGTGGCGGGACCTGACGCGGACGTCGGTTGACTTACAGGCGGCGCCTGGGCGCGCGCCCCCGCCCCCNNCCGCGGCGACTTGCGCCGCCGCGAAAAGCAGGCCCATGACAAGCCTGGGTCGCATTGCCTGTTCCTCGTATCGTTGGACATGCTCGAACTCAACACTGGGATGTACTTGGGGTCATCCCGTCCTTTTGCACGAACAACGAGCGCGATTCGAGATGCAATGGACCTCAGGCGGGAGGCGCCCGGGGCGGGAACGAGGCGAGGGGCAGGAAAGGCACGACGGAGCACTGCTCGACAAAAACGACCCCCTTGACCGACGTGCCTTCGACAAGCTGAACGGGCACTTCTGGCGGAGTGGAACCGTTATGCAGCAGGCAACAGATGGGGCAACTGTCCGGATCATGCACGACTGGCGCCGCGCGTGGCGCGCCGGTCACGCTCCGATAAGCGCTCGGGCTTGCGGCAGAAGGCCCGCCCTCGTGAAAGTGGCCGTGCAGGACCGGCAGAGCGGCAATCGTGCAGGCCAGCACGGCGCGCAACCCGCGCCCCCATGCGTCGCCATGTTCTGACCGGCTGGCCCGCATGCGCGTGAGTAAACCGCCCCGCGAATTCCATGTCAAGAACTCCCTTCATCGCTTACCAAGCCATTTTCGTCCGCGGCGTGCCGCGCCCTCGCTTACCGTGCGCCCTTTCGTTGCGGCCGCGCAATGCGTCAGGTGGCCCAACCCGTCAAAATCGCGCACCCGCCGCCAA
>PMMM01000168.1 GCA_003162245.1 Phycisphaerales bacterium
GTCGTGTAGCGGAAGTACACCCACCCCGCCGTGTCGAGCATGTTCCCGGCGTCACGGTTGTCTCCGATCAGGCTCTCAAGCCGCTCCGCGTACTTAAGCGCCTCCTGGGGTCGGAGCAAATGGGCGTCCTCGGTCGTCGTCAGCAGGTACGCCAGGTTGTTCAAGGCCAACGTGCTGTTCTGGTCGGCTTGCAGGATCTGCTCGTACGAGGCCACGGCGCCGGCCACGTCCTGAGCGGCCTCCTGCACGCGGGCCTGAGTCATCAGGGCCGCGAGACGCTCCGGGGCATCAACCCCGGCCTTCTCCAGCACCTCCTTGAGCAGACCCAGCGCCTCGCGCCGCTTGCCCTCCGCCTCGGTGCCCTGCCCCAGGTTCCGCGCGAGATGATCCGCCAGTCCGATCCGCAGCCGCAGACCCAGATCGGAGTCCGCCGGCGCGCTCGACAGGACCCCGCGTAGTAGCTGCTCCGCGTCGGCTGGCAGCAGAGTGCTGCGCAGCTCGTTGGCGACGGAAGACATCGGGGTGACGCCCAGCATCGCCGCGCTCTGCAGCGCCTCGCGCCACTGTTGGAGGGCCTGCTCGCGTTCTTGCACGTCCCAGTGCGCCCGGGCCACGGCCAGGCGCAGCGGCCAAGCCGGCCGATCAAAGGGCAGGCTCTTGAAAAGGTCGATGGCATCGCGCGGCTGGCCGGCCTTGCGGAGCACGGCGATGCGGGCCGCCAGGGACTGGATTCTTGCGTTCTGGTCCGACCCGCTCTTGTCCGCGGCCCGCTGGTAATAACTGGACGCGGCCGCGAAATCCCGGCTGCCGCCGGCGTCATTCTTGGCCTTGGCCACTTCGGCTTTGGACTCGAGCAACAGCCCGAGCTGCATCGGCCAGTTTGGCTCGTCCGGGTACTTCTCCATGTACTCGCTGATGAGCTGCTGCGCCTGGTCGAGTTGGTTGTTCTTGCGGTATAGCCGCACCAAGTCCGCGACCGCGGACTCCACCTGGTTTCCCCGCGCGCCGCTGGACGTCAGCGCGCTCAGCAGGGCGCGCCGCTCGTTGATTGACAACTCGATCTGCCCGGTGGCTTCATACAGGTTCGCCAGCAGGCTGCGAACACGTGGCTCGGCGGGCGAGCCGGCGGGGATCTTTGCCCGGGCGGCCTGCAGATCGTCGCGGGCCGCGTCATAGCGGGCCGCCTGGAGCGCCAGCCACCCGCGGGCCTGGAGGGCCCACGTGTTCTCGGGGTCCTTCTGGAGGACGGCCGTCAGATCGGCCCGTGCTCGATCGCGCTGATTGCGGGCCATGAACAGGCGGGCGCGGACCACCAGCCCCCGCACGTCATCGCCGTACGCCTGCAGATAGCTGTTGATCTCGGTCTCGGCGTCGCCAAACTGCCCTGCGGTGAGCAGCCCATCGATCAGCGTCAGCCGTACCGCCTGGGCCTCCTCGCCACCGCGCTCATGCAACTGATCCAGCAGCCAGCGGCAGGTTTCCACCATCGGCCCCGGCCGGGACCACCGCTGATAGAAACTCACGAGAATCAGGCCCACCCGCAGGCTCAACCGGGTGCGCTCCGCGCTGTCCGTGATTTCCTTGGCCACGAGCCTCTGGGTGGCCTGCAACTCGCGCTCCGCCGCGTCCAGCGCCTGGGCCCGTTCGAGAAACTGGGCCAACTGCAACTGGGCCGACACGCGGTTCGTGCCGCTCTGCTGGTCCACGAGCCCGCGCAGCAAGGTTTCGCCTTTCTCCCGCTGCTGCGCATCGGCGTAGAAGTCGCTCGCCCGTTGCGCAAGGCGAATCTGGTTCGCTCCGGACAGCGCCGCCAGCGCGGTCGTGAAGAAGGCGTCCGCCTGCGCGGCAATTTCCGCCTTGGCGGCGGCGTCCAACTGCTTGTCGGCCTGGGTCCAGGCCTCGTGATAAAGCTCGCCGAGCCGCCCCAGGTTCTCCAGGTCGTCGGGCTTCTCGGCCCGCTGGCGCTGGCGCTCGGCGATCGCTTTCCGCGGGTCGGCGTTCTCCGCGGCCCGCTTCTGACGGGCCAGCACATACGGGTGCTGCGGGGCCAGCTTGGCCAGGTCCTCAAAGACCTTGGCGGCCAGGCGCGTGTACTCCTCCCGCTCCGGGCCGACCGCCTTCGCCGCCAGATCGTCGTACGCATCGGTCAACAGCCCGTACGCTTCCGTGTGGCGCGTGTTGATCTCGATTGCGCGCCGCAGCGCCTCGATCGCTTCGGTCGTGCGCCCCGCCAGCAGATAAGCCCGCGCCAGCCACGTTTGCAGCTCCGCCGACTTCGGCAAACCCAGCACCGCCTGCCGGAATTCGCGGATGGCCAGGTCGGCATTGCCGCGCGCGTATTCCAGCTCGCCGCGATAGGTCGCGCCACCCGCGGAATCCTGCCCCCGCCCGCCGTCGGCCTGGGCCAGCGGCGGCAGCAGTTCCGTGGCCCGATCCAGTTGCCCCAGTTGGATCCGCAGCCGAAACTCGCGCTCCGCGACTCGTAGATCATCCGGCCGCAAACGCCGCAGCTCGGCCACGTAGCCGACCGCCTTCTCCCAGTTGCGTTTTTGCACGTAGAAGTCGGCATACTGCTCAGCCCGTGCCAGGGCATCGGGCTCCTCGGCGATGAGCGCCAGGAACTTTTCGTCGCGCTTGCCCGGATCGCTCTCGGTCTGCACGACCGCGTAGGCCCGGAGCAGCCGCTCCAGCGTGGGACGCGGCGGCGCGGCAAGCAGCTTCTGCACTTGCTCGCGGGCCTCGTCCGTCCGTCCGGCCAATTCGAGCGTGGCCAGCAGCAATTGCACAGCCAGCCGTACCTGAGCGTCGCTGGCCGCGCTGTCGTTCAGCACGCCCCGCGAAAGCTCCTCGGCATTCGCGAAGTCGTGGCGATCCATCGCCAGGCGGGCCTCCCACAAGCGCAGCCCGGGATTCGCGTTCGCGCCCACGACGCTCGCGACCGCCTTCTCCGCCTCCGGCGCGTGCCCCAGCGCCGCCAGCACCTCGGCCTGTGCTGCCTTCAACGTGCGGTTGTCGCCTTCCGTGGGATACCGGCCGACGCAGCGCGTGAGCAGGTCGAGCGCCCGCCGGTTGCCCTGGCTCTCGTCGAGCTGACTCCGGTACAGGCTCGCGAGCGCGTACACCAGACGCGCCGGCGGCAGGCGATTCGCCTCCTGCTCGTACTGGCCCAGGGCTTGTTCGGCGTACTTCAGGGCCTCCCCAAACTGGTTGTTCTCGCGGTACAGCATGGCCAATTGCTCCGCAGGCAGCGTGCCCACCCGCGCGGCGGCAAGCCACCAATTAGCCTGCGGTCGCTTCTCATTGGCCCGCTCGAACGCCTTGATCGCGGTTACGTTGTCGCCGTCCGCCAGGGCGTAGCCACCCCGCATGTAGTCCGCCAGCTCGGAATCCGGCCACTTGGTCTCGACGTCGTCGAGGAAGGCCTTGGCCCGCGTCATCGCTTGCGCCCGCTGCGCAGCGTCGCCGCTGCGCTGCACCAGATCGACCGCATCCATCGCGGTCTCGAACGCGCGCAGCAACATCAGCAGGCGATCGTTGGCACGCAGAATCGCGCGCAAACTCCGCAGCGTCAGCGTCCGGGCCTGGGCGTCCTCGAGCACCTTCAGCGCCGCATCGAAACGCTGCGGCGTCAGCGCGGTGCTTCCACTCGCATCGGGCGCCAGCAGCTTCGTGCTCGCCAGAATGGCGTACGCATCATACGCGGCCGGGTCGACCTCGGCGGCGTGCTGGGCGAGTCGGGTGGCGCGGGCATACAACTCGTTGATCTCGTCCGCGCTCGCCGTGTCACGCCGGTAGTTCGCCAGCGCCAGCAGATGCTGCGCGAAGCCGACGTCCAAGTCGGCGTTGTCCGGACTCCCCTGCACGGCCTTCTCGATGGCCGCGCTCGCCTTGACCAGGAGCGCATCCGCTCCCGCCTGGTCCTCGGCCAGCAGCACAGTGGCTTCCTGGCGCAGGACGTCGCCGTACATCAGCACCAGCGGCACGTCGTCCGGATGCTCCCCCACCGCCGGCACCAGCACCTGCTCAACCTGTTCCACGTAGTTCCGCTGCTGCCGCGTCAGCTCGGTCATCGTGGCCGCGGACGCAGCGGCGGCCGTCAACTTCTCGCGGCCCTGCCGGAGCAGGTATTCCACCTGCGTCACCGCCACCCGCGGCTCGTGCGGCGCGAGCTGGAAGGCTGCCACCGCCGCCTCGTCCCCGCTGTTGCCGTACGTGTTCTGTACGGCCTCCAGACTCGCGTGCTGGGCTGCGGTGTTGTCGCCGATCGTCTCGGGGCGGACGTCCCGCAGGTTCCACAGGCCCCAGGCTCGGCAGACGGCCCCCAGGACCTTCTCGTCCAGCTCCAGCGGCTTCGCCTCCGTGTCGAGCTGCAGCAGACGCGTCGCGTAGTCCGCCCACTCCTGCCACCAGAAGCCGTACCCCTGCAACTCCTTCAGCCGCCAGAGTCCCTCGAGCACGGCGCGCAGCACGCGGCGGTCGTCGGGCACGCGCGCGTTCTCTCGGCGGAGCATGTCAAGCCACTGCGTGAAGCCGCCCAACTGGAATGAGCAGCGGGCAATATCCAGCGCGTACTTCGTGCGGTCGGTGTTGGGCTGCTGCTCGGCCGCCGCATAGGCCTGCCCGTACAGCCGGAGCGCCTTGGCCAACCGTTCGGGATCCCCGGCCTGCTCTTGGTCCCGGCCCTGCCGGGCCAGCAGCTCCGGATCACGCTGCGCGCTCTGGCGAATCACGAGCGCCGCAACCGAGACCACCAGAATGATCCCCATCAGCGTCAGGAACGCGATGAGACTCTTGTTCAACCGCCGTGTCTTGACCATTGCGCTTACCCTCTCTCTCGATTGCGCGCCCCCGTCTGGACCGAATCCGGCGAGGCGAGTTTGTCCAGGTCGAAATGGTCGCGCCTCAGCACCGGCAGGACCACCTCGAGCAGGGGCGCGAGAGCCGCCAGGGATGCATCCGCCCCGGCGGTGCGGACCATAGCATCGTCCGTGAAGGAAACTTCGATCTTCGCATAGTACGCGTACCGCGCCAGGGGGTTCGAAAGCCGCAGGCGTACGCCGTTGCGCGTCGCGGCGTAGCCGGCGTTGACGTCGAAGAAATACATGACCACGACTTCGCCCGCGGTGGCGTTGGTCAGCCGCCGCCGTTGGGGGGCGACGAACCGCATGACCCGTACGGGGATTTCGTCGTGCGGGGCCTCGCTGCCCGCCACGTGCACATCCGACGTGGTGGAACCGAGGATGTCATAGCCGCCCGCCAGGTAGCATTCGTCCGGCACGTGCGGAACCATGTCCGGCTGGCCGGTGTAATAGGTTACGAACAAGTTGGCCACACGGGTCGGGTCGGTCGGGGCTTTCTGCGTGTCCAGGAGGTAGATCTGCAGGTACTCTTCGGTGCCCAGGCTCTCGATGATGTCCTCGCTCATCGGCGGCGTCCTGTCGTTGCGCGGGTGACGCACGTAGCGCGGGGCCAGCTTGCCCACGTCGAACTGCCGCAGGGGACGCTTCAGCGGCACCGCCGCCTTCTGCGGAAAGATGCCCAGCCGCGGCAGGACACGCACGCCCACCGCCGCCGACGCGAGGATCAGTGCCGCGGCCCAGAAGCGTGGGCTGGCCCAGCCCCGCCGCGCGCCGCGCGCCGGTACCGTTTGCATGCTTGTCACGTGACTGGCCACGTTACGACTCGCTCGGGCCGCGCTCAGCGGGGCGGCACGACTCGTCGCCGTCTGCGTTCGCCGCCGGCTCCTCCACCCACAAATGGCTGAGCAGCCAGCCCAGGGCGCTGAAGATGCCGAAGGCCAACAGGATGACCACTAGCCCGAACATCATATGGTACTGCCCGCTGGCATACTTGGGATCGACGAAGATGTGTAGCCAGCAGGTCGTCGTCACGCGAATGATGTTGCAGAAGGTCGCGATCGGGACGCACGCCGCGACCAGCACGATCCGCTGCCACAGCGGCCGATCCGACAGGCACGCCACCGCCACGCCCAACGCGCAGAGCGTGACCGTGCTGCGCATCCCGCTGCACGCGTCGGCGATCCCGATGACGCCGCTGGCTCCGCGGTAGAAGTACTCGATGTTGGAGCCGACGCGTTCGATGTTCAGGTCGGGCACCAGCCCGAGCACCGCGCTGGCGGCGCCGGCGGCAATCCGCCGCAGCGGGTTGGTCCACGCGAAATACAGCCGCTGCGGCAGTGGGATGGCAAAGAACAGGTAGAGCCAGGGCAGCCACACGTAGTAGAGCAGGGGCAGCCCGCACAGGAAGACGATGAGCCCCAGCAGGGTGGTCATCATGGCGAGCGGCCGGACGTATCCGAACGGCAGCATCCGGGCCAGCGACCACAGGTACACCGACAAGCCCAACAGCAGCACGACCAGGCCGACCCACGTGTGCCGCACCGGGCAGCGGCGGACGCGCTCCCATTTGACGTACACGAGGTACGCGGCAAACAGGGGGATGAGCGGGCCGTGCGACCAGTCGGCTTCGTAGATCCAGGCGTGCACGAGGAGTCCGAGCG
This sequence comes from Phycisphaerales bacterium, assembly GCA_003162245.1. GTDB lineage: Bacteria > Planctomycetota > Phycisphaerae > UBA1845 > Fen-1342 > Fen-1342. The sequence goes on from PMMM01000168.1 coordinate 6,521, forward strand.
GCGGGATGAAGGCGAGCAGATGCCAGAAGGTCGCGACGAACAGGGCGGCGACGAGCGCGGCCCGGACCCGCGCTGGGCGGTCAAACGTCAGCGTCGCTGCTTGCGGAATGCTTGCGGGTCTCGCCGCCATCAACTTCGCCTCTGACCGCCCGGTCCCGGCCCACTGGGACTGCCGGCCGCCTGCCTGCTAGAACGAAAGTCCGCGCGCGGCGCGCTGCGCCTGTCGCACCACTTCGGGGTTACTCCGCCCGCCGACAGAATCCTGATCCGCGAAATTCCGGTCATACACAAACCCAAAACCATAGGTGAAGCGGAACGAGTTGCGGATCACGTACAGGAACGGCGCCACGATATGCGTACCCACGTTGATGATGTCGTCGTCCCGCAGATAGAAGTCGTCCTCCAGGCCGTAGTAGATCGCATCCAGATTCACGGAAATCGTCAATTGCTTGTCCGTGCCCGGCTCGTGCCGGATCACCTCGCAGCGCTGTGGCCAGGCCAGCGGCGTGAAGCCGCCGCCGATCGCCAACGCCTGCTTGATGGTGATGTCACGACCGCCGAACGCATACACGCCCGGCCGCACGATCTCGCCTACGAGGTAAAACACGCCCGTGTCTACCGGAATGTTGAGCACATCGCGGTCGCGGACCACGATATTGTAGCGCGGATTGCCATTCTTCAACTCGGGCAGGTCAATGGCGATCACCCGCTGCTCAAGCTCCCGCTCGGCGACGTTCTCCCAATTGAACGGCTCCTCCAGCTTCTCCTCCGGGGCGGCCGGTCGGGGCGGCGATGGCGGCGCCTTCGGCTCCACCGCTTTGGCCTCCGGGGGCGCGGCCTTCGGCTCAGGCTCGATCACCCGCCCGGTCGCAGGGTCAAAGATCAGCGGCTCAAACTGCGCCTTTGGCCGCTCCGGCACGGCGCGCGTGGCCGGCTGGTTCTTCGGCCCCCCGGGCGCGATAATCTCGCGCAATTCGTCCTTCGTCGGCGCAGGCTGTGTCCCAGGTTCTTGCTCCGGTTGCCGGCCAAGACCGACGCCGGTCATCAGGCCGCCGCTTTCTGACGGGCGCGGTTCGGATCGGCCGGGCGGAACATCCTGGTCCACCGGCGGCGGGACGATCAGTTCTTCCTTCGGCATCGCGCTGGGAACCGCTTCCGGCGCCAAGGCCTTGCCGCCGCCACTCCGGCGAACCACGTACAGCTTCTTCGCGTTCGCATCCGCGTCGCCCACCATGCCCAGCGCGTCCAGCAGCCGCAGGTCCGGGTCCGAGATCGGGTACGGGCCCGGCACGCGCACCGCCCCCAGAACCGTGAACAGCCGCCCCCGCTTGACCTGCGTCGCGACAACCACTATCGGCCGCGGCAGAACGCCCGCTTCCTTCAGCCGCGACGCCAGCTCCTGCTCCAGCTCCCGCTCCGTCAGGCCCGCCGCTCGTACGCTCCCCAGTTGCGGGATCCGCACTTCCCCCAGCGTGCTCACCTCCAGACCCACCTGGAAGGGCCGCCCGAAGTCGATCAGGTCCTCGATGCTCACCCCCAGCGTGTCGCCGGGGGCCAAACGGTACTCGTCGAACGTGGCCGCCAAATCCTCGGGCGTCGGCTCCGTGGCCTGCGCCAGACCGGGGGGCGTGTCACGCGGCGTCAGGACCCGTCGGATCCCCCCCTCCCCCGATTCGAGCCCAAATCGCCCGACCTTCGTAGGGTCGATAAAACTGTTCGGTGGCAGCAGCGCACAGCCGTCGGCCAATCCAGCGCACAACACCAGCGCCGAGAGTCCGCCACGCCACGCCGCTCCGGGCGTACCCCGGCAACCCATACCGCGCTCCTTAGCACCCATTAACGCACGCACCGCGCTCGCACCGCCTCGCCGGCAGGCGGCCGACTGGCCCCGCTCCTGATGCAACCACCCGCTCCGTAAACTCCTGCACTCACGAACCCCGATATGTAACACCTTTCGTCCATAACTGTCAAACGCGACGCCCCGGGGGAATCAACTCCAGCATCCGCTGGATGCTGGAGTTACGTTCCCAGCCCCGCGTCGGTTCGTGCGACACGGGGCGTTCCGGGTGCCTGGCAAAAATGATTATCGGCATGTCCGCGCTCGCGGCTTGTGGGTTGTTGGCCCACGCGCCCGCCCGCCGCCGACACGCCGGCGCACGTTCGGCCGGCCACGGCCCACAACTCGCCCCCACCTCGACTGAACCCGATATCAGAACATGGCAGATTGGGCGGCCTGCTCCAACCATCGACCGCCCCGACCCCCTGGCATGGCCACCAGCGAGCAACGGAACATGCGCGAACCCCGGCGGATCCTGATTCTGGGTGCCGGCGGACACGGACGCGTCGTGCTCGACATCCTCCTGCAGGCCGGCCCCTGTCAGGTCGTGGGCTTCCTCGACAATAACGCGGACATCCACGGCCGACGCATCGACGGCATCCCCGTGCTCGGCCCCATCGACGATCTCACCACTCTCGCGGAGCAGCACGACGTCGGCGGCGTCATCGTGGCCATCGGCGACAACGGCGTACGCCGCGGGCTGGCACGCCACGTGGACCGCTCAGGGCTGACCGTGCTCAACGCCGTGCACCCGTCCGCCACGCTCGCCCACAACGCCACGCTCGGGCGAAACGTCGTTGTCGCCGCGGGCGTGGTCGTCTGCGCACACTGCCAGATCGGCGACTCCGTGATCCTGAACACCGGCTGCCTCATCGACTACCAGACCATGATCGGCGAAGGCAGCCACATCTGCCCGGGCGTACGCATCGCCGGGCGCGTCAAAGTCGAGCCGGGGGTGTTCGTCGGCATCGGTGCGACCGTGGTCCCCAAGGTCACGTTGGGGTGCGAGTCCATCGTCGGGGCCGGGGCCGTCGTCATCGAGGACGTGCCCGCGCTGGCCACCGTCATCGGCGTCCCCGCCCGTCGCATCAAGCTCGCCGCGGCGTCGGAAGAGATCGCGGCCATGCTGCTACCCGCACGCGTATAGCCCCTCACGCCGCGATTTCGGGCCGCACTTCGGCGTCGCGCGCGGCGGGCGCCATTGTGACCCGCGCCAGGATCGGTGCCGCCGCGCCCGGCCGCTCGGCGACCACGCGGTTGATGTCGGCCACAAGCGTGTCGACCGCAGTCCGGTGCTCCGCGGCCTCATCGGACGCGGCCGTCACGGCGCGGATCAACTCGCCGCCCACGTCCTCCAGCCCGGCGTGCAGCCCCGCGCCCAGCGCACGCAAGACCGCCCGCTCCAGCGACGGCCGCAGCAGCCGATCGAGTGCGTAGGGGACGGCCCAGGCGATCAACACGACCAGCGCACTGTTGATCGCGAAGGCCAACCCGAGGAACTCCCGCTGCCCCTGGACGGCGGCGTGGTACCCCCGCAGCACCGCATACGCCACCCACACCAGCGCCACGGTCGGCAGGAACGTGGTCAGAAAGCCCGTTCCCCGACGCAGCGCACGGGTGAGCGCGTCGCCCGGCTGAGCCAGCGACTGACGAACACCGTCGCGCAAGAGCTGCGTGACGCGGGCGCCGGCCGAGTCGCCCGCCGCGTCAAGCGGCCGCCGCACCGGCGTCGCCGCCAGCCCGGCGCGTCGCAAGCCGACCTCGACAGCGTCGAGACAGGCGTTCAGCTTGGCCTGGGACCACTCGTCCCAGAGCTGGCCGGTCAGCTCGTTCAACAGCACGNNAACAGACATGTAGCGCCGCAGGTACTCGCCGAGGCCGCCGTCGCGCGCTGCGAACCGCGCGGCCACGGCGCGCAGCGACCACTCCGCGCCGGAGGCGATCGTGGCCGTCGCCGCGCGCCAGTTCTCCCGTACGCTGTCGGTCACACGCGCCCAGGCGGCCGCGTCGCCGAGACGGCGCTGAGCAGTCTGGAGCGCGACCCGCAGCTCGGCGAGGCGCGCGGCAGCACCCAGCCGCGCGAGGTCCTCCACGCCGTGGGCGCGGAGCAGTTCCGCCAGCACGGCTTGGATTTGATTGAATTCGTCGGGCGTGGGCAGCGGTTGCGCTGGGGACGGAACACAGCAGGTCGGCAGGACGAGCGGGTCTGGAAAACCGGCGTCCCGCAGCAACCGCGCGAAATCCTCGACCTGCCGCGGGTCACCTTCGTCCCAGCGGTTCAGCACGAACAGCCACCCGTGCTTGTGCCCGCGCTCGCGCAGCACGCGCCAGCCCACGTCGTCACGGTAGCGCTCGGGACTGATCACATAACAGACGAGGTCCACGTGCGGCAGCCACGCCAGGGCACACCGCCGATTCGCTGCTTCGGTGCTGTCGATGTCGGGGGCATCGACCCAAAGCACGTCGCGGTGCGCGTCGGATGCGTGGCGTTTGATCTGCACGGCGTCGAGGGGTAGCTCCGGCGGCAGATCGGCGAGTTGCACCGATTCGTGCACGTACACCGTGACCTCGCGCGAGGTCGGACGCTCGGCACCGGTGCGCGCGAGGACCGCGCCCGCCAGGCGGTTCAACAGACTGCTCTTGCCGACTCCCGTGCCGCCGAAGAAGGCGACGACCAGCGGCCGCCCACCGCCAGCGGGGCGATCCACGAAGAGGTCCGCGGGCGAACGCTGCTCCACCGCGGCGACGGCGGCCGCGTCCGCCGACTCGAGCCAGCCGGCACGCTGGGCTCGCTCGCACCACTCCTGGGCGCGCGCAAACAGGCTTGCAAACAAATCAGCCATGGCCGGCCCCCCGCGGCTCGGCAGGAGCCTCGCCTTCCCAGGCCGCGAGCGCCTGCGCCGCGGCGTCCAGCCGGTCGGACGTGAGGCCAAACAGCCGCGCATCGTCGAGCCGCATCGCCAGACCGGTGAGCTCGCGCACGAGCGTCCCCTGGACCAGTTCGGCCGCGGCCGCCTGCTGGCGTGCCTTGAGCTGGCGATCCACGCGCTGCATCTCCAACCCGGCCGCACCCTCCATGAGCAGCGATGTCAGGCCGAACGCCGCCGGCGCCCACACGANNGGCCGCCTCGAACGCCTGCCGCACGCGGTCCTCGTCGCGTTGGAGTTGGCGGGCGAGTGCCTGCCACACAGCGAACCCGGGCTCGCCGGGCACGCAACGCCGCGCCAAGTCGCGCTGGAGCCCGATCTGCAAGGCATTGAATGTATCGACCAGGACGGTCGCCTCGACGCCCAGGCTGTGAACCGCCCGCGACGAGCCGGCGGCGGGCCGGCGTTCGTCCCACCACGCGCGCCCGGCGGCCAGCAACTGGCGCGCGGGCCACGTGACGAGCCGCCGCGTC
>PMMM01000129.1 GCA_003162245.1 Phycisphaerales bacterium
GGCCGCGGCGCGCGGCATTCCGCCCGCACCGCGTCCGGGTCGCCCGCCTTGGCTCCCGCCGGCCGCGGCGTCGAAGATCTCCTGCAACAGCGGCAGGATGTCCTCCGCGCGGGCCTGCTTGAGTGGATAGTAATTGATGCCGACGACCTCGCGGCCCTCGAGCCCCTCCAACTCGTCGATGACCTTCTGGATCAAGCCCATGACCTCGGGCGGCGCAGAGACCATCAGCGAGTTCGTCGTGGCGTTCGGGACGATCTCGACGCGTTCGACCTTGGCCCCGCCCTCCACGCCGGGAACCGAGACGAGCTGCTGCTGCAACATCTCCATCAGTTGCTGCTGCTGGCCGCCCGGCTGGCCCGGTTGGCCCGGTCGTTGCGGCGTGGGCGTCGTGCGTCCGCCGCCGCGCCGCTGCTGGACCTTCGAGATCCCCAGCACGTCCTTGATGTTCTCCGCGGTCTCGTCCGCGAGCAGGTTCTTGAGTTGGAAGACCTTGACCTGCACCTCTCCGGGCGGGATGTCGAGCTCGCGGAGCAGCTTGCGGATTTCCGGCAGTGCGGTTTCCTGGCACTTGATGATGAGGTAGTTGTGGCCGGGGTCGGTGGCCATGCGGAGTTGGCCCCCGCCGGCGCCAGCCTTGGCGGTGGCCTGCTTGCCGCCGACCATCCCGCGCAGTTGATCCATGATCCCCCCCTGCTGCCCCTCGCGGCCCTCTTCACCGCCCTGCTGGCCTTGCCGGCCCTGCTGGCCACGTTGCTGTTGCGGCTGTTGCGGCTGCGGGATCACGATCTGCCGCTGCTGCACGTCGAACATCATCGAGAGGATCTCGGCCGCCGCACTCACGTCGCCGTACTTGAAGTGGAAAATGCGGATCACTTCGCCGACGGCGAGGTCCTCTTCGAGCAGCTCCATCGCGCTCTTGATGTCGTCGACCTTGTCTTTCGGCCCCGTGAAAATCAGGGTGCCACTCTCGCCTGGCGCGATTTGGACCTCCTGCTTTTCCAGCGGCGACTTGACCGTATGCTCGTCCTCGTAGTTCTCGGCGTCTTTCTCGGGCGGCACAACGACCGGAGCCGGCGCGACGACCGGAGCCGGCACCGTCGGTCTCGTCGCAGCGGGTTTGGGCAGCGGCTGCATGCCCGGCTGGAGCGCCGCGAGTTGGACCTTCAGCGTGGTGTCGGGCACCGTGGGCCGCGGGCTTGGTGCCGGAACGGGAGCCGCAACGGGAACGGCCTGGAGCGGGCGGCTGGCCTTCGCCGGTGCGCCCGTCACGTCCGCCTCAAGATCATCGAGCAGGGCCTGCGACAGCGGCACACCCGGCTCAAACGGCAGCACGCGTCCGCCGCCGTGCCCGCCCTTCTCCTGTTCCGCCTTCTCCTGCTTCTCCTTCACCGCTGGCGGCACCTCGTCGTCCTTCCAGACGTCCTCGACGATGGTTTCCTCGGGCGGTTTGGCGGTGGCTTCCGTGTACTGAAATTTGTAGCGGTGCTGTAGGTAGGAGAGCGCCCGAGCTGGGTCCCCTTTCGGCTTGAACGTAACGACCTTCGACTCGAGCCGCGCCCGCCGCTCGTATTCGCGGATGAGCTTGAGGATCCCCGGGAACTCGGCCGGACGGCACTTGACGGTGATGTACTCGCCGTACCAGTCGGCCGTGATGCTGGGCCCACCCTTTTTCTCGTCGGGGAACTGGTCGCGGACATCCCAGGCGATGTCGCTGGCGTCGCCACGGTTGATCTCGACGAAGTACATCTGCTTGCCGCCCGCGAGGAACCCTCCCTCCTCGGGGGCCGGCGCCCTGTCCAGTTCCTCGATGAACTTCTCGACCTGCCGCATCTTCCGCTTGTTCGCCGTCACGACTAGCTTGCCGGAATACTCGTCGGCGGTGATGGTCACGGTGTCCTGGGCACCCTTGCCCGGCGGGAAGAGGTTCTTGAGCGTTTTGTCGACGTCGGCGCTGTTGGCATACTTGAGCGTGAACGTCTGGAGCTCGGGCACGCGGACGCTGTTGCCCTCGAGCTCCGTGATCCACTTCTCGACGTCCGCAACGTCCTTCGGCAACCCGCCGATCAGGATCGTGTTACTGCCGGAGTCGGCGGAGATGCGCACCGACCCACCGGGGCCTTTGCCGCCCGCCACCGCCTTGCCCAGCGCAATCTGGTTGAGCGATAGCGCAACCTGCTGGGCATCCCCTTCGTTGAGCGGCACGATGTGGACGATCTCGCCGCTGTCCGTCTCTTCGTCCACCATGCGGATCAGGTCGCCCGCGAGCTTCTGATAGTCGTCGGGCGCCAGCACGAACAGCCGGTTCGACGCGGCGTCGGAAAACACGGCCGTCTGGATCGTGCCCTTCTTCGCACCTTCCTTCTCGATCACCTTCGCCTTGAGCATCGCATCGACGTTGTTGGCCATCTGGTCGGCGCGGGCGTTCTTCAGCGTGTACGCCTGCATCTTCCCGCTCGGCGGCGTCTTGCCCTCCAGCTCCTGAATGATCGTGTCGATCATCGGCAGCATGTCGCTCGGCGCCAGCACCACCAGCGTGTTCGTGGTCGGCTCGGCAAACGCCCCCGGCGAAAGCTGCCCCGGCCGCGTCGGCTTCTTCGTCTGGGCCAGGAACATCTGGACCTGCGCCTGCACCTGCAGCGCGCTGAGCACCTTCAACTCGTACGTCTTGACCTGGATGGCGCCGGCGGTGTCCGGCACGTCGAGCTGCGCCACGAGCGCCTGGATCTCCGCCAGTTGCTTCTTCGGGGCCTTGATGATGAGCTGCGATCCGGCCACCGACACTTGCAGGTCCTGCCCGCCCCGGCCGCCCGCCCCATGGAACATCGTCTGAATCGTCTGGAGCAGTACGCTCACGTCCTGGTACTTCGGCGTGATCGCCACGGGCTCCGTCGCCGACTCGGCGTAGCGCTGATCGAGCCGCAGCGCGGCGTCCTTGATCTGCTCCATGTCGCCCTTGTCTGCCTGGACAATCAGCGAGTTTGTGGCCGCCTCCGCCTGGATGATCGGCCCGGTGCCGCCGCTGGGTGCCCCCGGCAGGCCGCGCGGCATCGACCGTCCGCCGCCGCCGAACATCGTTTGGAGCTGCTGCGCCGCCTGCGTCGCGTCCGCGTTCACCAGCGGGAGAATCTCGATCTTCGCCGCCGTCGTCTCGATGTCGAGCGCCTTGATCCGCGCGCCGATCTCCTCAATGGCCGGCTGCACGGCGTAAACGTAGATCTTGTCGCCCTCGGCCTGGATCGTGACCGCGGAACTGCCCAGCGCCGGATGGCTGTAGTTGCGGTACATGCCGGACAGCATGCCCGCAATCGTCTGCGGGTTGCCCTTCGTGACCGTAAAGGTCTCGAGCTGCGGCGTGTTCGTCCGCGCCCGCTCGTCCCACATCCGGATCGTGCCCTCGACCTTCTCCCAGTCCTCCGGCGTGCAATACACGATCAGCAGCCGGGCCTCGTCGAGCGCGATCACCTGGAAGCTGTCGGTCTTTGTGGCGCTCGGCGTCGGGGTCGGGTTGGGCGTCGGAAACGGCACGTTGCCCCGCATCCCGCGCGGGAAGCGCGGCATCTGCGGCTGGGGCTGTGTGCGGGATGCAGCGCTGCCGCCCGGCGACGCCAGCAGGGTCTGAATCAGCGTGGCCACCTTGCTCGGCTGGAGGTTGGCCAGCTCGATCACGTGGCGCTCCTGCTCGGGCGGGGCGACGTCGAGCAGGTCGATGAGTTGCTCGATCTTCTCCAACTCGTCCCGCTCCGCCATGACGTAGAACACGTCGTTCGTCTCGTCGGGCGTGATCGTGGGCGCGCTGCGCCCCGTGGGCGGCAGAGCGCTGGTGACGATCTGCGTCAGCATCGGGGCAATGTCGCCGACCTTGGCGTGCTGGGGCTTGAACGTGCGGAACTTGTCCGGCAGCGGCTGGTCGATGATCTTCAGCATCTCCTCGACGCGATTGAAGCCCTCCTCGGTGGCGTACACGATGAGCGAGTTGCTGCGCGAGTCGGCGACCATCCTGACCGCCTTCTTCGCCCGCTCGTAGAGGCTTTCCGGCGTGAGGTCCTGGGGAAGCATGCCGACCTGCATCTGCCCCGGTTGGGGCGGCTGCGGCTGCGGCACGGGCTGCCCCCCGCGGCGCGCCGCCGCCTGCGCCTGCAACTGCTGCAATTGCTGCAACTGCTGCATCTGCTGCTGTTGCTGCTGCCAGTTCGGCATCTGCATCTGCATCTGCACCTGCTCCTGCTGGAGGATGCTTTGCAGCAGCGTGGCGACCTCGCTGGCGTTGGCGTGTTGCACCGGGATGACCTTGGTGGTGAACTCGCCGATGCCCGGGTCCTTGTCGAACTCCGCGATCAGTTTTTCGATTTGCTTGATCTGGTCCTCAACCGCCTTGACCACGATCGAGTTCGTCCGGTCGTCGGGGACCATCAGCACGTCGCTGGACGCCGCCGCCGCCCCGCCGCCGACCTGTTGCGGAACCATCTGCCCGGTCCGCGGATCACGCACGAGCTGCATCTGCTGCGCCGGCGGCGCGTTCAGCTTCAGGAAGTTCCGCACGAGCTGCTCGATGTTCCGTGCGTTCGTCTTGATCTTGAAAATCTTCAGGATGCGCGGGTCTTCCGGCGTGAGGTTGACCCGGTCCTTGAGGGCCACGAACTTCCGCACGTCCCGCGCCAGACCGATGATCTTGATCTGGTTGCTGTCGGGCAGCGCGGTCATCAGCGTGCCTTCGGCCAGCGACTCGAAGAACATGTCGACGTAGAACTTCGCCGGCTGGCCCGTCACCTGGTAGTACACCACGACAACGTCCATGTCGCGCGGATTGGCGGCGTCAAATGCCTCAATCGAGTTGTACGTGTCCTTGACCGGCACCCACTGCCGCAGCTCGTTGATCGGGATGATCCGGATATGGTGCTCGCTCTCGACGAACCGATACCCCTTCTCGTACATGATCAGGTTCAACTCGTCGATCGCCTCTTCCTTCGTGAACTTGCGGTCCGCCACGTAGGTCAGCTCGCCGCCGATGACCAGGTCCTCCGCCTGCATGAGCGGCTTGCCGATCCGCTTGACGAACTCCATGATCACGTCTTCCCACGGGACCTTCACGAAGTTGAACCACTCGGTCCGTCCGTCCGCCGGCTGGCTCGTCGGTGCAGACTCAGCCTGTGTAACCGCCGGTACGGCGGGCGGGGGAACCACAGGCGTCGCCGGCGTGGACCCTGGTTCGGGCCGCGGCGAGGTGAACCGCGCGAGCTTCAGCGGTGGACCCACAAAGTCGTCCGGCACGTCTTCGGCCACACCGGTCACCGACCCCGCCGATGAGGGCGGCGCCGGCTGGGTCGCGATTCGCTGCGTCGACGCCGCGGCACGCTCGCGCAGCTCGGCGATCGACGGACGCGGCTTGGAAGCGGGTGTCGGCGGCGCGGCCGGTTGCGTCTGGCCCGCCGGCACCGTCGCCGTGGGACCCGACTCGCTGGGCTTGGCCGCGGCCTTCTCGGCCTGCTGCCGTTGCATCTCCTCGCGTAGCCGCTGTAGCCGCTCAATCGCCCGATCTGCATCGGTGGGCTGGGACGGCTGAGTCGTTGCCGCGTCTTGCCCGACGCCTGCGCCGCCTGGGGACGGCGCCGTCTGCTGTGCCATGGCCCCCACGACCGGCCACGTCACGACCAGCGTCACGAGCAGGCTGACCAGCCCGCGTTGCACCGTCTGCCGCATCATACGAACACCTCTCGTGGTGCGTTCATCAAGACCCGCCCGGGTCTCTCCTAGTCCGTTCCACCGGGCCGCCGCGCCAGCCGGCCGCGCCCACTGCCCCTTGCCGACCACATCGCGTGGAGCGCGCCGGGAGATCTCGCCCGTGCACCGCCGCCACGGCCGCTATTTATACACCGAAACGCCGCCCGGGTGGCAGCGCGAAATGCGTCCAAAGACAAATCGCAAAACGACTTAACGTCCATGTTGTCGGCCACTTAGCTGCTTCGCCCGGCCCGTCCCTGGGCCGCGGCCCACCAACTATGTCCCCGCCAGCGTCTGCAGCTCCTTCCAGAGCTCCGGATGGTCCTCCGGCTTCAGCTCCTCCCGCTCTTTGAAGCTCGCCGGTTTCGGCTGCCGGAGCGGGTAGTAGAAGTCCTTCTCCTGCCCGTCGGCCTGCTTCACCCGCACAACCAGCGCGTGCGGCTCGATCAGAACCAACGTGCCATCGTCGAGCGGCTCGCCCACACGGTAGTGGTTCACCGGCTTGTCGGGCTTCTGCTCGTCGCGGACATACGCCGCCGGCTCTCCATTCAACGACGTCGTACCCACGAAGAACTGCTTGTCCGCGTTCGGCCGCGGATCGACCGGCAGAGCGACAGGTTGCGGCGTCGGCTGTGTCGCGGCCGCCATCACCGGCTGCGAACTGGGTTTCGTCTCGACGACAGGCGGCGGCGGCACGTACCGCTTGAAGAGGTTCTTGTCGAACACCAGCTTGTAGGCCTCGACCTCGCGCGCGAGCATCCCCTGCGCCAAGTCGTTGGGGTCGGCCGTCGGCTGCGGCTCGATGTTCCCGACCTTGGGGAGCACCAGCGCGGTCGTCGTAATGCTGATCGTCAGCTCCGGACCGTCCGGACCGACCGCGGGAGGCGTCGGACCGCCTCGGGGGGGCGTCGGGCCGCCCCGCGGCGGCGCCTTGCCGCCCCGCGCCGTGCTGCCGGGGGTCACCAGCGACTGGTTGGCCGCGAGGTTGACTTTGTCGATCCGCGCCACCCAATCCTGCCGGTAGAAGTCGCACAGGAAGCCGACCACTTCCTTGAGCGTACCGGCGGTGGTGATGGTGAGCGGCACCTCGATGAAGCCGTTCCTGTCGCGCGAAAACGCCCCCGGGCTGATCTTGGTGTCTTTCGTGTTCGGGTCATCGACCAGCCCGTGCTGCTGCAGCAACTCGTGAATGACCTCGCGGAAGCGGAATTGCGCCTCCTTCGGGTCACTCGAGAGCGTGCGGGCCGTGAGCGCTTGCCACTCCTGGTCGACGTTCTGCAACTGCGCCAGACTTTTCTTGAAGTCCCGCGCCCGCGTCTGCTCGGTAGCGATCTGCTCGCGCAGCGAGACAAATGGGTCCACCAGGACGCGGCTGACCACCCAGTACAGCGCGAGACCCGCCAGGGTGAGCCCGATGCACCCGGTCAGCGTTTTCTCGCGTCGCGTCATTCGTACACTCCGTGCGGCGGTCCGGCACCCTCACCGCGGCCGCTTGATGCTCTTGTGCGCCTTGTCCCGCTGCTGGATTTCCTCCTGCTGGCGCAGCAGCTTGCGCAGCTCGATCTCGATGTCCAGCTTGCCCTTGAACTCGGGGTTGTTGTGGATCTCCACCCACGCCAGCGGCCGTACGTCGTACACCTGTTCGCCGTCGACCCGCACGTCGTTGAGGGCCTTCACAAAGTCCATCGAGACGGAAAAATCGCTCGCGTACACGTTCCGCAGCGTCATCCGCTGCGTCCGCGAGCCGCTCTCCATGTCGATCCCCTGGACCAGCAGCTTCTTGCCCGGCTCGATCGCCGCGTCCGCCACGTGCCACAGGTCATCCGGCCAGACCGCCGTGACCCCCCAGTCCTGGGCGCGCACGATCTGGTCCTTGATCTCGGTCCGCGCGGTCAGCTCCTTGCGGGTCTTCTCGTTGGCCGCTACCCAGCCGGCCCGCTCAGCCGACAAGTCCCAGTACAGCTTGCCGAACCCCACCGCCGTCGCCGCCGCCGCGACTGCGACCGCGGCACCGATCAGCCGCGCGCGCCGCCGCCAGGTCTCCCGGTTCGAGACGACCCGTTTCGGGTTCAGAAAGTCCAGCGCGAGCAGCCCCTCCCGGCTCAGCCCCCAGGCCAACCCCAGCGCCGCCGAAAACGAGCGCAGCTTCGCCGACTCGCCGGCATCCACGCCCAACGGCCCGGTCGGGTCGAACAGCGTCACCGGATAGCCGAGCCGCGCGTGCAGCGCCGCGGCAAAGGGCTCTTCGATGCCGGTGCCGCCGGCCACCAGCGCGGTGTCGATGGCAGCGTCGGCCTCTGTCGCGCGATACGCCGTCAGCGTGCGCGTCACTTCGAGCAGCAGCTCGTCCACGGCCGCCGCGATGGCGGGTTCGGAGCCCTCGAGGTCCGCGATTTCGGCCAGCGAAATGACCCGCGAGTCCTCGTGCGTCCCCGTTTCGCTCGCCGGCACCGGGACGTTCACGTTCGCCGAGCGGGCGAACGCCAGCGCCGCGCCGTGAAAGACGTCGATCTCGGTCGCCCCCGGCCCCAGGTCCACGAACAGCACCCGCCGCGCGCCGAAATCCCCCACATGCCCTACGCTCACCAGATTGGCATACGGCCGCAGCCCGATCCGCGCCGGCGTCAACCCGGCCGCCGCGCACGTCGCCCGAATGCGGTCGAGCGTCTCCAACGTGACCGCCGCCAGCAGCACCTCCGTCGTCTGCCCGTTCTCGTCCCGCTGCGTTTCCAGGTAGTCCGCCGCCGCCGTCTCCAGCGGAAACGGCAACTCCCGCATCGCCTGGAACCGCACCGCGGCCGCGACCTCGGTATCCGGCGTCGGCGCCAGCGCCAACCGGTTGATCACCGCCCGCTCGCGCGGCACGTCCACCAGCACCGATTTGAACCGCAGCCGGTGGCGCCGCAGCATCTGGCGGATGAAGTCCCCCATCGTCTGCGGATCGTCCGCGTCGAGCTCGGTGGGCAGCCGGTGCGAATGGGCGTCCTCGAGCACCATGCGCCCGCTGCCGACGCGCGCCACGACGATGCGCAGGGAGCGCTTGTCCCAGTCGAGGCACAGCACCTTGCGCGTCAGCTTGATCACGCCTATATCCTCATCGGGTGCCCGGCTAGCGCTGCTGCACCAGCACCTTCTCGTCGTCGAGCGGCCAGGCTATGCCCAGGCTCGTCAGGTCGCGATGATACAGCACCTGCGCCGCCGGGCCACGCATCTCGATGATCCATTCGTACCGCCGCGCCAGCGGCGTGTGATCCGCGTACCCCACGATCTCCACGTGGAACTGGTACGCGCGGGTCGTGAGCCGGTCCTTCACGGCAGCGTACGTCTCCGGCGTGAGCGCCTCCGACGCCACCAGCCAGTCGGTCGTCTTGAGCGTCTCCGGGTCTTGCAGGGTGCGCTGGGCGACCACTTTGTCCGCTTCCTCCGCCGAGATGCCGATCGCCCGCAGAACGCGCGCCGACGCCGTATTCACGTTAATCAGCCCGGCGCCCGCCTGACCGCTGGCGCCGCTAGGTCCGCTGGCTCCCGTGGGCCCGGCCGTCTCGTTGGGATCCGCAGCGCCCGTTGGATCGCCCGTTTCGCCCGTCCCGGGGCCGGTGGCGCCCTGTGGCGCGGCGCCCGCCGCCCCCAGCAGCGTGTTGGGGTCGCCCGCGGCACCTTTCGTGTCGTCGCGGGTCTGGCTCTGGTCCTTCGCCTTTTGCTTCTGGCTGTCCTTGTCGGGGTTCGCGCTCCCACTGCGGGGGCTGCCGGCGGTACGCGGGTTGCCTCTGGCCGCGGGCTGGGTGCCCGCCGGCCCGGAAGCTCCGCTGGGCCCGGCGGCACCGCTAGGCCCCGAGGCACCGCTGGGCCCCTGTGCCTGGGTCGCGCCGGGCACCTTCGACCAAACGGTGATGTACGGCGCCAGGCCGCGGTCCAGGATGCCGTCCGCGTTGTCGTAGTACGGGAACGAGGCCGTCCCGTCGTCCTCATTCCTGTCGAGAATCCCGTTGCGGTTCGTGTCCTCGCCGTACAGGATCGCCGCGCTGAACCCCTTGACCAGCAGCAGCTCGTCGATCGTGTCGAGCGGACCATTTTTCGCCTTGTAGCCCGGCTTGAGCGTGCTGTAGTAGTCCGTCTCCGCGCCGCCGGACCGCGTGTCGTCGTCGGGGTCCATCCAGTCCAACAGTGCCGCGATCAGCTCCTGCGCGTTCTCGATCCCCAGCTTCGGCAGCACGTCCAGCAGCAACGCCTCAATCTCCTGCTCGCTCGCGGTGTTCAGGTTGAGCTTGCTAGCCTCCGGCGTGATCCCGTACCGCATGGTGTCGGGCAGACCGTCGAGGTTCTCCGCGACGACGCTGTAGCGCCACGCCGGGGTGATCTTGCTGCCGCCGTGGAGAATCTCCAGGCGATTGCCCATCTTCTTCACGGGGTCTTCGTTGCGTTTGTAGCCTTCCGACCAGACGAGCACGTGCCGGAAGCGGTCGGGTTTGTCCCACCATGCGTTCGGGTCGTCTCGCGCGGTCCGCAGGACGGTGATGACCTCCTGCAACCCGGACTCCGCCGCCAGCCGGGCCTGCTGCGAATCGCGCTCGGCCTGCACGCCGGCCAGTTCCGCGCGGACGAAGAACATGAACCCCGCCATGATGAGCGCCAGGAAACCGATGAGGACCAAAACGACGGGCAGGATGAAGGCCGGGCGCGCGCGCGTCGCGGTCATGGCTTCCCTCCCGCAGCCCCGGGGCCCGTGCCGCCGGCCGCCCCGCCCGTCTCCGCGCCGGGCGTGGTTCCGAACTCGTACACCTCCTGCGTCTCGTCGGTCAGGCGGTGCATGTGCGCGGAGAACATCTCGTCCGCGGCCGGCAGCCGAACCATGCTGGTATAGCGCGTACTGGGGGTTTCCTCGTCGGGCCCGAACGGGTACTGGTCGATGGGCCACTGCTCGAGGTCCTTGTTGTCCAGGTCGTCCTGCGTGAGCGAATCGTAGCCGATCGTGATCTGCACCAAGTGGGGCAGGGCGTTGCCCTCGGTCACGTTCCAGGTCGTGGACCACGTGACCCCGTCGAAGTAGCGGAACTCGAGGTAGCCCAGCTCGTAGGACCACAGGTCGCGCCGCACGTAGATCAGATCCTCGCCCTGCGGCGCTTGCTCCTCCGGGATCATCGGATCGAGGGCCTGCCGCTCGGTCCGCAGGATGCCGCCCACCACCGGGTCGCCTTCCTCGGTCTTCTTGTCGGGGTCGATCCACAACTCGTACGTGACCTGCCGCAGGTCGTCCCGCCCCGGCGGCGCCGCGTCGGACTCGCGAAAGATCGCGTACGAATTCGTCGCCGGCAGCGGCGCGGTCAGGAAGCTGATCTTGCGCCGCTCCCCCGCGAACTGCGTCATGTTCGGAAACCCGACCTTGTCCAGGGCGACGGCCTCGCGCAGCTCGCCCGCGATCCGCCCCAGCATCTGCTGGGCGATCTGCGTGCGCGCCATCGAATGCGCCGCCTGGTCGCGGACCGTGATCGTCCGCCAGAAGAACGTCAGCAGCGTGCCGAGCAGCAACGCGACCAGCGCAATCGAGATCGTGACCTCCAGGAGCGTCATCGCGCGCGCGGCGGCGTGCCGCGCGCGACGGATCCGCGGTCCAATTCCCGCGTGCCCGTCTTTCCTCTTCGGGTTCCCAGCTCCCGACGCGCGACTCATGACCCGCCTTCCTCCTGCTGGCGCATCGCATCGCGCATACGCATCAGATCCTCAATCGTGTAGCGTCCCCCTTCGCCGGAACCGCCCCCCGGCGGGAGGGCCGGCGGCGGCGGGGCCGCCGTGGGCGCTCGAACGGCCCCGGGCGGCC
>PMMM01000257.1 GCA_003162245.1 Phycisphaerales bacterium
CGCAGCCGCAACCGCGGCCAAGCGGCGCCACCGGGCCCGCGATGCCGGGGCCTGCGACGCGTCCGGCGACGGCTCCGGCTCCGCTGCCGCTCCCGCCGCGCGTCGAGACGCCGCTGACCGGCGGTGGTGAAGAGCCGGTAGTGCGGCCGGGCTCGCCGCTCCCGCCACCCTCGGAGCCGTCCCCCACCACGCGACCGAGCCCTGGCGGCAGTGAAGTCCGCCGGCCGGGTGTGGCTCTCCCGCCTCCACCGTCGGAGACCAAGGCCACGGGGCCGTCCGGCCCGCTGGCACGTCTGCAGGAGCCCCCGCCCCCGCCGGCACGCGAGGTGAAAAAGCACGTCGTCGCGGAGGGCGACACGCTTTCGTCGCTCGCGGAGCAGTACCTGGGCGACCGGAGCCTGTGGCCGCGCATCAAGGAAGCCAACCCGGATCTGACCAACCCCGACGTGCTGCTCGTGGGTCAGACGCTGGTCATACCGCCCAAAGAGGGGCCGCTGCCCGTGACGGAAGCGGCCAAGCCGGCTCCCGGCGGAAAGCCCTCCGCGAGCACGAGCAAGCCGACGGGAGAGAAGAAGAAGGCCGGCGAGGCCGAGACAAAGCCGAAAGGCAAACCGCACACGTACGTCGTGGCCAAGGGCGACTCGCTCGCCAGCATTGCCAGGAGCATGTTGAAGGACGCGAAGCGTTGGCGCGAAATCTACGAGTTGAACAAGAGCAAGATCCCAAACCCGGACGCGCTGCCCGTGGGGCTGGAGCTGAAGCTGCCGGAAAAGTAGGGCGACCGGCCACGGCCGTCCGCCGCGGCGTCACCGCATGGTTACACTGCATGGGTATATCCTCCGCGAGCTGCTGAAGACCCTCGGGCTGACGCTGGCTGCGCTTACCGTGCTCTTCACCATGGGTGGGGGCCTGTACAACGTCATCCGCTACGAGGGGGTGTCCGCCGCCGACGTGCTGAGCTTCATCCCGCTGCTGCTGCCGATCGTGCTGACGCTGACGCTGCCGATCGCGGCGCTGTTCGCCGCCACGATGGTGTACGGACGCCTCGCAGCGGACAACGAGCTGGTGGCGTGCCGGGCGGCGGGGATCAACATCCACCGCCTGTTCGGCTCTACGGTCCTGCTGTCAGCCTTCGTGTCCCTTTTCATGCTGCTGATGGGGAACTTCGTCATCCCGCGTTTCATCGGCCAGATCAGCGATTTCGCGCGCACGAACCTGCGCGACCTGGTCGCGCAGCACTTGCAGCGCGAGGGCTTCATCAACTATCGCCAGAAGTCCAGCGGGGCGGAGTTCACGCTGACCGCCGACCGCGTGCAGCGCGCCACCGACGCCGCCCTGCGGACCGCCGGTTTCGAGGTCGGCCCCGGCCTGCACTACCTGGTCATCACCGACCCGACCTTCCTGAACATTGACACGCAGGGCAAGCTGGTTCGCTTCGCGGCCGCCCGCTATGGCGTGTGCCAGTTCGACACGCGGACGACGCCGGTCAAGGTGATGTTGGAGGTCTCGGAGGGGAGGCTCTTCGATCCGGGCCGGGACCAGGCCTATGTCGGCCAACAGGCCATCGGCCCGCTGACCATACCGACCGAGGCGCCGCCGCAGTTGTCGTGGGCCGACCTGCGCGACCTGCTGCGCTGGCGGGCGGCGTTGTGGGATGCACCCAAGCTGCGCGGCCAGGTGCAGGAGTTCCTGGGCACCCTGACGGTGCAGCACTTCTACACCTATTGCGCCGCACAACTGAAAAACGGCGGCGAGCTGACGCTGCTCGACGAGCGGGCACGGCCGCACAAGATCCAGTGCGACGCGGTGCGACTCGATCGTAAGGGCCTGACGCTCACCGGCGGTCGCGTCGCGGTAGGCCCGAAGGACCAGGGCCTGCCGACGCGCTACGAAGCCGAACAGATCGAGCTGAAGGCCAAACCCCTGCCCAGCGGCGAATGCCTGATCGAGTTCAACCTCGTTCGCACGCCCGCGCACGACGTGCTCGAATACGACCCGCGCGGCGGGCGCTATGGCGAGCCACGCCGCAAGCCGACGTTGAGCCTCGACGGGCTGGAGCTGCCGCGCGAGGTCGTGGCGGAGGCCGGACATTACACGACGCCGCAACTGCTCGATCCGGCGGTGCCGCTGCCGGAGCCCGACCGCGAGACGTTGAACGACAAGCGTTTAAGCCTGCAGAAGGCGATGGCGATCCTCGGGCGGCAGATCACGGCGAACATCCACTTTCGCCTGGGCTACGTGGCCAGTGCGCTCGTGACGGTGCTGATGGGGGCCGCGCTGGGCGTGATCTTCCGCGGGTCGCGCGCCCTGGCGGCCTTCGCGCTGGCGATGATTCCACTGTTCGGCGTGATGATCCTGCTCGTGCTGGGCCGGCAGTTGGGCGAAGACGTCCGCACGACGGAGATCGGGCCGCTTGTGACCTGGGGCGGGCTGTCGGCGGTGCTGCTGGCCGACCTGCTGATTCTGCGGATCGGGGTGCGACGATGAGAAGTGCGGAGGCCGAGGCATGACCACCGTCGACCGCTACCTCATCCGCACGTTTCTCGGCAGCTACATCATCCTGCTGCTGGTCGGCATCGCCCTATACGTCTTCTCCGACGTGATCGTCAACCTAGACGAGTACACCGGCGAACCCAACGCCACCGCGCTGAGCGCCCTCCTGAAGATCGCGGATTATCACGGCTACAAGCTGCCGCTGTACTTCTACCAGCTCGGCGGGGTCATGATGGCGGTCGCGGCGTCCTTCACCTGCGCGATGCTGCTCCGCAACAACGAGCTGACCCCGCTGGTGGCCGCCGGCGTGCCGCTGCAGCGCCTCGCCGTCCCCATCCTGCTGTGCGCGGTGGGACTGGCCGCCGTGTGGGTGGTCAACAGCGAAGTGGTCATGCCGGCGCTGGCGACGCAGATCGCGCGGGAGTACGGCGACTACCACGCCGCCAACCACCAGGTCCGCGTGCTGTGCGTGCGCGACGACCGCCACGCCATTCTCAAGGCCCAGGAGTTGCACGCGCAGCAGGGCGTGCTCAAGGGCGTCTACATTATCGAGCCGGATGCGCAGGGCCGTCCCACCGGTCTGATCCGGGCCGACTCGGCCTATTACAACGACGCGCGGCACACCTGGGAGCTGGAGCGGGGCAGCCGGCTGGTGCTGGAGGCGCAGCCGGAGCGCCCGGAGCTGGGCCAGCCCACGCGTTGGGAGGCGCTCGACGAGTACCCGTTCCGGCTTACGCCGGCGCAGATCCAGCTCCGGCAATCGTCGCAGTGGGCCGAGTTGATGAGCTTCCGACAGATGAACCGGCTGCTCGAGACGCAGAACCTGCCGAACCTGCCGGCGATCGCGCGGACGCGGGACGTGCGTTTCTACCAGCCGCTGCTCATGTGGATCATGATCTTGCTGGCGATTCCGTTCTTCCTGACGCGGGAGCCGGCCAACGTCCTGGTGGCCGGGGGAAAAGCGCTGCTCCTGGCCGGGGGCTGCTTCGCGTTCACGTTCCTGGCCCAGAGCACCTCGACGGAGTCGGCGCTGGCGCGCCTGGCACCGGCGGTGCCGGTCTTCATCTTCGGTCCGATCGCCATCCTGCATCTGGCCAACGCGAAGACGTAAAAAAGGGGTCGGGAGTCTTTTCTTAGAAAAGACTCCCGACCCCTTTTTGCCCTTTTTCGGAGGCGTGACATGCCGCGAATCGTGATCATCGAGGACGAGCCGGAGTTGGCCGCTGGGCTGCGCGACAACCTGGAGTTCGAGCACCACCGCGTCGCGATCGCGCCGACCGGCACGGAGGGGCTCAAGCTCGCCGCCCAGAAGCCGACCGACCTGGTGTTGTTGGACATCGGCTTGCCGGATATCGACGGCTTCGAGGTCTGTCGCCGCCTGCGGGCCGGCGGAGGCACGATGCCGATCATCATGCTCACGGCCCGCGGCCAGGAGGTCGACAAGGTCCGCGGGCTGGAGCTGGGGGCGGACGACTANNTACGTCACCAAGCCGTTCAGCCTGCGCGAGCTGCTGGCCCGCGTGCACGCCGCCCTGCGCCGCGCTGAGCGCAAGCCCGCCCCGAAGCTGCAATTCAAGGTCGGCGAGCGGACGGTGGACCTGACCCGGCAGAAAGTCATCCTGCCGAAGGGCGAGCTGCCGCTGGGCTACTACGAATCCGAGGTGCTGCGCGTGCTCCACGAGCACGTCGGCGAGGCCGTCCCGCGGAATGAGTTGCTCGAGCGCATCTGGGGCGTCGGCGTCGGGCCGGCGGACCGTACCGTGGACAACCACATCGTCAGCCTCCGCCGCAAGCTCGAACCCGATCCCAAGAACCCCCGCCACCTCCTGACCGCCCACGCGGTCGGATACAAGCTGGTCCTCTAGCGTAGTGTCTCGGAAAAACCGACCGTATCACGGGCTGAGCCGCGGCCTTCAGGC
>PMMM01000066.1 GCA_003162245.1 Phycisphaerales bacterium
CCCAGTCGCCCGCCGCGCGGGTCTCCGGGACTGCACCCCGGCGCGCGGCGGGCTGTTGGGGTCGAGCTGCGGTTGCGGCTCATTGTAGGAGGTTGGTACGATGAACACGAGAGCGCACAGAATCGCCAGGGTCCTGTTTGGCATGGTGGTGCTGCTGCCGATGATCATGTTTGCACCACACGGCGCCGATGCGTCCGCGGCCGACATCATCACGGAGCCCGCATCGGCGTGGTCGACTGCGCTGTCGGAATTCGGGGAACCGTCCCTGCTCGGCTTTCTCCAGTCGTTCTGGCAGTCTGCCTGGGGGTTGGAGTTCGTCGAGGAGCAGTCGGGCATGGTGCTTGTGGAAACCATGGACCCGCTGGTGTGGCAGGTCCTCGTGACGAACGGCGCCGCCGAGGATCCCATCGTGGCCGAAGGGACGTTCATGCTGGCCTGCCAGGTGGCGGTGTGGGGATTGGCCGTGGACCCGAACGATCTGGCGGGCACGCCGATTCTGGCGTTCGAGCACGCGGTGTTCGTGGGGACCATAATCGGGTCCACAGGTTTCGAGAGCCCGCTGTACGGCGTGCTGGTGAAGGTGGTGGTGCTGCCGCCCGACCCGAACGATCCGCCGGTGACGACGTACGCGTTTACGCCGCTGCAGGTCTGCGCGACGCTCGACGACGCGATCGCACGAGGCTCCGCCGCCGCACGTGCGTATGGAAAGCCTGACCTGGCGGCAGTCGTGGTACCCCTTGCCCTTGAGCCGGTTCCGCCCCCAGGGGAGCCAATGGGCCCGGGGACAGACGGCGGGGCGCCGGCGCAATCGACATTCTGCGCTGATCAGGAAGCTCTCTGCCGGCAGCAGGCAGACGAAGTCTATACGGCACAGTGCGAGGAGATCGTCGCCGCGGCCGTCACGGCGGCCACAGCGTGCGGGTTCGCGAGCATACCGTGCAATGTCTTTTACCTCGCCTGCCTAGCCGCATGCGACGCCACGACGCTCACGGCCGAGGTCTTGTGCCTGGATGCCGCAGCGCACAGGCGCGATGCGGCGTACCTCGGGTGCGAGGCTGCTCGAAACGAGTGTGAGCACGTCGCGAAGCCCAAGGGCCAGGCCAGTTGAGGAGGCCGGAGGCCGCCGGCCCGCCGCCACAGTCGAGCGGCCTGGAGCCAGCGCCCAGCGAGACGCCCGCCTTGTGCTGCGCCAGCGCGCGCCTGGGCGTCGCCGGCCCGCGTGGCAGGAGCGCCGTCCAGATTGGCGCAAGCGCGGTGCTCCGGTGCGTGGGTCGGTTGGACCGTTCCTGAGGTGATGTGAAATGGCAGACGATTGGGATCCGATCTGGCGCTACCTCTTCCCCGAGGTTGTGCGCTTCCCGGACGGACAAGCGAAGACGTCGGCCAAGCGTGTGATGTGGCGTTCCGGGTTCTGCATTGGCCTGATAGCCTGGTGGTTGCTGGGCATCGGTCTCGGGCTATTCCTATACCTTTCGGGTGCGTACTCGGGTAACTGGGGCTGGGGATGGTTGCCGATGCTGCCAATTTTCGCTGGGCCGTCCGCCGTTCTGTTGTTGCTCCGGGGGCGCGTCCGGCGTGCCCTACGCACTGAACTCGTTCGCGCCGGTGTACCGATTTGCATTCCATGCGGGTACGACCTAACCGGCAACGTCAGCGGCAAGTGCCCGGAGTGCGGCACGCCCATCGAGAGCGAGGCGGCCCNNAACGTGTCGGGCGTCGCCAACATGCAAGGGGCCTTCCTCGGCGATTCCACTCCTGCTCCGCCGCGCTCTCACGCCGGTGCGGCAGCACGCCGATGACGCGCCAGCCGCACGCTCTGATCTCATTCTCTCCCCGCCGCGCCTCCGGCCGAGACCCTGGTGCATGGTGCTCCGAATGCTCGGCGATGTGCCTCCAACCGTGTGGCCAACCGCCGGGCGGCCTGCGCTCTTTGACCGGCCCCATCTCGCGTCACCTGTCTTCCTCTCTTACGCCCATGCCCGTGCGATCGGGGTACGGTGGAATGGGGACTGGGGTGTACGCGTGGTGCTCGATCTCGGATTGCATGCACTCGATGGCCTTGTCGAGCTGCGGGTCCGCGCCGTCGACCATCAACGCGGGATCGTCGATGACCTCAATGTCGGGGGCGACGCCATACCCTTCGATCCCCCACGTCCCGTTCGTCTTGTAGAAGGCGAAGTTTGGGGCCGTGACGGTGGCCCCGTCGATCAGGTGCGGATTGCCGCCCAGCCCGACCAGGCCGCCCCACGTACGCATGCCGATCAGCTTGCCCAACTTGGCGTCGCGGAACAGGAAGGGGAACATGTCGCCGCCGGAGCCCGCCAATCCATTGATCAACATGCACTTGGGCCCATGGTGCGCGTCGTCCGGGCTGGACTCGGGCAGGCTGTCCCGCCGGGCCCAGAAATTCGTCAGCGGGCGATTCAGCAACTCGATGAAGCGGTGCGGAAGCTGCCCGCCGCCGTTCCAGCGCTCGTCCACGATCAGGGCGGGCTTGTCGCGCTGCCCGTAGAACTGCCGGAAAAGCTCGTTCTGCCCGGTGATGCCGGTGTCCGGAACGTGAATGTAGCCTACCTGGCCGCCGGAGTGCTGCTCCACGTACACGCGGTTCTGCTCGACCCAGGCGCGGTAGCGCAGGGCGGCCTCCTCGTCGTTCGTGAGGAGCTTGACGGCGACCTCGTGTGGACCCACGTCATCCGCGGGCGCGCTCGCCGGCTCCGTCGTCGCCGGGCTCGTCGTCGCCGGCCGGGGCACGCGACTCACAGTCAGCGTCACGACCTTGCCCGCCAGCCCCTGGAAGGCCGCCCACGGATCCTGCGCCGTGTCCAGCGGCACGCCGTTGACGGCCAGCAAGTAATCGCCCTCGTGGACCTGGTACGTGGCCGGCGGTTGCTCGTCTTTCTTCGGCGGGGGGGGGCGACGGCCTTCGGCCAGGGCGGAGGGATGACTGAACGGACCGCGCGCGTCAACGTCCCACGGGCCGCCCGCGTAGATCTTCGTGAGCTGATAGGCTCCGTCGTGCAGCGTGAAGTCCACCCCGAGCAACCCGACGTCGACGTGCGGCGCGTCCGCGAGGTCGTCGCCGAAGTAGTAGGCGTGCCCCACGTTCAGCTCCGAGATCAGCTCGCGGATGACGAAGCCCACGTCCACCCGCGACACGCAATCGTCGAGCATCTTCGCGTAGTGCTCGCGCTGCGCGGGCCAGTCCACGCCGTGCATGTGCGGGTCGTAGAAGAAGTCGCGCTCGATGCGCCAGGCCTCGACGAACAACTGATGCCATTCCTCGCGCGGGTTAACGTCCGCGACCAGCGTGTCCAACGCCATCGGCTTGTCCAGCTTCTGATCCGGCTTGGCCTCGACGACGGCGTACGTGCTGTCCTTGTGCACGAGGAGTTTCTTGCCGTCGCCGGACAGCCGAAACGCTCCCACACCGGCGACCACCGTCTTCTCGCCCTTCTCGCTTTCCGGGGGCTCGAAGGCCCCGCTGCGGGCGATGGCGTGCGGTGCGTCCCAACCTGAGCCGGTTGCCGGCCGCCCCAGCGCTTCCTCGTCCCCTTCTTCCCCGTCGCCAGTGTCCGCCTGGTCCGCCTCTTCCTTCGGATCGAAGATGCAGATCGCCGGCTTATCGCCGCTGCCCGGGCGCGCGTGCCGCACATACACGAGCTTGCCCTCGGCGGTGACGGCGAGGTTGGCGAAATTCCCCGGCTTGACCGGCAGACTCAGGGCGCGCCGCTCGAAGCCGGCCAAGTCGATCTGAAGCGGTTTGGGCTCGGCTTTTTCCTTCTTCTTCTCGTGCTTGTCCTTCTTCTTGTCTGCGTGCTTGCCCTCGGGCTCGGTCGTGGCCGCGTCGCCACTCGCCGCGGGCGATGTGGCCTGCTCGGCACCGCCAACCAGCAGGCCGCCGGGCGCTTCCGTCTCGGTCTCGGTCTCCGCCTCTTCCTCCTCGTCCTCTTCCTCCGCGGGCTGCGTGCTCGGCTCCTCCTTGGACGCCGGTTCCTTCCATGTCTCCTCGTCGCTCTTGGGCGCCCAGGGCGAGCCAACCTCGGCGCGCAGCGGTACGGCGACAAGGACCTCCGTGCTCGCGTACGCAAAGGTGTTGCCCACGTCCTCGTAAACCGGGTCCTTGAAGTGCCGGCTGCTGACGAAGTACATGTACTTGCCGTCGCGGTCGAACGTCGGCTCCTGATCGCGGAACACGCCGCTGGTCACCTGCTGCTTCTCATCCGTCGCCACGTGATAAAGCCAGATCGCCGTCTGCATGTTCGTGCCGCCGCGCGTGTACGCCAGCCAGCCCGAATCGCCCGACCAGTCGATCTGCGGCGGATTGCCCCACGGGTCGCGATCGACCAGCCGCGTCTGCCCGCTCTCGACCGTCGTGACGTACACCGCCCCGCGCCGATCCGCGAAGGCGATCTGCTTGGAGTCCGGCGACCAGGTCGGACCGTAGCGGAACACGTGCGGCGGCTCCTCCGATTTCGTCGCGTCCGCCTCAACCGGCTCGCTCGTCGCGCCGCTCACGCCCGTGAGCTGCCGCGTCTCGCCCTTCCCGTCCGACTGGCGGACGTACAGCTCGTACTCGCCGGTTTGATCGCTGAGGTAGGCAATCCAGCGCCCGTCGGGGCTCCACGCGGGGTCGCGCTCCGCGACGCCGCTGCTGCGCGTCAGGTTGCGCGGCGTGCCCTTGTGGGCCGGGACGGTCCAGATGTCCCCGCGCGCCTCGAAGACGCCGCGCTTGCCCGTCGCGGAGATGTCGAAGTTGTCGATGTTCTTGGCCGCGTCGACGCGCTGCGTGCGGATGTTGGGGCGGTCGCCGGGGACGATGACCTCGACGGCCCGGCTCTTCCGCGTCTTGAGATCGAGCAAATACAGGTCCGGCCCGTACTGAAACACGATCTCGCCGTTGCCGTCCGGGCCGGGGCCGATCGACGGCCATTTCACGTCGAAGTCCGTAAAGTGCGTGACCTGCTCGCGGCGGCCGGTCTGCGGATCGTAGAACCAGATGTTCAGCCGATGCTCCGGCCCGCCGTCGGACATGTAGTAGATCGTCTGGCCCTGCCACATCGGCTGGCTGTCGGTCCCCTCCCAGTCGGTGATCCTCTTCGACGCGTGCGTCCGCAGGTTGAACAGCCAGATGTCCGACGCCATCCCGCCCACGTACCGCTTCCACGTCCGAGTGTCGGTCGAGTACGGCGTGTAGGCCAGCCAGACGCCGTCCGGGCTGATGGCCGCCACCGCGCCGTAGGGAACCGGCAGTTCCTCCGGCAGCCCGCCGGTCGGGGGGACAATGAAGAGGTGCGTCTGCCGCATCATGCTGGTGTAGCCGCGTGCGGCGAAGAGCAGCCGGCCGTCGGGCGTCCAGTCGCACAGCACTTCGCTCGCCGGATGGTGCGTGACGCGCGTCGGCACGCCGCCCTCGACGGGAATCGTGTAAAGGTCGTCGTTCCCGTCGTAATTGGCCACGAACGCGATCGTCTTGCCGTCCGGGCTGAAACGCGGAAACGCCGCGGCCCCCGGCGGGCTGGCCAGCGGGGTCGCGACGCCGCCCTCGCGCGGCACGAGCCACAGGTGGTTCGCGTACAGGAAGACGATGTGCGTGCGGCCGACGTCGGGAAAACGCAACATGCCGGCGTGTGGGCAATGGTCGGCGCGCGCCGTCGGGATGGTCGTCAGGGCGATCCACAGGCTCAGGGCAAACGCCAAGCCGCGTGCGGAGGCAAACGTCAGGCCGCGTGTGTGGTACATCGGGGATTCCTCTCGTTGCTGGTACACGAACCACGTAGGGTGGTCGATTGCGAGGGGCGCGTCAATGAGCCGCGGCGGAACACGGCTGCGCGCGGGGCGTACTCGCCGATCCCGGCGGCCGCGGTCTGATCCGAACCCCCGACGCAAGTCGGGGGCGCCTGCGGGTGTGCTGCCTCGCGTGCCGCGGTTTCCGAACCCCCGCCGCAAGTCGGGGGCGCCTGCGGGTGNNAGGGCGCTCGGCCCCCCCCCTCGCGAGGCGGGCTCGGCCGGCGCCCCACCCGTTCCCAACTCGTCATCCCAATTCTCCGTCCGCCATGATAGCCCCCGCCCTCCGCCTGCGTAGCGCCGCCCCCCCGTGGGCGACGCCGGAGACGACAAACCGCGCCCTGCCCGTCGCCCGCCGTGGACCACAGCGCGTAGCGTGGGCACCGCCCACCATCTTCCTCGGCCGCCCGGGCCCCTGCCTGCGGCCGTGCGTGTCGGGTCCCAGCCGTCGGTGAGGACCCGACGACGACGGTCTTATACGCATTCCGCTTAGTT
>PMMM01000115.1 GCA_003162245.1 Phycisphaerales bacterium
GGCGTGGCCAAAGCAGCGGCTGAGAACAATGCCAACACGATTCCCAGACATGTAGCACGGCGCATGATCCAACCTCCCAGCGACAGGCGCTCATTCCACGACTGCCCTGCACAGCACCTCAGACACTTTGCCCGAGAAGAACATCACGCAGCCGACGTCCGCGCTTGCGTGGCTTCTCCGACACTTCTCATTACGCAGTATAATGCCGCATCTTTCAGGCCACAAGCATTAAGTTCGCGACCGCGAGCCGAGGTCCCATAATTACGGCGCAAGCAGCGTGCCCCGAACGGATGCCGCCGCCGATGCCGCCGACAACACCCAGCGGCGTGGCGTCAGCCAGCGGGGTCGGTGGGCTGTCAGTGTCCACCGAGGAAGTCGCAAACAGGCCGGTCGTGCCCTGCGCCGCCGAATTCGGGTTGATCGTCGTGGTCCTGTTTGTGGCCTTGCCCAGCGCGGCTCCCGCCGAGAGGCTCACAAGTGTCAGGATGAGGAATCTCGCCCGCCAACAAGCGCAACGACAGCACCACGAACGAAGCTCGACTGTGGCATGCAAACTACCCAGCCTGGATTCGATCTGCGCCTCCATGACCTTCGCCCTCTGACAGGCGAAGGCCGTAACTTGCACGGCATCCACCATGTGGGCACAGTCCACACGCGCTCCTCCCCTGGAAGACGCAACTCGAACGAAGCTCCTGGCGACAACCAGCGCGGCGCGAAATGCGCGATCCGAATTGGGTAATCGGTCGGGCGCAGGGCGCACAGGGCTCGCTTCCAGGGCGGCGGCGGGCGGCACTATGATCTCCGGCACGCCGGCGCTCAAACGCAGGGCCGAGCTTAAGGAGCCGCGCGATGGAGACCCCGAACCACCCGCAATCCTGTTCACGCCGCACGATTCTGAGCCACGCACTGGCTGGAAGCGGAGGACTTATGGCTGGAATGCTGGTGCCCCCGGCGCACGCGGCGCCCAATTCGGCGCCACCGGGAGCGTTGTTCAACGTTCGGGGCTTCGGCGCGGCCGGTGACGGTCAGACAGACGACACCGCCGCCGCACAGACCGCGATCAATGCCGCCCTCAAAGCCGGCGGCGGCTGCGCGCATTTTCCCGCGGGGCGCTATCGGATCACGCGCAGCCTTCTGCTGGGCAGCGCCGACCGGATCGACATTACCGGCGACGGCTGGACCTCGATCCTCCTGCACGAGAACAACGAGCACTTGCTGCTCTGGAAAGAGGGGGTTGCCTGCCGCGAGTGTTCCGTTCGCGATCTCGCGCTCCTGTCCGCCGGAACCGACAAGTCGGCCGACGTTGCCGCCCTCGCCTGTCTCGGTGGCGCCGAGCGTTGCCTCTTCAGCCACTTGTTGATCAAGGGCGACGGCGCGCGGGTCGGCAGCGGTATCGTCGTCGAGGGGGTCATGGACACTACCACCCTCGACCACTGCCTGATGTGGGAGATCTCCGGCACCGGCGTGAAGGTCGCCCGCGGCTCCGAGGTCCGCATCTTCGGCGGCCGCATCATCGGTCAGGACCGCTACCGCGACCGCTCGATCGGCGTGCACCTGACCGGCGACAACGGCGGCGTGCATATCGTGACGACCGACCTGATCGGCCTGAATACCGCCCTCCAGATTGGCGAGCGAGGCAGCAAAGCCAATCGCGAGGTCTTCCTCACACACGCCACGCTCGACGGCTGCATCCACGGCCTCGTGCAGATTGACGGGGCCTACACGAGCATCGCCGGCTGCTGGGCCGCCTCGTCCGACGAGGAGCAAATCCTGCTGGATTCGTCGGCCGAGGGCGCGATTCTGGTCGTCTCCGGCGGCACGATCTTCAACGGCGGCGCCCTCGGCCGCGGCGGCAATCACGGCCTCGTCGTCCGCGCCGGGTCTTTCACCCTCAGCGGCGTGACCGTCCGCAGCAACAAGGGTACCGGAATCCTCGTGGACGGCGACGCCGTGCGCGACTACGCCGTTACCGGCTGCCGCATTGTGGACAACGGCGTCGGGGCGGCCCTGAAGGGTAATAACTACGTTTTCACTGGCAACGTCCTCGCCCGCAACGGCCAGCACCTGCTTGACGCCGGCGGCCCGAACAAGCAGGCAGCGAATAACGTCCTCGCAGTGAGCAAGTGACCCGCTTGCGAGTCGGCCTCCCCGGGGCGACAGGGAACCCGATCTAGGCGACCGCGGACCAGATAGGCGGGGCCGGTGATAGCGGCTATACTGTGTGGTTCCGTAGCGGGTCCGGGCGCCGGCGCCGGGCCGCGCGAAGTGTGCAGCGCCTACGCAGCCTTGTAGTTGGAGGACCCACGCCGATGGCAGACGTTACGAGCGATTCCTCGGCTCCCGAGGACGCGTCACCGCACGAGGAGCACGGCAAGAAGAAGGGTTCGCTGAGGAAGTTCTTCAAGGCCGTTATCGCCATGAAGACGTCGGATCTGCACCTGAAGGCCGGCCTGCCTGCGATGGCGCGGGTCAAGGGCGATCTGCGGCCGTTGCAGGGCGGGCCGCTGACGGGCGAGCAGATTCGGGCGGGCATCTTCGAGATCCTCAGCCCCAAGCAGCAGGCGCAGTACGAGGAGCGCGGGGCCATCGACTTTGCGTACGACGTGGGCCCGCAGGGCGACGCCGACCGTTTTCGCGTCAACGCCTTCCAGCAGCGCGGGCAGATGTCGGTCGCGGCGCGGCGGGTGTCGCGCGACATCCGCAACTTCGAGCAGCTCTACCTGCCCGCCTCGATCGAGAAGGTCACCCAGTTCCATCAGGGCATGGTGCTGCTGGCCGGCATCACCGGCTCGGGCAAGAGCACGACGATCGCCGCCATGATCGACCACATCAACAAGCGCGACCCGGTGCACATCGTCACGATCGAGGACCCGATCGAGTACCTGTTCACCGACAAGAAAGCGGTCATCAACCAGCGTGAGGTCGGCATCGACGTCATGGACTTCCACGAGGCGCTCAAGTACCTGATGCGGGAGGACCCCGACATCGTGCTGATCGGCGAAATGCGCGACATCGACACGTTTAGCGCCGCCGTGCATGCCGCCGAGACCGGGCACCTCGTGTTCGGCACGATCCACGCCTCCAGCTCGGCTCAGACGGTCTCGCGCATCCTGGACCTGTTCCCGGCCGATGAACGCCGCTCCGTGCGCCAGGCGCTCGAGTTCAACCTGAAGGCGATCATCTGCCAGAAGCTCATCCCCAGCGTCAAGCAGGGCGTGCCCCTCGTCCCGGCCGTCGAGATCATGTTCAGCAACGCCTCCGTCCGCAAGCTCATCCGCGAGGAACGCGACAACGAGATCATCGACGTGATCCGGGCCTGCTACCCCGACGGGATGGTCGACTTTACCGAGCACCTACGGCGGCTGGTCGAAAGCGGCTATATTGACCATCCGACAGCGTACGAGGCCGCCCCGAACCCCGACGAGCTCAAGATGGCCCTGAAAGGCATCAAGTCGGCTTCGGGCGCCATCCTCGGTTAGCGTGACCGCCGCCACCAGGGCGGCGTCAGGAGAGTCATCGTGATCACCGGCGTGGCGCTACTGGGCCAGCTTCCGGACAACTACCTGTTCATCAGCCCCGTGAAGCTGGGGGCCATCGTGCTCGTGTTCGCGCTTTGGATGGTGTTCGCGCAGTGGGTCGACAAGGACACGACGGCGGTCAACACCTTTCGCGTGCTCTGGAACCTGATCGTGGTGGGGACGGGGGCGGCAGCGGTGCTCATGGGGCTGCTTGTGCCGCTGTTCGCGGCGGGCTTTCCCGCAATGCTCGTGCTCAACCTGGTGGTCATGGTCGTCTACATCCTGCACCGCAACAAGCTGGTCCGCGAAGAGGACCGCGTCTTCACGCTGGGCCACTTCCGCCGCCTGCGCGCGGAGGGCTTCAGCGGCAAGAAAAAGAAGAAGGAAGTCACGGAGCGTGTCCGCCTGACGGGCGCCGATCGCAAGGTCGTGCCCATCCCGGAGGAGGACGCCGAGCGGGAGCAGTACCGGCTCGTGCAGGACCTGGTTTTCGACTCGCTCTGGCGGCGCGCCATGATTGTCGAGATCCTGCCGGGGAAGGAGGTAGCCAAGGTCACATATACCGTCGACGGCATCGTGGTCGAGCGCGACGCCCTGGCGCGGGCCGACGGCGACGCCATCCTGCTCTTCCTCAAGCGGATCGCCGGGCTCAGCCTGGACGAGCACCGCAAGCCGCAACGCGGACAGATTCTGACGGCGATCGGCGAGAACAAGCACAAGGTGCTGGTGCGGACCGACGGTTCGACGGCCGGCGAGAAGCTTAGCCTGCGCATCTTCTACAACGAAGCCGACCTGAAGGTCCCCGATCTGGGGCTCAACCCGAAGCAGTTGGAAGCGGCCATGGCGCTGCGCGAGGTCAGCCCGGGGTTGATTCTCCTCTCGGCGCCGGCCAAGTGCGGGCTGACGACCTCGGTCTACAGCTTTACCCGCACGCACGACCGCTTCCTGCAGAACATGCAGATGATCGAGTTCGAGAAGGAAATGGACGTCGACAACGTCACCCAGAAAACCTTCTCGACCGCCGAGGGCAAGACGTTCGGCGAGCAGCTCCTGAAGATCGTCCGCTCCGACCCGGACATCATCGTGCTTCCGGAGTTACGCGACCGCGAGTCGGCGGCCATTGCCTGCCAGGCGGCCGGCCAAAAGCAAAAGGTTTACGTCGGCGTGGTCGCCACCGACGTTTTCGACGCGCTGCGCAAGTGGATCACACTCGTCGGCGACAAGACCCTCGTCGCCAAGAGCCTGCTCGCCGTCGGAAATCAGCGCCTCGTCCGCGTCCTCTGCACGCAGTGCAAGCAGGCCTACAAGCCGGACGCCGCGATGATGCGAAAGCTGAATCTCCCGGCCGACAAGGTGCTGTACCGCCCGCCCGAGGCGCAGGTCGACAAGCGCGGCAACCCGATCATCTGCCAGCACTGCCAGGGCACCGGCTACGTCGGTCGCACGGGCGTTTTCGAATGGCTGACCGTGGACGACGGGCTGCGCGAGGTGCTCCGCCGCAGTACCTCAATGAGCGATATCCACAGCTATCTGCACAAGAAGGGGGGGCTCGGTTTACAGACGCAGGCGCTCCAGAAAGTGCTCGACGGCGTCACTAGTATTCAGGAGGTGGCGCGGGTCGTCCGCGGCGACGGCGCCGGCGGGCCGCCCCG
>PMMM01000178.1 GCA_003162245.1 Phycisphaerales bacterium
CACCCGCCGAGGGCGAGCCGTTCGACGCAGCCCTCGTGGACGTGCCGTGCGCGAACACGGGGGTCATCGCCCGCCGTCCGGAGGCGCGGCTTGGTCTGACGCCCCAGAAACTCGATTCCCTCGTCAAGGTACAGCAAGTGCTGTTGCGCAAGGCGGCGCACGCGGTCCGTGCCGGCGGGCGCGTGGTCTACAGCACATGCAGCCTTGAACCGCCAGAGAACGAGCAGGTGGTGGCCGCGTTTCTGGCGGCGAACCCCACGTGGCACCTGGACGCCGCGGAAACGACGTTGCCGGCCTGGGGGCCGCGGCCCGCGGATTGGCGTGACGGCGGATATTTCGCGCGGCTGCTGCGGAAGGAGTAGCGCTCAGCCGCTCACCGGCCGGGGGGCGTCTGGTGGGTGCCGTCGCACCAGGGCAGGTCGCCGCTGCGGTGGCACTGGCAGAGCCACTTGGTGCCGGCTTCCGTGACTTCGAGCTTGATCGGGTGGCAGCCGGTGTTCAGCCGTTTGTGCGAGCCGTCGCAATACGGCAACTTTTCGGACCAGCCGCACTGGCAGTACGACTTCCGTCCGGGCGTTTCTTCGACGCAAATGGGCTGAGTGCCGTGTCTCGGCTCGGCCATCCAGTTTCCTCCGTTTTGGCGGGGTCGCGCCGCGCGCCGCCTCCGCCGCAGGTCGGATTATAGGGCACATCGCGGAACGTGGCGGCCGGAGCCGGCCGGTGTAGCCGTTCTTGCGCGACGGGCCCATCATGACACTTTTCGACAACATGCTACGCCGGCGGCCAGCGTCCGCCGACTTGTTCGAGCAGGCGGTCGGCTCTATAAACGACAAGTTGGCCGGCTGGCGGCAGGAGCTTCGGGATGACCAACGCCGACGTGGCCCAGGTCTTCAACGAGATCGCGGTCCTGCTCGAGATCAAGGGCGAGGACGCGTTCCGTGTGAACTCCTATCGCCGCGTCGCCCGGACCGTTAATGACCTGACCGTCGATATCAACGACGTGGCCGCCCGCGGGGAACTCGGCGATTTGCCCGGCGTCGGGCCGGGGTCCGCCGAGAAGATTCACGAGTTACTCGGCACCGGCCGCGTCTCGCTGCGCGAGCAGTTGTTGGCTGAGGTCCCGGACTCGCTGCTGCGCCTGCTGGCCGTGCCGACCATCGGGCCCAAGCGGGCCGCCGTGCTGTGGAAAGAGTGCGGTATCACCTCGATGGACGAGTTGAAGGCGGCGCTGGCGGCCGGCCGGCTGGCGACCGTAAAGGGCTTCGGCCCCAAGACGCTCATCCAGATGGAACGGGGGATCGAGTTTCTCGAACGCAGCGCCGGACGGACCCGCCTCGGCATGGGTTGGAAAGTCTCGACCCTGCTCGGCGGCGCCGTCCTGGCCATGAAGGGCGTCGAGCGGGCCGAATTCGCCGGCTCCCTGCGCCGGGGCTGCGAAACGGTCGGCGACCTCGATCTGCTCTGTGCGACCGAGGACCCGGAGCAGGTCGTGCGGCAATTCCTCAAGCTGCAGCACGTGACCGAGGTGCTGTCGGCGACCACGACGAAGGGTCTGGTCATCGTGGACTACGAACCGATCGGGACGCTACGCGTGGACCTGCGCGTCGTGCCGGCGGCGTCGTTTGGTGCGGCCTGGCTGTGGAACACCGGCAGCCGGGAGCACGTGGCCCGCCTCCGCGCCCGGGCCGCCGAGCGCGGCTGGAGTTTGGGCGAGACCGGCCTGACCGCCGGCGGGCGCGTGATCGCTTCGCAGACCGAGGAGGAAATCTACGCGGCCCTCGATCTGCCCTGGATCCCGCCGGAGCTGCGCGAAGACCGCGGCGAGTTCGACGTGCGGGCCGTGCCGCGCGACTTGTTGACGCTCAAGCACATCCGCGGCGACCTGCACGTGCATACGACCGCGAGCGATGGCCGGAACACGGTCGCGGAGATGGTCGAGGCCGCAATGGGGCGCGGCTACGAGTACATGTGCGTCACCGAGCACTCGCAGAGCAGCGCGATCGCCGGCGGGCTCAAGGAAGCGCTGCTGATCGGGCACATGCTCGATGTGCGGGCGCTGGCGAAGCGGACCGAGGGAATTCGCGTCTGGATCGGCACCGAGGTCGACATTCTCGCCGACGGCGCGCTCGACTACCCCGACGAGCTGCTGGCGCAACTCGACTTCGTGATCGCGTCCGTGCATTCGGGGATGGGCTCGGACAGCGCGGCGAACACGCGGCGGACGCTGGCGGCCATCCGCAACCCCTACGTGAACTGCATCGCCCACCCAACCGGACGGCTCATCAACGAACGGGAGGCGATGGCGCTCGACCTGGAGGCGATCTGCCAGGAGGCTGCCCGCACCGGGACCGCCCTGGAGATCAACGCCAACAACTTCCGTCTCGATCTGAGGGACGAGCACGCCCGGCTGGCCCGCGCGCATCACGTCCCGATCGTCATCAGCACCGACGCCCACGCGGTCGACCAGTTCGACCAGATCCAGTTCGGCGTGCTGACGGCGCGGCGGGCGTGGCTGCGCCGCGGGGATGTGCTGAATACGCGCGCCGCGAAGGACATTCGGGCGTTCGTGGCGGCCAAGCGCGCCACGAAGGGATAGCCGCGCGGGAGCTTGACTCAGCCGGCCTTGCCGCGGAGCAACTCGACCAGTTCCGCGATCTTCCGCAGGAGGGTGTGTCGCGGAGCGGTCTGCAGCGCAAGGTCCTGAAGCTCCAGCGCCAATTGGATCACCTCCCCGGGTTCGTAGGCGCCAGGTTCCTTGAGCCGCGCCCGCCCGAGCACCACGAATTGGCCCACGTCGATCCGCTCCTGAAACCGCACGCCGATCTCGTGTACCCGGCCGTGAACGCAGCGGCAGCGCACGATGCGGCCGGCCACGTGCACCGACCGGCCGTCGGTAGCCCGGAGAGATACGACGCACGCCGCACCCGGGTAGAGAAACGTCCCGTGCAGGAAGCTGATGCCGCCCGCGGAGAGGTTGCGCGGGCGCACGATGAAGCGCGACGTGGCCCCTTCCACCTCGACGAGGAGACCCTCGCGCACAACGTAGCGATAGCGCAGGTCCTGGCGCAGCTCCCGTCTGGTCGGGGCGCGGATCACCCGGTCCAGCTCGTCCAGGATGAACCGCTGCTCCTCGTCCGATAGTCGGAGCGAGTCGACACAGTTTTGCCCGTGCAGCACGCCGCTCTCCGCGTGGCGATCGTCGCGGCCCTACGTCTAGAGCGTTTTCACTTTTTCT
>PMMM01000149.1 GCA_003162245.1 Phycisphaerales bacterium
CGCGTGGTGGCGAAGCCGCGCTGATGACGGACCCACGCGCGGCGCGGCGATCGACGCGCGGCCGCGCGCCGCGCGAGTTTTTTTGCAAAAAGGTCTTGCATAACTGCGCTGGTTTCGCGCAAGATTGTCGTGCGCGCTGGCGAACGGCCGCGCGACGACATGTTGTGCCGGGTGGTTCCGGTCCTGGAGCTGCCCGTTCCGATGGAAGGTTCTTCCCGCGCCACGGCTAGACCTTCCATCTTTTTTCAGGCATTTTTTCAGCATCTTTGCCGCCGGACCGGCCCGGCGGTCGGCGGGGACAACCCGCGTGCTCCTCAGCGCGCCGGAATCAGCGCGAGCACCTGGTCGACCAGCTTGCGGATGCCCTCGAAGACCGCGGCCGGGCCGGGGCCGNNGGCCGAGCATGTACGCCGGCGTCGTCACCACTTTGTGGTCCACATCCACGGTGATGTCCGTGACCGGCTGGTTCTCGTGCCGGCAGCCCATGGCGACGATGGCGCCGGCTGTGCCGGGGTCGTTGCCGATCGTGACCTTGACGGCGGTGCCGCGGCGGCCGGCGATGCGGGCGAGGAGCGCCGGCGCGATGCAGATGGCGCCGACGGGCTTGTGCTGCGCGAGGCAGTCGCTCACCAGCCGCTCCACGTCCGGGTGCACCGTGCAGTTCGCGCCCTGGTCGGCGAAGCTGCACAGGCTCTTCGCGGCGCCGAAGCCGCCGGGGAGAATCAGCGCGTCGAGCTCGGCCGCTTTCATCAGGGCCACGTCACGGATGGCGCCGCGCGCGATGCGGGCGGCCTCCTTGAGCACGTTACGCGTCTCGCTCGTCGGCCGGCCAGTCTGGTGATCGACGACGGCGGCCTGGTTCACGTTCGGGGCGCAGCAGACCGCGGTCGCGCCGCGCTGGTCGAGCGCGAGCAGTGTCAGCACGGATTCATGGATCT
This sequence comes from Phycisphaerales bacterium, assembly GCA_003162245.1. Taxonomy (GTDB): domain Bacteria; phylum Planctomycetota; class Phycisphaerae; order UBA1845; family Fen-1342; genus Fen-1342. Next base: position 939 of record PMMM01000149.1, read on the forward strand.
CGGCCCCGTCCAGAAAGCCGCAGCCGGACAGCAGCACTCCCACGTTGGGCATGGCCATCTCCTTACCGAAGAGCTGTCAGCCATCCGCTCTCAGCCGTCAGCCACCGGACCGCAGGCCGGCCCGCTCAATCGCGGAATTCCGCGGGCATCTCGTCTTCGCGGCCGAGGCGGTGATAGGTGTCGCGCAGCGTCTTCTTGAATTCGGTGGGCGGCATCGCTTGTACGTGTCCGTCGAGGAAGAGCACGTTGCGGCGGTCGTCCATGCCGTTGCGCTCGTAGGCCAGCACGTTCTGCGCATCGGCCTCCGTCGTCTGGCCGGCGACGTAGACGTACGAGACCGTGTCCGCAGGATCACGCGGGGATTGCAGCATCTTCTCAGTAATCGACCCGTCCTTCACCAGCACGTCAAACGAGGGCGGGAAGCGATCGTGGTTGGCGTCGGCGTAGACGTGGCACGCCATGCCGATGCCGCGCAGGTTGCTGGCGCTGACCGCCGTCTTTGTTACCTCGCGCGCGCGGGCCAGCGAGGGCAGGAGGATCGTCGTGGCAACGGCCCCGCCGGCGGCGGCCGCTGGCAGCGGGCAGCCGTCCCCCACGGTCGCGATCAGCACGCCGTCCGCGTCCTTGCTCGTCGTCCCCACGTAATTCGTCACCTTCTCGACGGCCTGGTTCACCGGCGGCATGGTCGTCAGGTCGATCTCGCCGCCGGTCTTGGCGATCAGCGAGAGCCCCATCGTGCGGGCGGCGTTCAGGAGGGGATAAAACAGGCGGGCCAGGTAGCGCGAGTCGAAGTAGCTGAACGCCTGGATTTCCTTCGGTAGTGCGGCGCGCGCGGCCTTGACGTCGGGTTGGTCGAGAAGGGTCTCGCCGCGCGTTTTTGGGTCCGCCTCCCGCAGCGCGACGGCGACCGTTTGCGGGAAGAGGCCGAAGACCCAGCGGTGGTCGACGAAGCCCCACGCAGGGGCGACGGGCGACGGAACGCCGCCGATCAGCACGTAGTGGATCACGTGCTCACCGTCTTTCGTCTCCTTGTGGAGCAAAGTGATCTTCTGCGGGGCAGCGAACGGCGTGAGCATCTGGACCACGCGTTCGAGAATGGACTCCAGCTTTTGCTCGTCCGCCACGTCGGCCACCAGCACCGACCCAGTCAGCAGCAGGCCGCCGTGCGCCGGCGCGTCGAACACGGCCCAGGTGTCGCCGAACGTCGGCAGCAGATCGTCCGTGAGCGAGAAGCCGAGCACTTGGGCGCTGGCAGCCAGCGCGCCCTGGACCGCGGGGGCCGAATCGGGCGCGACCTCGTTCAGAATGCGTTGGGCCTCCTGCCAGAGGCCGGACAGGTCGAGATTGCTGACGTAGGCCCAGTAGGCGTCCTTCGGCACGATCATGAGATCGGCGTCAACCAGCGGCTGCTGGTCCCAGATCTTGAGCAGCCCCCGCATGGGCCCGTCGATGTGGGCGAACGCCGTCAGGCGGGCCTTGTCGCCCAGCCGGTCGATCAGCAAGTACTTGGAGCGCACGGCGGTCAGCCCCAGCTCGTCCAGCAACTGGTTGGCGACGGGCGGCAGCGGGTGGCCGGACTCCTCGGCCACACCCTTCACCCGGCTGATGATCCGCTGCACGTCGGCGTATATGCAGAACGACTGGATGTCCGGCTTCGCGCCGACCTTCTGTCGGACGAACTGGAATTCGCGTGCGGCGGCCAGGTTCTCCGCACTACCGTTCAGGCAGTCGATGACTTTCCCGGCCGCGACGTCGCCCAACGCCAGGATGAAGCAGTCGTGGTGCACGCCCCAAACGAGGGACATCTGGCCCCCGGGAAGGCGTAGGCGCTCCAGCGGCACATCCCTGACTGAGTGTGGTGCGTCTTTTGCGGGCTGCGACTCCGCAGGGCCGGGACCCAGCTTTGTCGCGATTTCCTGCACCCGCTGGGCGAGCTTGGCCGAATCGGCGCCGGCGGCAACCACCAGCGCCGCTTGAATGTTCGGCTGGCCGTCCACGACGGTGACGTCAAACAGGCCGAGGCCACCGGGTGCAGTCGCCAGCGTCATGAGCGCATCCACCAGCGGCGTCACCCACTCGATGTCTTTCTGGTCGCCATCTTCCGCATGGAGCTTCAAGAAGCCGTCGATGAGCTCGCGTGTCTTCTGCAGCTCGGCGGAGTCCCTCTGCGCCGGCGCTGTCCAGCCGATGTAAATCGCCGTCTCGCCGGGCATGAATTTGGCCACGTCGATCGGCTCGGCCGCGTGGGCGGCGGCAGCGAGTAATCCGAGTACGCCGGCACAAACCAAACGATGAATCCACCACGGGCAGAACATGTGTGGCCTCCTTGGCGATGCTCGGGCGAGTTGCGCTGCGCAGATTCGCGGCCCGCGGCTCGCCTTTCACGGATTTCGAAACTACGTTCTTACAAAAGTACCCTGTGGGTATTCGGGCCCGCGTGCATTATATTCCGGGCAGACAGGAACGGTACCTCTCAGTTAGGCGCTTCCCATGTTGCGACTCGGCGTTGTTTCATTCCTGAACGCGCGGCCGCTCATCGACGGTCTGGACGCGAACGACGGGGTCCAATGTGTCCTCGACGTGCCGTCTGCGCTCCCGGCGGGCCTGGAGCGCGGCGACTTCGACGCCGCGCTGATCCCGATCGTGGACGTGCTGCGCTCCGCCGGACGCTTCCGCGTCGTGTCGGACGCCTGCATCGGGTGCGACGGCGAGACAATAACCGTGCGCGTTTTCGCGCGGGTTCCGCCGGACCGTATTTATACGTTGTGGGTGGACGCGGACTCGCATACGTCCGTGGCGCTGGCCGTGGTGCTCTGGCGGGAGCTTTTCGGGCGGCAGATTACGCTGCGTCCGCTGGACGCGCGGACCGAAGACGTGGACGAGGCGGAGGCGGTGCTGCTGATCGGGGACAAGGTCGTGGACCCGGGCCGGGGGAGCTTCGGCTACGAGGTGGACCTCGGCGGCGCTTGGCGCGAGCACACCGGGCTGCCGTTCGTGTTCGCGGTCTGGGCGCGCTGCGCCCAGGACGGCTCCGACGAGCAGATTGGCGAGTTGCTGTCCGCCGCGCGAGACCGCGGGGTGGCGCGGGCGGCCGAGATCGCCGCGACGGACGGCCTGGCGCTCGGGTGGCCGGTGGAGGCGGCCCGGCGTTACCTCACGCGTTGCCTCCGGCACAAGCTCGACGGGCGGGCCATCGAGGGGGCCGATCTGTTCGCACGGCTCTGCGCCGCCGGCGGGCTGGTCCCGCGCGGCGCGGAAATCGCGTGGCCCGAGGCGCTGCGGGCGCTGGGTGCGGGTGCCGCGCCATGACAGCCGCTGCTGCGCCGCGGACGGGCTTCTCCCGTTTGAGCGACGCCGACGCGCTCGAGCTTTACACCACGCTTTCGATTCACGAGCTGGGCCGCCGGGCGCTGGTCCGCACGGAGCAGTTGCACCCCGAGCCGTACCGCACGTACGTCGTGGACCGCAACATCAATTACGCGAACGTGTGCACGGCCCAATGCTCGTTCTGCAACTTCGCCCGCGTCCCCGGCCACAAGGAGGCGTACGTCCTCACGTACGAGCAGATCGGGCAGAAGATCGAGGGGCTACTGGCGATCGGCGGGACGCAAATCCTGATGCAGGGCGGGCTCGTGCCGGACGCCAGCCACCACAGCGGGCAGGGTCTGCCGTTCGCGTGGTATCTCGATCTGCTGCGTTTCATCAAGCGGAACTACCCAGGCATCCACGTGCACGCCTTCAGCCCGCCGGAGATCTGGGCGTTCCACCGGGTTTTTCGGATGCCGCTGCGCGACGTGCTCGAGCGGCTGCGCGCGGCAGGGCTGGATACGATTCCCGGCGGCGGGGGCGAGATCCTGGTCGACCGCGTGCGGCGGGAGATCGGCCGGGGTAAGGCTGGCACCGAGGAGTGGCTGGCCGTCATGCGGGCCGCGCACCAGATCGGGATGAAAACCAGTTGCACGATGATGTTCGGACACATCGAGACGATCCCGGAGCGCATCGAGCACCTGCGCCGCCTGCGCGATCTGCAAGATGAAACCGGCGGCTTCACGGCCTTCATCCACTGGCCGTTCCAGCCGGAAGGCACGCGGCTGGCGCGGCAGAAGCAGCTCGTCCTGGCCGACGCACACGAGTACTTGAAGCTGCTCGCCGTCGCGCGGCTGTACCTGGATAACATCCCGAACATTCAGTCAAGCTGGGTCACGATGGGGCCGAAGATCGGGCAGCTCGCGCTGTTCTTCGGGGCCAACGACATGGGCTCGGTGATGATGGAGGAGAACGTCGTCTCATCCGCGGGCACGACCTACCGGCTGTCCGAGGCGGAGATTCGGCGGCTCATCGCCGACGCCGGCTGGACGCCGCAGCAACGTGACCAGCACTACCGGCCGGTGCCTCACGCCGAGATGCAAACACGCTAAGAATGGGGGGGAGCAGCCTAATCGTGCCGGTCGGCGCCGAAGGATGTGCGCCGTTTCCTTGTCTTGGCGTCTTTGCGCCTTTGCGTGAGAACCGTGAGAAACTCGGGCTACGGGGAGCGCCGGATCAACACCGCCGTCAGGTCGTCGCCCTGTGGGGCGCCGTGGCTGAAGCGGCGGATCTCGGTGTAGAGTGCATCGATCAGGGGTTCGAGCGGCAGCGTGGGGTTCTTCTGGAGGAACTCGATGACCCGCTCTTCGCCGAACAAGTCGCCGGCGGGGTTGACCGCTTCATAGAAGCCGTCCGTCAGCAGCACGACGGTGGCGCCGGGCGCGAAGTCGAACTGCTCCGGCGTGCAGTCCAGCTTGTCCACGATCGCGAAGGGCAGGCCGCTCGCGTTGCGCATCTCAACGCCCTTGGGGGAGACCAGCAGCAGGGGCCCCTGCCCGGCGGCGACGTATCGCAAACAGTGCGTGTGGGGATTGAGCACGCCCACGAAAGCGGTCACGAACCGATCGTTGCTCAGGTCGTGCGCGAGGATCGTGTTGACCCGGCTGGCGACGATCGCCAGGTCCTGCGTCACCGAGAGCATCGCGCGGCACAGCGACCGGCATTCGGCGATGATGAGGGCGGGGCCGATGCCGTGCCCGGTGGCGTCGGCCAGCAGGATCGCGTGATTTCCGTCGTCGAGCGGGGTGAAATCGTAGCAGTCGCCGCCGGTCTCGTCGGCCGAGCGGTTCCAGCCCGCGACTTCGTAGCCGGGGACGGTGGGGTTGGCTTTGGGGAACGAAGCCTGCTGGATCTTCCGCGCCAGCTCCAGGTCGCGAGCCATGCGTTGCTTCTCGGCGAAGCCTTCGAGGAGCGTCTGGCGGTGCAGGGCCACGCCCGCCTGGGCGCTGAGCACGCGGGCCAGCTCCTCGTCTTCCGCGGTGAAGGCCCCGTCCGATTTGTTCAAGGCTTGGAGGACGCCCATCAGCTCGCCGCCCAGGTTTTCGAGCGGAAAGGACAGGATGTTGCGCGTACGGAAGCCCGTCTTCCGGTCGATCTCGCGATTGAAGCGCGCGTCGCCGTAGGCGTCCGGGACGTTGATGACCTGCCGCTGCGCCGCGGCGGCGCCCGCGATCCCGCGGTCGGCCGGGAAGCGAATGGACTCGACGCCGGTCGCGACACGGCTGAACAGCTCGTGCGTGCTTTTGTCGTAGAGGAAGATGGTGGCCCGCTCACAGCCGAGCACGGCGCGGGCTGCGTCGACGATGGTTTCCAGCAGGCGGGTGAGGTCGATCGTCGCGGCCATTTGCCGCGTCACGTCCAGCAGGCGGCGCAGGTTTTCGATCTGTCGCGCGTCTGTGCTCATGGCCAGATAAGCCTACGTCGCGACGCGCGGAAAGGCAACCGCCACGGCGCCAGCGGGGGTCAGTCGGGTGCGTCACGCACCCGGCGTCGTGTGCCGGCTGCCCCGCCGGTTGTGCGTGCTGTCGCGGCGGCCTACACTGCGGAAATGGAGCACGCGCGCGACCTCGAATCGCCGCCGGAGACAGCGTTGGCCGACGGGCCCGCGGCCGCGGCCGATCTGGGCGGGCGGCCGGTCGTCGTCGCCGCGCGCGGGCTGACGAAGGTCTATGACACCTCGGGGCACCGGGTGCCGGCGCTCGCGGGCGTCGATCTGGACGTGCCGGCGGGCGCGTTTTACGCCATCATGGGGGCCAGCGGATCGGGCAAAAGCACGCTGCTGTACCTGATCGGCGGGCTCACGCGGCCGACCGGCGGCGAGGTCATCGTCGAGGGGCAGAATCTGGCGCGCCTGTCCGACCGCGAGCGCACGGTCTTTCGCCGCCGGCGACTCGGCATTGTTTTTCAGGAGTACAACCTGCTGCCGACGCTGACGGCGCGCGAGAACGTGGCCCTGCCGTGGCTGCTCGACGGGCGTGCGGTGGGCGATTGCCGCGCGCGGCTCGACGAGCTGCTCGACGCCGTGCACCTGCGGCCGCGCGCCGACCACCGGCCGGACGCGCTCTCGGGCGGCGAGCAGCAGCGGGTCGCGATCGCGCGGGCGCTGCTGAACGACCCGGCAATCGTGCTCGCGGACGAGCCCACCGGCAACCT
>PMMM01000087.1 GCA_003162245.1 Phycisphaerales bacterium
TGAGTTCGGAATGGGATCAGGTGTTTCCTCACGCGTATGGTCACCGGCCGATCGTGTGCACGCCGCCCGGAAGGGCGACGGGAGCACTCAGAGTGAGTTCAACAGGTGGGTGCTGGGATCGCGCCGCGTCCTCTCTCGATGAAGGAAGTGCGGCTCACAGCGGATCATAAATGTGGTCAAGCCTTCGACCGTTAGTACCGGTAAGCTGAGGGCCTCTCAGCCCGTACACTCCCGGCCTATCAACCTGGTGGTCNNTGCTTTCAGCGGTTATCCTTTCCCGACATAGCTACCCGGCGGTGCCCTTAGCAGGACAGCCGGTACACCAGCGGTCAGTACTTCCTAATCCTCTCGTACTAAGGAAATATTTCCATCAAGATTCCTGCGCCCACGGCAGATAGGGACCGACCTGGCTCACGCCGGTCTGAACCCAGCTCGCGTACCACTTTAATCGGCGAACAGCCGAACCCTTGGGACCGCCTACAGCCCCAGGATGTGATGGGCCGACATCGAGGTGCCAAACGACTACGCCGCTATGGACGCTCGGTAGTCATCAGCCTGTTATCCCCGGAGTACCTTTTATCAGTTGAGCGATGACCCTTCCACACGGGATCACCGGATCACTAGGGCCTGCTTTCGCATCTGTTCGAGCTTTATCTCTCACAGTTAAGCCGGCTTGTGCCCTTGCGCTCCACGCACGATTGCCAACCGTGCTGAGCCGACCTTTGCACTCCTCCGTTACTTTTTGGGAGGAGACCGCCCCAGTCAAACTGCCCACCTAGCACTGTCCCCCGCCCGGCTTCACGGGACGGGGTGAGGTAACTAATAGCACAAGGGTGGTATTTCAACGTTGGCTCCCCGACGGCCGGAACCGCCGGATCAACGCCTCCCACCTATCCTACGCATGCGATATCAATTACCAATACCAGGCTGCAGTAAAGGTTCACGGGGTCTTTCCGTCTTGCTGCGGGTACACGGTATCTTCACCGCGACTTCAATTTCACCGAGTCGGTCCTTGAGACACTGCTCCAGTGATTACGCGGTTCATGCACGTCGGAACTTACCCGACAAGGAATTTCGCTACCTTAGGACCGTCATAGTTACGGCCGCCGTTAACCGGGGCTTCGGTTGCCAGCTTCGCCTTGCGGCTGACCGGCTTCCTTAACCTTCCGGCACCGAGCACGCGTCGCTCTGTATACGTCCTCTTTACGAGTTAGCACAGAGCTGTGTTTTTGATAAACAGTTCCCAGAGCCGATTCTCTGCGGCCTTCCGCCTTGCGGCGGAGAGGCTCCCCTTTTTCCGAGGTTACGGGGTCAAATTGCCTAGTTCCTTAAGGACCGTTCTCTCGAGCGCCGTTAGGATACTCTCCTCGCCCACCTGTGTCGGTTTTGGTACGGATCCGCACTTTGTCACCGAACGGATTTTCTCGGTCAGCCCGCCATGTGCTTCAGCAACAAAGCGGCCTCGCCCTTGCGGGTACCCTCTATTCTAGTAGTGGGCCACACTTGGGGCTGACGTCCCCGTCGGTTCAACCGCATACGGAGTGCAGGAATATTAACCTGCTGACCATCGTCTACGCCTTTCGGCCTTGACTAAGGGTCCGACTAACCCTGGGCGGATTTCCCTTGCCCAGGAAACCTTGGGCTTACGGCGAGCGGGATTCTCACCCGCTTTATCGTTACTCATACCGGCATTCTCACTNNCCAGTAAGCTATTACGCACTTTTTAAATGGTGGCTGCTTCTAAGCCAACATCCTGGCTGTCTCAGAAAACGAACTTCCTTACGCACTGAGCGTGGCTTGGGGGCCTTAGCTGACGGTTCGGGTTTTTTCCCTTTTGAGCATGAACATTAGCGCCCACACTCTCACTCCCGGGATAGTCACCGCGGTATTCGGAGTTTGATTGAAGGGCGTAGCCGGAAAGGCCCGCCGTTTCAGTCAGTAGCTCTACCCCCGCGGTGTAGTTGTCCCGAGGCTGTCCCAAAAGACATTTCGGGGAGAACCAGATATCTCCACGTTTGATTAGACTTTTACTCCTCCCCACAGCTCATGCCAGAACTTTTCAACGTTCACGGCTTCGGTCCTCCAGGACGTTTTACCGTCCCTTCAACCTGGCCATGGGTAGATCACGTGGTTTCGGGTCTGTCGCATGCGACTAATCGCCCTATTCAGACTCGCTTTCGCTTCGGCTGCGTGCCGGAGGCACTTAACCTCGCCGCATACGACAAGTCGCCGGTCCATTATCCAAGAGGTACGCCGTTAGCCGTCCGGGCAAGCCCGGAATCGGCCTTCGACAGCTTGTAAGCATATGGTTTCAGGTGCTTTTGACTCCCCTAGCAGGGGTGCTTTTCACCTTTCAGTCGCCTTACTCGTTCACTATCGGTCGTGCAGGAGTACTTAGCCTTGCAGGGTGGGCCCCGCATCTTCAGTCAGAGTTCCACGACATCCGACCTACTCAATCGCCGTCGCTCGCCGTGTGCCTACAGGACTGTCACCTACTGTGGTCGCCCTTTCCAGAACGTTCGGCTGAGCTTGCAACGACTCATGGGCTGTTCCGCTTTCGCTCGCCGCTACTCACGGAGTCTCGGTTGATTTCCTTTCCTCCAGGTACTGAGATGTTTCAGTTCCCTGGGTTCGCCCCAGACGGCCTATACATTCAGCCGCCGGTGATCCCATCTGATTGCTCAGTGGAACCGGGTTGCCCCATTCGGAGATCTCCGGATCAAAGCATGTTTGACCACTCCCCGGAGCTTATCGCAGCCTACCGCGTCCTTCATCGCCTCTGCACGCCTAGGCATCCACCATACGCTCTTAGTAGCTTGACCACATTTATGAAACGCTGTGGCCAAACCGCACCTATCTCCACTGAGAGAGAACGGAGTTGAGGCCGCACGGCCGCCAGAGGCGACCGCCGGCACCGACTCATTAACCCGGCGTCGATACCTAGACACCCACCTATGAACTTTTCAAAGAGCCGCCAGCCTTCAGCTTCACGCCGTCAGCTTTCCTGCCAGTCGCAGGTTTCCACGCACCGCAGCGGTGCCCGGAAACGCACGCCTCAGCACGCCCGGTTGCCAATTGGAGCCGACCGGGATCGAACCGGCAACCTCNNGCGCTCTCCCAACTGAGCTACGGCCCCGGGATCCTTGACCAGGACACGCCTAGTCACATCGCCCGCGGCCTCAGCTTCCGCCACCGCGAGCCAGCCGCCACACGAGCAGGGCTAGTATAGCGGCCACCGCGATGTACTGCAACACGCCGAGATCCACGCAACTCTCCGGCGCTCGCCGACGGTCGGTTCGATGGGCCCGACAGGAGTCGAACCTGTGACCTCGTCCTTATCAGGGACGCGCTCTAACCAACTGAGCTACGAGCCCGCTGCGCCGCAGCCCCAAAGCGGCCGGAACTCCGCCGGTCAAAGCGACCTCTTGTGCTACGGCCGGCCGTCCCGCCTGGATTTCGCGGTCCGTCGCCGGCCGCATCGGCTTGCGGACCCGTAGTCCACTAAACCGCGGCGAGCAGTACACTTTAGCAGGGGCGCCGCCGCTGTCAAGGCTACGAGCGGCGAATCTCGGCCGAATCTTCGCGGACCGGCCGATCGGTGCGTAAGTGCTGCTTGGATAGACAGTTGCGATTCGAAATGCCGTTGGGGGCGCGCTGCTTCAGCGGCCAGCCGCCGCAGCAAGGGGCCGCTTCTTGGCGAACAGACCGAGGAAACCGCGGCGTTCGCTCGGAAGGGCGTCGGCGCCGAGGTGCGCCGTCGCCAGGCGTCGGGCCAGGTTGCGGATGGCGAGCCGGGCCGGACTGTTCGGGGCCGAGGCCTGGATCGGATTGCCGAGGTCGCGCGATGCCGTCACGTGCTTGTAGTCGTTCGGAACGACGGCGAAGACCGGACGCCCGAAGTGCTTCTCCACGTCCGCGGGCTTGATCCGCTCGTGATCGGCGTTCGAGCGGTTAAGCACCAACTCGATGCACTCTTCCTTGATGCCGGTATGCAGCAACGCATGGTAAATCCGCGTCGCGTTGCGCAGGAACGGCACGGCGAGCTGCGAGACCAGGAAAACGCGGCTGGACAAGTTCAGCGCGCTGAGCGTGACGAAGGTGAACGCCCGCGGCAGGTCGACGACGACGAAGGGGAACATCTGGGCCAGCGCGCGGAGCACGTGCTCCACGGCTTCGGGGTGGATTTGCTCGGAATCCTCCAGTGTCTCCGGCCGGGCGAGGAGCGAGACGTTGTTGGGCAGCGCGTCCAGCGCCGTTTCGACCAGCGTGCGGTCGATCTCCGCCCCCGTGCGACAGAGATCGGCGATCGAGAACTTCGGCGTGCGGTCGAACGCACAGGCAACGTCGCCGAACTGGAGGTCCAGGTCGACGAGACCGGCGCGCCGGCCGGTCACGTGCCCCAACTCCAGCGCGAGGTTGCACGCGAGCGTGGTCGTGCCGGCGCCGCCGTGCGCACCCATGATGGCGATCTGCTGACACCCTTCCGCCACGGGCAGGTGCCGCTTGCGGATGCGCTCGAGCGCGGCGTTGAGGTCGACGGGGTCGACGGGCGTGCGGACAAACTGGGTACACCCGGCGCGCATCGCGCCGATGATGAAATCCGGGTTGGTCTCGCCGCTGACGCCGATGACCGCGCAGTCGGGCGCGAGCTCGGCGATCCGCTGGATGGACATGAACCGTGGGCTCTCCTCGCCGGTATCGAGGTTGACGGCGACCGCATCGACGTTGGCGCACTGGAGGTGCTGCTGGAGCTGGTTCCAGTGGGCGCAGTGGTCGACGATGGTCACGTCCTCGAGATTCGCGAAGATGTCCCGAAACGGCGTGTTCGTGGCCGCCGCCTTGTCGAACAGGCAGATGCGCAGGTTCATGGCCATAGCTGTACTTCACCGTCCCCGGATGGTGCCGGGCCGCGCGGCGGACGCCGACGTTAGCGTGCGCGCTCGAACCACACGGTTTCTCCAGTAATGATCGGGGGAATCGGGGGCCTACTTCGCAGAATCGGGGGGAGTCCGGCGAGACAGGCGCTCGTGCCGCCTGGGGCCGCGTTTTATTGGGCTCGGAGCCCGGGTCACCAGGCACCGCACGAAGCGGCGGTGCCGCGACTTGCTGCAACACAACGCATTTGGAACGCTTAAGGTGAGGAATCCCCGTGACCGTGTGGGAGCCACGCGGCGGGTATGCACCGCGCCGGACCTGGCACCGGGCCGTCGCGGAGAGAGGTGGCCACCGTGGCCCGCAGGATACCGACCGCAGCGACCGCGCTCCTGGCGACATGTTTGCTGGGCGGAGGCGGTGCGCTTGCGGACCAGACCCGCCCGCCGCCGCGATTCAGCGACCTGCCCAGCGCGTGGAGGCTCGGAGAGCGGCTTCCGTTCGTGTCGCTCGCCGCGCACGACCTCGCGGGAGGCTTCGATTGGGCCGCGACGCCAGGCAGGATACGCCTATTGGAGGCACAGCCAGTTGCGGGGTGGCTAAGCGGCCTTTCCAGCGCGGGTCGCCACCCGGTGCCGCCGCCGCCTGCGGCGGACGACGCTGCGCGGGTCGTCGGACCGGGACCCGCCAGTACGCTTCTGGTGGCGACCGGTGCTGCGTTTGCCGCGCGCGCCGGCTGGCGCCGCGTGTGACGGACGCGTGTTGGCCACCGCGCAGGTCTACCGACACCGGGCGGCGCCGGCCGTCAAGGTGCCACGGAGATGTCCAACTCGACCGAGCGATGGTCGGAAGCCCATGACCACCCGTGGACGCAGCGGGTGACCCGGACTCCCGCGTTGAACCAGGCCTGGTCGATCGCGAGGACAGGCAAGGGTATCGGCCATGTGGCCACGTAGCCCTGCCCCGCCCACTCAAAGGCGTTCAGGAAGCGGGCCCGCAGCGGTTCGACGAAGACCGAGTCGGTTGGCGTGTTGAAGTCGCCGATCAGGAGCACTGGCTCGCCATCGAGCGTCGCGAGCAGTTGGTTGAGATCGCGAAACGGCCCGCTTCGGGATGTGCCGGGCATGTAGGCCACATCCACCACAATGACGTGGAGCGTCCGCGTCGGCGTAGCGAGCTGGCCGTGTAAGTAGTGTCCCTGCGCGGTGCGTTCGTTGGGGGCCAGGTACCCGTCTTCGACCTGCGTGAGCTCGCCCTTGGTCAGCAAACTGATGCCATAAGACAGCACGATGGCGTGATACTGGGGCATCTGCTCGGACCAGAAAACCTGCATCTCGGACGCCGTCTGCTGGAGTTCGGCCCGGACGGCGGCCAGATCGTGCCCCAATCGGGGCAACTCGCGGACCGACTCGACCAGTCCGATGATGTCCGGATCGCGTGCGCGGAGCTGCGCGGCAATGTCGGTCCAGCCGGCGACGCCGTGGGCTACGTTCCAGAACAGCACGCGCTGGCTGCCCGTCGGCGCCGGTGCCGCGGCGCGGTCATACCAGGTGTACGGGTAGGCCCAGATCAGGAAGCCGACGCCCGCGGCCAGCGTCGCCGCGGCCAGCCGCCAACGCCGCGCGATCAGCCACGACAGCCCCGCCGCCAGCACGAGGCCGCTGAGCACAATCGGCGGCGTAACGTAGTAGCAGTCCGCGATGAACTCGGATCCGCGGTCCTGCACGAGCAGGCGAATCAGAAACCCCACGAGGCAGATGGCCAGCAGAGACACCGGCGGGCCCCAAACCAGCAGCGCACGGACAACGCGCCGCAGCGTGACATAGCCCGCCTTCTGCGCCCGGACCCACTGCGCGCGGCGGCGTGTCAAATCCGAATGCCGCGAATTGTGCGGACGCACGCCTCTGACCTCCGTGGGTGCGGCGGGCCGCCAACTCAACCGGGCGCCGCCGGGCCGTCCTCCAGAATATCGCTCGCGGTCCTAATACCCTAGCCGAGTCGCGTTTTCGTCGTACAGCTTGCGGAGGACCTCCGGCGGCAGCGCGAGCCCGGCCAGCCGCGGGGGATCGTCCGCGTCGGCGTCCTCAATCGGGCTTTCTCCGCGGCGGTCGCTCTCCCAGAGCATCTGGTGGACCCAGTAGCGGCTGGCGTAGTGGTCGAAATCGTAGCTCGCCGCCACGACGAGATCGCTCCCGAAGAGCAGGCGGTCCTGGTTGCGGAGCACGAAGTCGCGGGCGGCCTCTGGCTGTCGGGCGACCCCGCGCACGACCCACTTCGTCGCGCTGGTGTCCAGGTGGAGGTTGGGGTAGCGGTCCAGGAGCGTCTGGAGGAACGGGAGGTCCTCAACGGACCCGCCCATGTGCGCCGCGATGACGGTCCGCGGCGCCACCGTCTCGAGCAGGTGCTCCAACTGCGGGTACTGCTCGCGTTTCGTCCCGTAGCGCGCTGCATCGGCGTACCGGCCGCCGCGCTCGAACCACTCGCTCGGGTCCCCCACGTGCACCATGAAGTCGTAGCCCAGGTCCAGGCCCTGCCGAATCAGCGGCTGAAAGAAGGGGGCTTGCAGCGTGAGCCCGTGCTCGCCGCGCAGGGGCGGCGCCACCCAGAACTTCATGCGCCGGGCGCCCTTTTCGCGGAACGCCTCCAGGTCCCCCAGCCACTGCCGGCCGAATTCGGCCGAGTTCTTCATCTCGCGCCACCGCGGAATCGCGATGAAGTCTAAGCGGCCCGGGTACGACGTGCGCAGCAGGTCCACTTGGTCCAGCGGCGTCATCGACACGATCTTGCCGATGTGATACCTGTCCGCCGCTTCGAAAAACGCCGGCGTGCTCGGCGTGTTGTGGACATGCGTGTGCACGTCGACGATGCGGCCGCCCACGCGCCGCGCGGGCACGGCCCGGTAATCCAGGCCGAGCCGGTTGGCCGGGGTGCGGCGGGCGCTGGTCGGCGTATCGGCATCGTGGCTGCTCATGGCGGCTCCATCACGGCGCCGCGGACGGACGCGGCGCGATACATAGAGCATAGGCGACCGCTGGCCGTCGGTCGATTCGGCCTGGGTCCGGCCGGCCGCCGGCGCCCGCGCGGCACGAACCGGGTGCTGTCGGGCTCGTACCGTCCTTAGTACAATCCAGTCGGTTTGGCCGGGAGTCCTGTCGAGGAGACCGTGCGATGATCGAGCTGATGAAGAAGACGTTGCTGGCCGGCGTCGGGCTGACGCTGATGACCAAGGACAAAGTCGAGGAAATGGCCCGCGAGATAACCAAGAGCGCGCAGATGTCGAAAGAGAAGGGCGACGAGTTCGTCAAGGAAGCCGTGACCCGCGCTCAGAAGGGCCGCGAGGACCTGGAGGCCGCCGTGCAGCGCGTCGTCAACGAGACGCTCAAGAAGACCAACCTGCCGTCGCGCGACGACCTCGCCCGTCTCACCGCCCGGATCGAGCAGCTCGAGCAGACGCTCGCCGCGAAATCCGGGTAGCGGGCCCCTTGTCACGCCGCACGGCCCGCGCGTGCGGGCGTGGCGGCCGACGACCATGACCATTCGCCGCATCGGCATTGTCTCGCGCACCTACCGGCACGTGAACCGGTACCGGCAGGTTCTCACCGTGCTCATGAAGTACGGCTTCGGGGACCTCGTTGACCGGCTCCGCATCAGTCAGTATCTCGAAGTGGGCCTCCAGCTCATCGCGCGCGAGCGGCGCGAGCACATCGCCGCCCTGAGCACCGCGGAGCGCGTGCGCATGGCGCTGGAGGAGCTGGGGCCGACGTTCATCAAGCTCGGGCAGGTGCTCTCGACACGCCCGGACGTGGTACCGGCCGACCTGATCGACGAGCTAACCAAGCTTCAGCAGCACGTGCCGCCGTTCCCGTTCGAGCAGGTTCGCGAGATCGTCGAGGCCGACCTGAAGCGCCCGCTCGACACGCTGTTCAGCCACTTTGACCCCGCGCCGATCGCGGCGGCCTCCATCGGGCAGGTCCATCGGGCGACCCGCTTCGACGGCGAGGACGTGGTTGTGAAGGTGCAGCGGCCGAACATCCAGGCGATGATCGACGTCGACCTCGAGATCCTGCTGCACCTGGCCACGCTCATCGAGCGACACGTCGAAGGCTGGCGTATGTACCGTCCCAGCCGGGTCGTCGAGGAGTTCAGCCGCGTGATCGAGCGCGAGCTGGATTTCGCGACCGAAGCCGCCCACCTCGAGCGGTTCGCCCGCCAATTCGCCGGCGACGACACGATCTACGTGCCGAAGGTCTTCCGCGACATGACCACGCGGCACGTGCTCACGCTCGAATACGTGGACGTGATCCCGGTCACCGACCTCGCGGCGCTGCGCGCCGCCGGCCTGGATCCGTGCGTGCTCGCCCGTCGCGGCACGGAGCTGACGCTGAAGCAGATCTTCGTGCACGGCTTCTTCCACGCGGACCCGCATCCCGGCAACGTGTTCGCCCTGCCGAACAACGTGATCTGCCTGCTGGACTACGGGATGATGGGGCGGCTGGACCGGCGCGGGCGCGAGCGTTTTGCCGACCTGCTGTATGCGGTCTCCACCCGCGACGAGGTCGCGGTGACCCGGGCGCTCCTGCAACTCACCGAGCACGACGAGCTCGAGCCCGACCCGGCGCGCCTCGAGCGCGACGTGGCCGAGTTCATCGACGTCAATATCCCGGCCACGCTCCGCGCCCTCAGCTTCGGCAAGCTCGTGCGCGAGTTGCTCAACCTCGTCAGCCGCCACCACCTGTCCATCCCGCCCGACCTGGTCACGATGATGAAGGCCGCGGCGACCGCCGAGCAGCTCGTCGCCCGGCTGGACCCCGAGCTGAACGTGATCGCCGAGGCCGAACCCTACGTCCGTCGGCTCAAGCTGGCCCGCGTGCGGCCGCAGCGGCTGTGGCGCGACGCCATGGACTCCGGCGGCGAGCTGCTGCAACTCGCCCACGAGATCCCCGGCGCCGTCCGCGACCTGTTGCGCCTGACGAAGCGCGGCGAGATGAAGATCGGGTTCGAGCACCGCGGGCTCGAGCACCTGCTCGACGTGCACGAACGCATCTCGAACCGCGTCTCGTTTGCGATCGTGGTGGGGGCGCTGATCGTCGGCTCGTCGCTGATCGTGCAGTCGCGCATCCCGCCGACGTGGCACGACATTCCGGTCATCGGCCTGGTCGGCTTCCTCGCCGCCGGGGGGCTCGGGTTCCTGCTGCTGTTGTCGATCATTCGGCACGGCCGGCTGTAACCGGCGCACGACGCGGGACCGCGTCGAGCGGGACCCTGTTTATGAGACAGCAACTGCTCTGCGGCGGCGCCGACGCAGGAATGCGAGTCCCACCAGTACGCCGCCCCCTGTCAGCAGGACGACGACCGCCGCGAGCAGCGACCGCACGGTGATCGAGTCCGCCAGCGTGGCAAATTGGAGCCGCAGCATCCGCGATGCCCCGAATACCTGCATCGCGACGGCCAGCACGACCAGCACGTAGCTCACGTACGTGATCCGCCCGCGCATGCCCAGCGCGACGAGCAGCAGAAGCAGCGGCGTCGCGTCGAGCAGGTAGCGCGGGCCGAACTGCACCCACCCGCTCCCGTTGAAACAAAGCAGCACGGCCGCCAACGGAATTACGCCGAGCAACGCCGCCGCCGCGAAAACCGACCAACGCCGCCATAGCAGGAAGAGATACAGCAGCGGAGGCGTCATCAGGAAGATGCTGTTGCCGTTGGGGTCGTAGGACAGCCGCCCGTGGGTGTCGGTTGGGAAGGTGCAGTTCCAGAAATAGTATTTGAAGTTCTCGGGGACATAATGCAGCGCGAAAGTGCCGTACTTCTCGTACGACTCCAGGAAACGCGGGTGGCCGCGCGTGCGAATCTGAATGCCGACGCCGCTTTCGGAAAAGCTGCCGAACCGTCCGTGGTTGTAAAGGCCCTGTACGCCCACCGCGAGGGCTGCGGGGACGCAAAAGGCGATCGCTCGTCGCAGCGCCGGGGCGACGCTCGCCGAGGCCGGCTCGGCCCGCCCGCCGCGGACGCGAATCCAGATCAACGCCAGGAAGAACAGCCCGAGCGTTGCGACGACGCTTCGTCCGAGGATCGCCGCCCCGAAGAACACGCCGCACAGCAGCCAGTCGCGCGTCCGGTTAGTCGGCGAGAAGGCGGCGATCAGCGCCAGCAGCAGGGCGCCGAGCGTGACAATCTGAACCGTGAACCAGATCTGGCCCGCGCACGCCAGCCAGAAGTGCGACGTGCCGAACGCCAGCAGCAAGGCCAGCGCGACGCGGCAGGAGCCCGACGTCGGGCACAGCCCCGCGCGGTTGGCCCGGCAGAGCAGCCAGTAGAACAGCCCGACGTTCGCTGCGCCGAAGAGCGCACCGATCAGCGTATCGCTCACGCCCAGGCCGAACAGCGCCACCAGCGGCACCATCGCCACCGCGGTGAGCGGACCCCAGTAGCCGTAGACCTTGCCGTTCCACAGCGCGAAGTCGTGATACACGATCTGCCGCAACTCCTTGTCGATGAGCGCCGCGCGGGCGGCCGGCGTGAGCGGGGTCGCGCCCGCCTCCGTGCGGCGGTTCACGCTCGCTTCCCGCAGCGGTCGGAGACGATCCATCTTCCACTGCAGGGCTTCGGGCCGGATGGCCAGTTGGCCGTGCAGCAGCGCATCGGCCATGTAGATGTGATGCGGGGTGTCTGACTGGCGGAAGTCGAAGCGGAAGTTCCCCGCGACGAGCAGGTACACGAATCCGCTGGCGGCGGACAGCACGAGCGCGACGGCGGCGACGCGCACCGGCGACGGAGACCGCAGGCCGTCAACATCGGGGTGGGCCGGCCTCGGCGTCCGGCCACGCGTCGGCTTTCGTCCCGCGGTCGCCATCGCGGGTCATCGTAGCGTGGTGCTACAACCCCCGGAAGCGTGCCGGTGCCGGACTGGTGACGCGGAGCGACCGTTACCGGTGCCGCGCCGCCTCGACCAGCGCCTCGAACAGCCGCCGGTGCTCTGGCCGGTTCGTCAGGTCCTCGGGATGCCACTGCACGGCCAGTAGGAACCGGCCGTCCATGTCTTCCGACGCCTCCAGAACGCCATCGGAGGTGAACCCGACGGGCCGCAGGCCGCGGCCCTGATGCGCGACGTCGACGGCCTGGTGATGGC
The DNA here is from genome assembly GCA_003162245.1 of Phycisphaerales bacterium. Lineage (GTDB taxonomy): Bacteria > Planctomycetota > Phycisphaerae > UBA1845 > Fen-1342 > Fen-1342. Next base: position 12,002 of record PMMM01000087.1, read on the forward strand.
GGCTATTGGTCTCGATCTCCGTCGCGCCGACGATCTGCGCGAGCCGCGAGCTCGGCGTGATCCGCACGGGGTGTGCGTTTGGGTCCGTCGTGCGATGCGTCAGCGGCTCCGGACGTTGGAAGTCCGGCAGATGTTGAATCAGCCGTCCGCCGCGCGCGACGTGCGCCACCTGGAAGCCCAGGCAGATCGTGAGGATCGGCAGCCGCTTTTCGTCGGCCCGCCGGAACAACTCCAGCTCGAAAGCGTCGCGCCGGGGGTTCATCACGTGCGTCTCCGGATCCGCCGGCGCCCCATAATGCTCCGGGACGATGTCCGACCCGCCCGTAAACAGCACGCCGTCGCAGCGCTGGAGCAATTGATCCAAAACCGCCGGATCGGCCTCCGGCGGCAGCGGCAATGGGCATGGCAGCCCGCCGGCCGCGAAGATCGCGTCCATGTAGGTCGCATTCAGGCTGAGCTGCAAGCGGTTTGGGTCCGACTGGCTTGGTCCGAAGCTGCACGTGATGCCGATGACCGGGCGCATGTTCTTCTCGCGTACTTGTGTGGCGCTGGCTGCCGGGCGGCCCTGGGTGCAACCCGCGACCAACAAGCTAATCATAGCGACGGTGAGCGCCCAGGCCGACGAGCCGACCGAGCGACCGCTCCGCTGGGTCCTGTGCGTCTGGCCGCGTGTTCGTGTGCTGGCCGCCATCGGTCTCGCTCCTTGGTCGCTTCGGGCGGGCGCGCTACTCTAGAGTCACATGGTACGAGATCGCGGGTTGGGCCGCCAAGACCGCCAAGGGCGCCACGCGGTTGGCATTCTTCATTATCCGGACCATCACTCAGCCATCAGTTATCAGCCGTCAGCTCTCGGCTCCCAGCCGGCGCCCATCAGGGTCCTGCGGCGTGCGCGGCTCGGGGGGCTGGAAGGTCGAGAGTATCAAGAGTACCAAAGTTTTGTGTGAGGCGGTGTGGTACTCTTGAACATCGGGGCGCTCCGGGGGCGATCAGCTTTCAGCTCTCGGCTGCCAGCCGCCAGCGGTCAGGCGCCAGCTCTCAACCAAGCACGCGCGGGGAGCATCTACGCGCGGACGGGGTAAGTACTCATCGGAAAGGGGTGGAAGGAAAGGCGGGGCGGGGACGTTGCGCGAGATTGGCGGCGGGGAGCGGGAATTGACACCTTCTGCGTGATAAGGTGGTAACGTCAAGAGGCGATAAGCGGCGCGCGGCGCGGCGGGGAATCCGACCGCGGGCTGTCCACCGCGGCGACTTTCCGCAGTTAAGCTGGTGGAGGACTGTTTCATGAGCACACCGGCACGGCCAACAGCGAGCGACTCGACGGAGACGCGCGAGCTGTTGGGCCGCGCGCGGGCCGGCGACGGCGGGGCCGTGGACGAGCTGCTGACGCGGCATCGGGCGTACCTGCGGCACGTGGTCGAGTTGAACCTGGACGCGCGGCTCCGCGGGCGGGTCGATCCGTCCGACGTGGTGCAGGAAGCCCAGATGGAGGCCAGCCGCCGGCTGCCGGCGTATTTGGAGCAGCCGCCGATGGTCTTCCGGCTGTGGTTGCGGCAGATCACGTACGACCGGCTGCTGATGGCGCGGCGGCGGCACGCGGGGGCGCAGAAGCGCAGCGTGACGTGCGAGGTGCCGCTCCCGGAGCGGTCGACCTTGCAGCTCGCCGGTCAACTGCTGGGGGCGGACGCAACCCCGAGCGAGCAGGCAGTGCAGCACGAGTTGGCGCGGCGCGTGGAGCAGGCGATCGCGCGGCTGTCGCCGGCGGACCGCGACATGCTGGTCATGCGGCATTTCGAGGGGCTGGACAATCAAGAGATCGCGGGCGTCTTGCAGATCGAGCCGGCGACGGCGAGCAAGCGGTACGGGCGGGCCCTGCTGCGGCTACGGACGCTGCTGGTCGAGGGCGGCGTGACGGAGTCGCAGCTATGAACGATGTGCCGCGGCGACAGAGCGAGGCCGTCGAGGAGCTGCTGGGGCAGGTCGCGGACGAGTACACGCAGCGGCTGGCGGCCGGGGAGAATCCGGACATTGAGGAGTATGCCGGGCGGCACCCGGAGATCGCGGCGGTGATCCGGCAAGTGTTTCCGGCGTTGCGGGTGATGCGGCCGGCGGCGGCGACCCCGGCGGCGGGGCGTTGGAGCGGGGAGGAAACGCGCGTCGAAGGCTGCCTGGGCGACTATCGCATTTTGCGGGAGATCGGCCGCGGGGGCATGGGCGTCGTGTACGAGGCGGAGCAGATTTCGCTCGGGCGGCGGGTCGCGCTGAAAGTGCTGCCGTTTGCGGCGGTGCTGGACCGGCGGCAGCTCGAGCGTTTCAAACGCGAGGCGCAGGCCGCGGCCCAACTCCACCACACGAACATCGTGCCGGTGTTCGCGGTGGGTTGCGAGCGCGGCGTGCACTATTACGCGATGCAGTACATCGACGGGCGGCCGTTGTCGGTTGTGATTCAGGAGTTGCGACAATTGTCGGGGCTGACGCCGAACGACGAGCGGCAAAGCACGACGCCGCAGTCTGCGGTCACGAGCCGCCTGGCCGAGGGGACGTGGGCGGGCGGGTCGTCGCCGGCGGGTTCGTCGGCGGGGGCGGCGCTGGCGGGGCCGCCAGCGAACGGGGCGACGACCGGCACCAGCGGGCTCGGTAGTGCAACGACGGCGCCGGCGTTCTTCCGGGCGGTGGCAGAGCTTGGGGTCCAGGCGGCGGGGGCGTTGCAGCACGCGCATGAGCAGGGGGTGGTGCATCGCGACATTAAGCCCGCCAATCTGCTGGTGGACGCTGAGGGGCACCTGTGGGTCACGGACTTCGGGCTGGCCCTGATGCGCAGCGATTCGGTGCTGACGATGCCGGGCGACGTGCTCGGCACGTTGCGGTACATGAGCCCCGAGCAGACGCGCGGCCAGCGCGCGCTGGTCGATCAACGCACGGATGTCTATTCGCTCGGCGTGACTTTGTACGAGCTGCTGTGCCTGGAGCCGGCGTTCGGGGCGCGCGACCGGCACGAGCTGTTGCGGCAGATCGCGGGGACTGAGCCGCGGCCGTTGCGGAAGGTGCGCGGTGCCGTGCCGCGCGAGCTGGAGACGATCGTCACCAAGGCGTTGAGCAAGAACCCCGAGCAGCGCTACGCGTCGGCGCAGCGCTTGGCCGACGACTTGCGGCGGTTTCTCGAGGACCGGCCGATCCTGGCCAAGCCGCCGACGGTGGTGGACCGCGTGGGGAAGTGGGCGCGGCGGCATCGGACGGTGGTGAGCGCGGCGGCTGCCCTGCTGGTCATGGCGGTGGTGGGCCTGTCAGTGAGCATGGTGCTGATCGCGCGGGAGCGGAGCGAGGCGTGGCGACAGCGCGACCTGGCGGTCGTGCAGCACGCGGCGGCCGAAGAGAACCTGCAACTGGCGCGGGAGACGGTGGACCGGCTGCTGATGCAGGGGGCGTCCGAAGAGCTGGGCGACGAGGTCCAGTTGGAGCGGGTCCGGCAGATGCTGGTCGACGATTCGCAGGCGGTCCGCGACTTGGCGACGTTGACGGGGAAGCTGCACGCGGACGGCGACTTGCAGGCGCAGGTCGGGCAGGCGTACCAGCGTGTCGCCGACATCAATGCGCTTCTCGGGCAGACGCAGCAGGCGGAGGCGGCGTGTACGCGCGCGATCGCGGTTTTCAAGCAGTTCTGCGCGGACTACCCGGAGACGCCCGCGTGCCGCCAAGGTCTCGCCAACAGCTATTTGGCGGCGGCCACGCTGCGCTGGGAAAGCGGTCGGCCCGCCGAAGCGGAGGCTCCGGTGCGGGCGGCGCTCGCGGCGCTGCGCGAGCTGACGGCCACGTCGAGCGAGCCCGCGGTGTACGGCCAGGAACTGGCCCGCGGACTGAATCTCCTGGGGCTGGTTTTGCGCGACCGGGGCTGCCTTGTGGAGGCCGAAGAAGCATTGCGGGAATCGATCGGTCACCGGACGCAGCTCGCCGCCAATGCGGAGCGGTCGCCACGCCAGCGGCTTGAACTGGCACGCTGCCTCCGGAACCTGGCCGACGTGCTGCTGAAAGCAGGTCGCCGGGAAGACGCGGCGGCGACCGTCCAGTTGGCCCAGATGATCCAGGAAGAGTTGGTGCAGGAGTACCCGAGTGAGCTGAGCTACGGAGCGGAGTTGGCCCACACGCAGCGCTGGTGGAACGAAGCGCAAGCCGCGCCCTGTCCAGGAGCGCCGCACGCCGAAGCCCAGCGGCAACTGCCCGCGTACCAGAAGTTGGTGGCGGAGCTTCCCGAAGTGCCGTGGCATCGCGAGCAGTTGGCGCGGGCGTACTGGACGCTCGGCCACACGCTGACGAAGGCCGGTTGCCCGGCCGAGGCCGCGGCCGCCCGCAAGCAGGCCGTGGCGTTCCAGGAACAACTCGCCGGCAGCTTCCCCAACGTGCCGCGTTACCGCGAGCGGCTGGTGGAGCTGTACCGACTGGACATGACTGCGCTGAGCGGTGCGTGGCGGCTAGCCGAGGCGGATGAGACGTGCCGGAAGGCGGTCGAGATGCAGCAGGCGCTAGTTGCCGAGTTTCCCGACCGGACGGCGTACCGCGTCACGCTCGACGAGTTGGAGGCGACACGCCGCGGGATTCTGGTGAACCTGCCGGCCGCACCGCTGGTCCGGTTGGACCGCGAATCGCCGCAGGGTGTGGCGGAGGCCGTCACACTGGCGCGCGCGACCGACCTGACGCAGCCGCTGAAGCCGTTCGCGCTGCTGGTGATTGGCGATCACCTGATTCTGGGCGGCGACTATGAGCGGGCGGTCACGGTCCTCCGGCAGGCGGTCGAGCGGGGCGGCAACGCTCCCTATTACTACAAATCGCTTGGCTGGGCGCTGCTCGCGTGCGGGCGCAAGGAGGAGGCGCGGGCCGCGTTCGAGAAGGCGCTGGAAGGCGTGCGTGTACGCACGTCAGCCGCGCTCCTGGACATGTGCTTCGACCCCACGACGGCGGCGTATTTTCTCGATCTGCTGAGCGAGCACGAGTACACCGGCCGGTGGAAGGACATCATGTTTCAGGGCGCGCGCTACGCTCCGGCGCCGTGGTTTTACGTCGGCTGCCGGCGTGAGTTGGAAGGGCGGCGCACCGAGGCGCGGGCGGCCTACCAGACCAGCGTCGCGCTGGGGCGCGCGCCGAATGCGCATCACACTGCGAACTGGGCCGCGTACCGGCTGACTCGGCTGGATGCGGAGGATACTCAGCACGAGCGCTGAGCGACGATCCGCCGGCGAAGACGACGGGGCAGACAACCGCCAACACGAATGCACCTGATGCAAGGAGGTGTGTCATGCGGAACGCGTGTTTTCTGTTGATCGCCGCTCTCGCGGCTGGGGCCGGGGCCGTCTCCTTCCTACGGTCTGGCCCGCGCAGCAACGCCGCCCCGGCGAACGATGCGCTGGCGACGGGCATCATCTACTACCGGTCGCAGTGGAACGACAAGCCGCGGATGTGGCACATGAACGCTGATGGCAGCAACAAAATGCCGTTGGCCGGCAACGTGGATGGCGAGCCCAGTTGGGGCTGGCATAACGGACATCGGTGGTTTCTGAGCGTGCGCGCGGTGGGTGCCGAAGCCGGGTCTGGCGGTGCTGCCCGCTATCAGCCGCTGGGGATTCGCGACGACGGCGTCGAAGTTCCGCTGGCGACCGGGACTGATTGGGAGCCTGGACCGTTTACGCCGCGCTGGCTGCCGGGCACCACGGACACTCTGGTGTCGTGGGTGGCACGGCGGTGCGACGGCGACGGCCGAGTCGTCGAGGGCGGGGTGTATGTGGCCCGCGTGCTGTTTGACGCGGCGGGCGACGTGCTCGGGCTGGCGGAGCAGTCCGAGCGCCCGCGGTTGCCGCTGCCGCTCGTGCGCGTGGCGCGCGGCGAGCCGTGGTACGCTGCGGACGTGCCGGACATCAGCAGCCACGATTGGTCGCCGGATGCGACGCAGGTGGTGTTTGGCTCGACGGCGGAACGGCTGTATGTCGCCGACGTGGTGGCGGGCGCGGCGCGTGAGCTACCCGCGCCGGGGCGTAATCCGGTGTGGTCGCCGGACGGGGCCTACGTTGCGTTTCAGTCGGGGGAGCCGCTGAGCGCCGTGGTCGTGGTGCGGCCGGACGGAACGGGGCTGCGGCCGATCCTCGAGCCGGCGCACAAGGAGCTCGCGGCCTGCGGTGATCCGGTGTGGTCGCCGACGGGAGGGCACGTCGCGTATCGGTGGCTGGGCGATGCGACGAAGGTCGTCGGGGAGCCGTTGGACATGGACGTCTGCCGGGCGCGGGCCGACGGTGACCGGGACATCGTGCTGACGACAGACACGCACGAGTTCATGCGGCCGGTTGCTTGGCGCGACTGAGCGGTCGGCCGTGCGTGGCTGGGATTGAGGCGGGTGACGGACGCTCTCTCCCGGTCGCGGCTTGGATAAGGGCGATGCTGCCCCCAGACGACGGGGCCGCGATGGCCGGGCGGAGCGCCGGCCGCTACATGGGATTGGCCGGCGAGGGCGCGCGGTTGCTACGTGCGGACGATCGGTTCTGCCCCTCGCTACCGCTCGGGCCCCGACGCCGCTGGCGTCTGATTGGGGGGCGGGTTCGGTCCGCGCCAAGGCAGGGTCCGCCGCGGAGGGCACCGCGCGGACATTCAGCTCGGGGGTCGGTTGCATCGGGTCCGGCAGATTGTATAGTACCGCGGTAACGCGGGAATTTGGCGCGGTCCCTGGTGGGTTGGCCGGGGGCCTCAGCTCGTTGTCGAGTGTGGTGTCGCGTTGGCGAGCGAGGGCAACAGCATTTTGGCGGGCGTGGGGCGTCTGGGCCGCGCGCTCGCGTTCGCCGGCCTCGTCCTGACGCTGTTGTTGGCGACGCGCGTTTCACTCGCGCAACAGCCGGGCCCCGCCACCGAGGGGATGAAGATCAAGCGCGTGGACCTCGAAGGCCTCCACGGCGTCAGCGAAGCCTACGTCCGGCGGCTGCTCAAGACGCGCGCGGACCAGGCCTTCGTGCAGAAGGACGTCGAGACCGACGTTCGCGAGCTGCTGCGGACGCGGAAGTTCGTCGCCGCCTACGCCAGCACGCGCGTCGAGGAGGGCGCGGCGGTCGTCGTCTTCACCCTGCAGGAGAAGCCCGAGATCGTCTCGGTCGAGCTCGAGGGGAACAAGAAGTTCACGAACGCCCAGTTGTACGAGTTGACGCCCGTGGCGGGGGCGCCGCTCGACCGCTACGAGATCAACCAGGCGCGCGAGAACATCCTCCAGAAGTACAAGGAGGAGGGGTATTACTACGTCCAGGTGACGATCGACGAGCCGGCGCTCGAGACCGAGCGTCGCGTGATCTACCGGATCAACGAGGGCCCGCGGGTCCGTGTCCGCCACATCCTGTTCGAGGGCAACCGGGCGTTTGCCGCAGCCCGCCTGAGCACGAAGGTCGAGACGAAGACGTACATCTGGATCTTCCGCAAGGGCACGCTGGACGAGGACAAGGCCAACCGCGACGCCCTGGCGTTGCAGCGCTTCTACCACGACGAGGGGTACCTCGACGCCCGCGCCGGCTTCCGCCTCGAGTTCGACCCGATCAAGCGCGAGGACCTCGACCTGGTGTTCGTGATCGAGGAGGGCGAGCGCTACAAGGTCAAGGAAATCACCTTCGAGGGCAACGAGGTCTTCGACGCCGACCGGCTGCGCGCGGAGGTCAAGCTCGGCCCCGACAAGTTCCTGCGCAACGAGGTCTTGCAGCAGGATATCAAGCATATCCAGGACCTGTACGGGCAGATCGGCTACGTCGCCGCCAAGATCGACACGCGCAGCGACTTCGTCGAGGAGCCCGCCTACGTCATCCTCCGCTTCGTGCTCGACGAAGGCGCGCAGTCGCGTTTCGGGCGCATCACGATCCGCGGCAACAAGCAGACCAAGGACGAGGTTATCCGCCGCGAGCTGCTGTTCTATCCCGGCGAGCTGTACAACACCGTCGAGGCCCGCAGCGCCGTGCAACGTGTGCGCGAGACCGGCCTGTTCAAGTCCGACAGCGTCGAGATCGTGCCGCTGGAGGACATCCAGGGCGAGCGCGAGGCCCTCGTGACCGTCGAGGAGACGGAAACGACGCAGTTTCTGATCGGCTTCGGCGTCAGCACGGACAACGGCCTGATCGGCTCGCTGAGCCTCGACAACCGCAACTTCGACCTCTTCGACTGGCCGCGCACCTGGGGCGAGTTCTTCCGCGGCAAGGCGTTCAAGGGCGACGGGCAACGCCTGCTGCTCCAGTTCGAGCCGGGCACCGAGGTCAGCCGCTTCCGCATCAGCTTCACCGAGCCGTACCTGTTTGACCGGCCGATCCGCCTGGACACGTCCTTCTATCTCTTTCAGCGCCGCCGCGTGGGTTACAACGAGGAGCGCGTCGGGGGCACCGTGAGCCTGAGCAAGCGCTTCCGCGGCGGAATCCTCGACAACTGGACCATCGAGGGCACGGCCCGCATCGAGGGCATCAACATCAGCAAGGTCGACACCTTTGCCGCCCGCGAGATTCGCGAGGCGAAGGGCGACCATTTCCTGACCTCGCTCAAGGGTGCGATCGTCCGCGACACCACCGACAGCCGGATGGTTCCCACCCAGGGCTACCGCGCGAGCTTCAGTTGGGAGCAGGCTGGGTTGCTCGGCGGCGATTACTCGTTCGGCAAGCCGGCGCTGAGCGGCGTCTGGTACAAAACGCTCCAAACCGACCTGCTCGACCGCAAGAGCGTCCTCGCACTGCGGGCCGACGCGGCCTACATCGTCGGCGACGCCCCCGTCTTCGAACGCTACTATGCCGGCGGCTTCGGCTCGCTCCGCGGCTTCGGTTACCGCGGCATTTCGCCCCGTGGCGGGATCAAGAACCAGCCCATCGGCGGCGATTTCATCTTGCTCACCGGGGGCGAGTATTCCTTCCCGCTCTACAGCAAGATGTTCCGCGGCGTGCTCTTCTGCGACATGGGCACGGTCGAGAAGAACCTGAACATCACGGGCTGGCGGGCGTCGGTCGGCTTCGGCCTGCGGGTGCAGGTCGACTTCTTCGGCCCGGTGCCGCTCGTCTTCGACTTCGGCTTCCCCATCGCCAAGCAGGAGCGCGACGAGACGCAGTTCTTCAACTTCTCCATGGGCGCGTCGTTCTAAGCGTGCTGCGTCGCGAAAACAGCGACACCGCGGGACCTGGGCCGGCGTCTTTGCGTGCCCGCGCAGGAAGCAACGCCTAGTTCACGTACGTTCGGGGTCCATTGCCCTATCGCATCCGGCTACCCATGAGTGCACCGAGTAGCGCGAGCAGGGCCAGCGCACCGGGCTCCGGTGTGAACGCGAGCATCGTCGGGCCGATCAGGCCCCCGCTGTGTGGGGTCACGAACACATCGACGAAGACGCCGGTGTTGCCGGCGTAGCGCAGCACCTGATGATCCGTGAGACTGCTCACGTAGAGGTTACCGTCCGGGCCGAACGCCAGCCCAATGGGGCTGTTCAACGCAGCGCCGCTCGTGAACGTGCCCAGGAGTGCACCCGTGGCGCCGGCGTAGCGGAGCACGCTGCCGGTGTCCCGGCTGGTGACGTACAGGTCGCCGTCCGGCCCGAAGGCGAGGTCGCACGGGGTGTCCAGCCCGGCGCTGGCGAACACGCCGAGCGGCGCGCCAGTCGTACCGTCGAAGCGGAGTACCTGGTCGCTGGCGTTGCTGACGACGTAGAGGTTGCCGTCACGCCCGCGCGCCATTCCGCGGGCATTGATCAGCCCGCCGCTGCCGGCGGGGATGAACTGACCGAGATAGGCGCCGGTCTGCCCGTCGAAGCGGACGACGTTATGGCCGGCGCCGTTGCTGACGAGCAGCGTCCCGTTGGCGTCCCAAAGAACACCGATCGGGCCGTTCAAGCCGGTGCTTGCGAAGACGCTCAAGAATGCGCCGGTTTGCCCATCGTAGCGGAGGATTTGATTGGTGAGCGCGCTGGCCACATAGGCGTCCCCGTCGGGGCCGAAGGTGACGCCCCAGGCCCCATCGAGGCCGCCGCCGGCGAGCGCAGCCAGCGGCGCACCGGACTCGCCGTCGTAACGGACTACGTTGTCAGAATAGTAGCCGCTGACGTACAGGTCGCGCTCGGCGGCATGCAGCGGCGCGCCTACCGCGAGCAGCAGCACCGCGAGCCACGCGCGCCGGGTCCCCATGAGCGGTCGCAGGTTCCGTGCCGAGCTGCGACGGGCATAAGCGCGCAAAGGCGCACGTCCTGCCCACGCGAGAAGTGTCATTCGATTTCCTCCAGAGAACTCTATCATAGCAAGCCGTGCTAGGCCGCTGCAAGCGCGAATTGGACGAATCCGAAACGGCGGGGGGCCGGGCGGAAGGTCGTCTCACCTGACGGGGCAATTCGGAAACACCCGTCGGAGGATAATGATGTCCGGGCGGGCGAGACGTGTCAGGATGGTCCTTACGGGGTCGGGAAGTCCTCCCCGACACTTGACCTACGTCGCGCCGCGCAGACGGGCCACCTCAATGCAGTCCTTGTCGCCGCGGCCGCTGAGGTTGATCACCACGATCTGGTCGCGTGGGAGCGTCGGCACGAGCTTGGCCGCGTAGGCGAGCGCGTGGGCCGGCTCGAGCGCCGGGATGATGCCTTCCAGCCGCGACAGCAACTCGAACGAGTCGAGCGCTTCCGCATCGGTCGCGGACGCATACTCCACGCGGCCGGTGCTGTGCCAGAACGCGTGCTCGGGGCCGACGCCGGGGTAATCGAGACCGGCCGACACGGAATGCACCGGCAGCGTCTGCCCGTCGTCGTCCTGCAAGACGTACGTGAGCATCCCGTGCAGCACGCCAGGTCGTCCGCGCGCGAGCGTGGCGGCGTGGCGGCTACCGTCCAGCCCCTCGCCGGCCGCCTCGACGCCGATCAGCCGCACGGCCTTCTCGCCGATGAACGGGTAGAAAATCCCCGCCGCGTTGCTGCCGCCGCCGACGCACGCGAGTATCACGTCCGGCAGGCGGCTTTCCGCTGTGCGGATCTGCTCCTTCGTCTCACGCCCGATGACGGCCTGAAAGTCGCGGACGATGGTCGGAAACGGGTGCGGCCCCATGACGCTGCCGATGCAGTAGTGCGTGTGCTCGACGCTGGCCATCCAGTCGCGCAGGGCCTCGTTGATCGCGTCCTTCAGCGTCCGCTGGCCGCTTTCGACGGGAATGCACTGTGCCCCGAGCAGCCTCATACGGTAGACGTTCAGCGCTTGCCGCCGCACGTCCTCCGCCCCCATGTAGACCACGCATTCGAGGCCGAGCATCGCGCAGGCGGTGGCCGTCGCGACGCCGTGCTGGCCGGCCCCGGTCTCGGCGATGACCCGGCGTTTGCCCATGCGTTTGGCCAGCAGCACCTGCCCGAGCGTGTTGTTGATCTTGTGCGCCCCGGTGTGGTTGAGGTCTTCGCGCTTGAGATAGACCTTCGCCCCCGCGAGCCGCTCCGTCAGCCGGCGGGCGAAGTACAGCGGGCTCGGCCGCCCGGCGTACTGCTTCAAATACCCATTCAGCTCCGCCCAGAACGCCCGGTCCGCCTTCGCCCGCTCGTATTCCTGCTCGAGCTGCCGCAGCGCGCCCATCAGCACCTCGGGCACATACTGCCCGCCGAAGGGTCCGAAGCGGCCGGCGGGGGCGGTTGCATCTGTCGGCGTTTGTGGCATGTGGGCTTCCTTTGCTCGTGAGCAGGCGATTCTATACTATTCCACACGGGCCGGCGCGGCGGGGCGGTGGGCTCACAGCCCAGACGGCCGTGGCATCCGGTGGTGTCACTCCGCCGCACGCCGCACGGGCAGGAGAATGTCCATGTTCACCATCTCACGCGGGCGGATCGCGGTTTCATGTGTCCTGACGGTACTCGGGTTGACGCTGGGCGCTGGTGGCGGACAACCGAGCGGTACCAACTCGCCGCCGGCGACGCAGACGACTCAACCGGCGCGCGAGCGGGCTTCCGCGGTCGCCGACGCCGATGTCGCGCAGCTCGTCGATGGCGGCACGGCGTTCGCGCTCGACCTGTACCGCGTGCTACGCCAGGGGCAGCAGGAGAAGAAGGAAACGACCCACCTCTTCTTCTCGCCCTACAGCGTCCTGACCGCCCTCACGATGACCAAGGCCGGCGCCCGCGGGGAGACCGAAGCGCAGATGTCGCAGGTTCTGCACGTCGGGCCGCTCGGCGACCGCCTGTACGTGACGGCCAACGCCCTCGACCTGCGGCTGACCGTGGCGCGGCAGAAGGCGGCGGAGAAGAAGGCGACGTTGCGGCTGGAAATCGCCAACCGCTTGTGGGGGCAGACTGGCAAGCCGTTTCTTCCGGCGTTCCTGGACCTGCTCGCGCGGGACTACGGGGCGGAGCTGGGTCTGTTGGATTTCGCCCGCGACGCCGAGGCCGCGCGCCGCACGATCAACGACTGGGTCGCCGCGCAGACGGAGCAGAAGATCAAGGACCTGCTGCCGGGCGGCTCGATCACGCCCGCGACGGCCCTCGTGCTCACCAACGCGATCTACTTCAAGGGCGACTGGCTCGCCCCCTTCAGGAAGGACTGGACGTACGACGGCGAATTCCACTTGCTGAGCGGCCAGACCGTGACCGTCCCGCTGATGAAAAAGGAAGATGCCCTGCGCTACGCCGCGGAGTCCGGATTCCATGCCGTCGAGATGGTCTACGCCGGCGAAGTGCTCGCGATGGATGTGATCGTGCCCGACGCCGGGCATTTCGCGGAGTTCGAGCGCGATTGGGACGTGAAGCGCCTGAAGTCGGTCCTGGCGAGCCTGAAATCGCGGCCCATGACGCTGACGATGCCGAAGTTCACGTGCATCTCGGAGTGCCCCCTGAAGAGCGTCCTGTCGAGCCTGGGGATGTCCATCGCGTTCACCGGGCAGGCCGATTTCTCGGGGATGGACGGCAGCCGCGACCTGTTCATCGACGAGGTCTATCACAAGGCCTTCGTCGCCGTCGATGAGACCGGCACCGAGGCCGCCGCGGCCACCGGCGTGCCGATGCGGGAGACCGCTCTGCCACCGAAGCGGTTCGAGTTGACGATCGACCGCCCGTTCATCTTCCTGATTCGCGACTTACCGACGGGCGCGGTCCTGTTCATGGGCTACATCGGCGATCCGCGCGGCCAGGGCTGATCTTGCCCCATCGAGGCTCCGCTGCCCGGAGCGCAAATTCACCAGCCACCCTGAAGCAGGACGGTTGTGAACATGAACGCGGTGAGTGTGAAGAGCACTGCGACGGCGCTGGCGGTGAAGCCGAGCAGCCAGGGGCGGGGCAACTGCAAGTAGTGGCGCAGACCCACGGACAGGTACACGCCGAGGACGAGCACCGGGACCGTCAGTGCAAGGCCGAGAGTAACGACGTCTCCCAACGAAGGCGCGATGTACAGCGTCAGGCAGCCGACGCCCACGATTGAGGCAACGAGCAAGGCCCCACACGTAATCGTGGCCGGGACCGCGGCGTAGGCCGCGACGCGTAGCACCTGCGCCGATCGAACACGGCAGCGACCGAGCGTCTGACGTAAAGAGACCAGCAGGAGGGTGGCCGCGCCGAGGATCAGGAAGGCGGCGAGCGCCACGTACACATAGGCAGGGCCCGCGTTGATGGAAAGGAGGGCCATTTCTACGGCGAAATCTGCAAGCAATCGAAAAACCGGCAGAGTCTGACCTCCAAAGAAGCGGGCTGTCGGTCCCCCCGGGACGCGGCTTGCAGACCAGAAGATGAGCCATAGCGCGCCAGCGACAGCGTGCGTCGTCACGAGGAACGCCGGGACGGCGGACAGGAGGAAGACGAGCAAGGGGCCGGCGCGGACGTGCTCGTGGATGGACACCCGCCTCCAGAATCGCCAAGGCCGCAGCCCGCTGAAGGCGGTCAGCAGCCACGAGCGAACCGGCCGCTCGCGCCAGCGGTATTCAAAAAGGAACTCGTTTCGCCGCCGCCGCGCCTCGATGATATCCCGCCAAGCGAATTGGAGGCCGCATTCGGGGCAGCGCGGCAGCGTGAGCATCCGCAGGTCGTAGCCGCAACGCGAGCACGGCAGCTCGAAGTCGATCGTGTCCCACTTCGGCTGGTCCCCGTCGAGCCAGCGCTCGATGCCCGCGTCTGCCTCGGGTGCAACTGCCTGCATCTCGCTTCGCCCCCTGCGCCCCACCCCCGTGGGGCCTGCCGGGGTCGTTCTACCGCCGCCGCCGCTTCTTCTTCTTGTCGTCCCGCTGCGGGTTGTAGCGCGTGGTGCCCTTGCCGAGCTTGGGCATGCGGCCCTCCATCGCGCCCATCTGCGTGAGCTGCTGCATCATGCGCAGCCGTCCGCCGATGCCCTGGCCGGCCATCACCTTCATCGCGCCGCGCATCTGCACGAACTGCTTGACCAGCCCGCTCACGTCCTGCGGCTCGACGCCCGCACCGCGCGCGATCCGCCGCCGCCGCGACGCCTCGATGATCTCCGGATCGGCCCGCTCCCGCGGCGTCATGGCGTGGATCATACCGCGGACCTGGTTGAGGTCCTCGTCCGACATATCCACGTCGTTCACCATCCCGCCGATGCCCGGGATCATCTTCAGGATCGACTTCATCGACCCCATCTTGCGCATGCTCTCGAGCTGCCCGAGGAAGTCGTCGAGCCCCATCGCCCCCTTGGCCATCTTCGCCTGGGTCTTGGCGACCTGCTCGGCGTCGAACGACTCCTGCGCCTTCTCGACCAGCGACACCACGTCGCCCATGCCGAGGATGCGGCTGGCGATGCGCTCGGGGTGGAACTCCTCGAGCGCGTCGAGCTTCTCGCCGACGCCGATGAACTTGATCGGCTTGCCGGTGACGGATTTGACAGACAGGGCCGCACCGCCGCGGGTGTCGGAGTCGAATTTCGTCAGAATGGCCCCGTCGAGCTCGAGCCGCTCGTCGAACGCCTTGGCGGTGTTGACCGCGTCCTGGCCGGTCATCGCGTCGATCACGAGGTAGATCTGGTGCGGCGAGGTCGCCGTCGCGATCTGCGACACCTCGGTCATCATATCTTCGTCGATCGCCAGCCGGCCGGCGGTGTCGAGGATGACCACGTCGCGGTCGAGCTTCCGCGAATCGCGGACGGCGTTGCGGCAGACCTTGACCGGGTTCTGGTGGCCGCGCTCGACGAAGACCGGGATGTCGAGCTGCTTCCCGAGCACTTCGAGCTGGTCGATGGCCGCGGGGCGCTTGAGGTCGGCGGCGACGAGCAGCGGCTTCTTGCCGCGCTGCATGACGTAACGGGCGAGCTTGGCACAGGTCGTGGTCTTGCCGGAGCCCTGCAACCCGGCCATCAGGATGATCGTCGGCGGCTGCGAGACGAAGGGGATGCGGGACTCAATGGGCCCCATGAGGGCGACGAGCTCGTCATAGACGACCTTGACCATCACCTGCTCGGGCCGCAGGGTCTCGATCACCTTCTGCCCGAGGGCCTTCTCGGCGCACGCGTCGCAAAACTGGCGCGCCACATCGACCTGCACGTCCGCTTCCAGCAGCGCCGTGCGGATCTCGCGCATCGCCTCGCGGACGTTGTCCTCGGTGATGCGCCCGCGGCCGCGGAGGCTCTGCAAGACGCTGCCGAGTTTTTCGCTTAGTACATCGAACATACGGGGCTAGTGTAGCGACGCGCGGCGCGCCGATAAAGCTGGGGCGGGACTGCCATTCGCTCCGCGTCCGAAAAACCAGGGCTCGGTTCTGACGACCGCGGTCGCGCCGATATAATCATGCCTTTCGCGCGGCAGCGCCCCGCGGAAGGCGCAGTCGACGACGAGGCCGGCGCTACCGACGCTGAGTTGGGTGATGACGTTCAACTCGCTGACTTTCCTGCTCTTCTTCGCGGCGGTGGTGCTGCTGCATCGGCTACCGCTCCCGTGGACGGTGAAGAAGTTCAATCTCTGGGTGGCGAGTTGCATCTTCTACGCCGCCTGGAACCCGCCGTTCGTCGTGTTGTTGTGGATCGGAACGCTGGTGCACTATGGGGCCGGGCGGGGCATCGCCGCGGCCCGCACGCCGGCCGGCCGGCGCGCCTGGCTGCTGTGCAGCCTGGTCGTGGGGCTGGGGCTGCTCGGATTCTTCAAGTACGCCCAGTTCCTGCTCGATAACCTCACGGTCCTGCTCGCCGCCCTGCACGTCGCGTATCACCCGGGGCGCTTGGACATCCTGTTGCCCGTGGGCGTGTCCTTCTTCACGTTCCAGGCTCTCTCGTACACGATCGACGTCTACCGCGGCAAGCTCCCGGCCTGCCGCAAGCTGCTCGACCTGGCCCTGTATCTGTCGTTCTTTCCCGTGCTCGCGTCGGGACCGATTCTGCGCGCCGGGCACTTCCTCCCGCAGTGTGCGCAGCCGCGTCAGGCCGGCGCGCGTGAGTTGGGTTGGGGTCTGACGCTGTTCACGATCGGCCTGTTCGAGAAGGTCTTTCTCGCCGACGGCATTCTGGGGCCCTTTGCCGACGCCGTCTTCCACGCCGCCCCCGTGGCCTCCTGGCGCGACGCGTGGTTGGGGGCGTTCGCCTATTCGGCCCAGCTCTTCTTCGACTTCGCCGGCTATTCCGCCTCCGCGATCGGCGTCGCCCTGTGCCTGGGCTTCGCCGTGCCGGACAATTTCCGCTGCCCGTACGCGGCGATCGGCTTCTCCGACTTCTGGCGGCGCTGGCACATTTCGCTGTCGAGTTGGCTGCGGGACTACCTGTATTTCCCGCTGGGCGGCAACCGCCGCGGCGCCGGCCGCACCTATCTGAACCTGATGCTGACGATGCTGCTCGGCGGTCTGTGGCATGGGGCCGCCTGGCGCTTCGTGGCCTGGGGCGGGCTGCATGGGCTCTACCTGGCGGCGGAACGGCCCGTGCGGGAGCGGTTCGGCGACCGGCCCTGGGCGGCGCGGTGGCCAGTGCGCCTGCCGGCCGCGTTCCTGACGTTCTGTTTGGTGTGCGTGGCCTGGGTGTTCTTTCGCGCGCCCGATTTCGAGACCGCGTTTGCGTTCGTCGGCAAGATGCTCCTCGGATCGGCCAACCCCTCGACCATCGGCGGCCTGCGGGCGCTGACCGCCGCCACGGTCATCGCGGCGATGTTCGTCGGCCAATGGCTGCTGCGGGACACGCCGCAGGAAGTGCTGTGGCGGCGGCTGCCGTGGTGGTTACGGTCCACGGTTCTCGCGGTCCTGCTGGGGGCCGTGATCCTAGCGCCTGGAGATGAGCGTGCCTTCCTCTACTTCCAGTTCTAGCCCGTGTGCGGCGGACCGCGCGCCGGACGCGCCTTGGGGAAAGATGTGGGCCCTGGCCGCGCTGCTGGTCCTGCTCCCGTTTGGCGCCTTCGAGTGGGTGGCGCGGGCGCACGGCTTCCGGCCGGCGCTGACCGACACGCCCGACCTGTGGGCGTATCAGCGGATGCAACTGCGTCCCCACGACGCGCGCGCCGTGGTCGTGTTCGGCTCGTCCAAAGCCCAGCTCGGCATCAACCTGGACGAGTTCGAACGCGCCTGCGGGACGCGGCCCATCCAACTCGCCATCGACGGGACCTCGGCGCACGCGTTTCTCGAAGAGCTGGCGCGAGACGAGGCCTTCACCGGCCTGGCGCTCGTGGAAACCGGCTTCCTGTTCGACAACAACGAGCGCCACGAGCGCCGCGCGCAGGAGTACGCCGCAAGCTACAGCTCCTTTCGCGGCTCGGTGGCCAGGCGTTTCGACTTCCGGCTGCACTGGTTCATCGGGCAAGCGCTGGCCATCGTCTCTCCGGACCTTTCGGCCCGCCGCATCACCGAAGCGTTCTCCGCCGGCCATTGGCCGCGGCCCTCGTACCTGCGCATGAGCCCGGACCGCGGACGGTTTGGCGATTACCAAATGGTTGATTCCGCGCTCCTCCAGCGCCTGACCGTGAACGAGTTCACGACCGGGGGAATCACGTTGAACGAGGAGCAGCTCGCGGCGCGCCTGGCCCGCGTCGAGGCCGCGGTGACGCGGATTCAAGCCCGCGGCGGTCGTGTAGTGATCATCCGCATGCCGCCGGCCGTCGCTGCGCGCGACGACTCCGACGCGGCGCGCTGGGAAGCTGTCAAAGCCCACACGTCGGCGCTGTGTCTCTCCGCGGCCGACGACCCGGTGCTGGCGTCCTTCAAATGTCCGGACGGAAACCACCTCGACTACCGGGACGCGGCGCGGTTTACGCGCGCCCTCGTCGCGGTGCTGCGGACGCGGCTGGCCGAACGCGGCGACACGCGGCTGCAATGACTGGGCGGTGCGACTGGCTCCGGCGGTGATCGGCTTCCGTTGTGCCGCGCGCTCGGTGCGGCGCAGAGCGCGAACCGGGGACGGCTATTCGCCCCGCGTCCGGAAGTTCACCTCGACCGACTCCAGCTCGACGCCGTCCGCGCTCTGGAAGCTGTTGAACTTGCCGTGGTTGAGCCAGAACTGGTACGACCAGGCGGCCTTGAGGTGGACGGGCATGGTGAAGACCTTGTGCTCGGCGTCGTAGCTGACGTCGCCGGCGCTCTCGGGGTAGTGCGGCCCGCCGCCGACGACGGACCAGGCTTTGTCCGTCATGGGCCGGTCGAAGAAGACCTTGATTTCCGTGAGGGCGGGATCAACGTCCGTGGCGCCGTTGGCCGGGATCATGCGCACGACCTTGGGCGCGCGGGCCGCCGACTCTCCGGACTCCTTGGCGTAGTCGTTGAAGAACTCGACCACGCGCGGCATGAACGCGTCGAACGTCGCGTAGCGCTCGCGCTGTGTCTCGTACTCGCCCAACAGCTCCGCGAGCTTGCCGGTCCAGCGGAACCCGCGTTTCTCGTTGCTGCGCGCCTCGTCGTCGGCGGCCTTCTTGCCCTCCGCCGCCTTCACGTACCGCACGACGCACGCCCGCACGAGCGATTCGTACATCATCGTCTTCCACGTGCCGTACGCCTGCTCGCGCATCGTGCTTTCGCAGTGCTTGAAGAGGCTCTCGCTCGCCGGCGCGAGTTGCTTGGCGTACTTGTCGACGAACGGGTTCGTGTAGCTGTGGCAGAACTCGTGCGCGATGGTCGAGACGTCCGCGTCGCTGAACACGGGCACGCCGTTGTCGTCGAACTTGCTGGCTCCGATGATCGGGGTGATCTCCTCCCGGTCGTCCGGATAACGCACCCCCACGCCATAGTTGCACGGCCCGTTGAGCAGGCTGAGGATCACGTGGAACCGCGCGCCGGGCCGCGCCCCGAAGAACTTCTCGAACCAGCCGACGTAGTCGCGCTCGGCCAGCTTCCGCGTCAGCCGCTCGGCCGCCACGTCGTATTGCTGGCGGTGCTGCCCGACGAACTCGTTGAACCCCGCCTCCTTGACGAAGCTGCGGGCCTGCTCCAGGAACTCGCCGGCCTGCTTCGTCGGCCAGCGCTCGTCCAGGCGCGCCGGCCGCGGCGCCAGCGGCAGCTTCGGCTTGAGGCCCTGCGTGTCTTCCAGGTGCACCGCCATACTCATGACGGCGTCGTAGCTGACGCCGTGCTGCGCGCGCAGCTCGCGGGCCAGGCGGACGACCGCATGATCGCGGAACTTCCCGAACTGGGCGTCGACCTCGTCGGTGTAGGGCGACTTCGCGTTGGGCTGGTTGTACTCTGGGCTGCCGGCCAGCCGGAAGATGAGGCTCAGCAGCTCGACCCGCGCATCGACGCGGGCCTCGAGCTCGTGGGCCGGCTTTTTCTCCTGCGCGGCTGCGGTCAGCCCACCGACGATCAGGATTGCGGCTGGAATGAGATGCGTCCGGACTCTCATGGCTGGCGACTCCTTTCGGTCGGCGCACAGTTTACACGTTTGCCGTGCGCGGCGTGCTACCTGGTCGCATTGTATGGCTCCGGTGTTGCGCGGTCAGCGGGTTGCTGGCCGGCCCACGCGCGACATGTGCCTACGGCGAGACGGTTAGTCTGCCGACGGCTGGCTCGCGTCGGCAATGCGGCTCAGGCCGGCCAGAGTCTGCCGGATGCGGGTGGCCCAGCGGTCGCGCTGCTCCGCGATCACGCTGGCGAGCAAATCCGTGAAGCGCGGATCGAATTGCTGCCCGGCCTCGGCCTGGATCACCTCCAAAGCCCCGTCGATGCTGCGGCTGGGGCGATGAGCGCGGGCGCTCGTGAGTGCGTCGAACGTCTCGGCGACGGCCAACAGCCGCGACCCGATCGGGATCGCGTTTCCGCTCAGCCCGAAGGGGTATCCCGCGCCGTCGAAGCGCTCGCGCAGGTGGCGGATGATGACCGTCTCCGTCTCGAACACGCGCAGCGGCCCCAGGATCTTGCACGTCAGCAGCGGCACCTGCCGCAGCACGGCGCTATCCGCCTCGGACAGCGGCGCGCGGCTTTGCAGGATGCGGTCGGGCACGCCGATCTTCCCGAGGTCGTGTAGCATCGCCGCATTCGCGACGGTGGCGCGCAGCGACTGCGACCAGCCCGCGGCCTGGGCCAGCGTGTTCACGTAGAACGTGGTGTTGCGCGAGTGCCAGGCGGTGTGCTGATCGCGGGCCTCGAGGGCCTGTACCAGGGCCCAGATGCTCTGCAAGCAAAGTTCCTTCGCTTGCATGCTCAACGCCACGACCTGCTTTTGCAGGCGGTCGAGCTGGCCAACCTCGAGCCCGGCGTCCATCACGACGTCCCCGGCGGTGTCGGACCGGACCACCTGGTTGCGGCCGGACCGCTTGCCGAGATACAGGGCGTGATCCGCGCGGTTGATCAGGTCGGAAACCGAGTGCACGGTCGCCTCGGACGTGGCGGCCACGCCGATCGAGACCGTCACCGCCAGATCGGAGCAACTCGGCACGCGCAGCTCGCGCCCGAGCGTGTCCCGGATGCGCTCGGCGAGCTGCGCGGCGTCGTCCACGCTGGTCTCCGGACAAATGACCGTAAACTCCTCGCCGCCGTAGCGGGCGACGATGTCCGTATCGCGGACCAGCCCGCGCAGCAGCCGGGCGACGTCCTGGAGCACCACGTTCCCGGTCTCGTGACCGAACGTGTCGTTGACCGCCTTGAAGTGGTCGAGGTCGAGCATGAGCAGCGCGACGACCCCGCCGTAGCGCTGCGTGCGCGCAAATTCGCGCCTGATCAGCTCGCGGAACTCCGCGTGATTCGAGAGGCCGGTCAGCCCGTCCGTCAGGGCGGCCCGCCGCAGCCGCTCTTGCAGCTTGCTAATCCGCACCCCGTTGCGCACGCGGGCCTCCAGCTCGTCCACGTCATAGGGCTTCACGAGGTAGTCGTCTGCCCCGGTGCGCAACGCCTCGTGCTTTGCCTGCCGCTCGTCGCAGGCGGAGAGCAGAATGATGTACGCGCCGCTGATCGTGGGGTCGGCCCGCACCCGCTGGCACACCTCAATGCCGGTCATCCCCGGCATGAGCAGGTCGCACAAGACCACGCGCGGCTGGTGGCTGCGAATCTGCAACAGCCCGGCTTCCCCGTCGCCCGCCTCTACCACCGTGTACTCGCACTTCAGCATCCGCCGCAGAAGCAGGGCCCGCTGCGCGGGATCGTCCTCGATGACGCAGATGTCGATCAGATCCGGGCGCATCTTCGTTCCACCACTCTCGGTTTCGCACAGAACGCGGGAAACAGCGCGTGCTCACGCGAGATTCGCGCTGGTGGTGCGGCCGCGTACCTTGCCGCGCCGCCGCCGATTCCGTACACGGACACTCTGCCCGCGGACGGCCCTGCGGACCGTCAGACCGGCAGTGCGTCCCCTCTAAGCATTCATATTGTCTGTCGCTGGCGTGAGGAAACTGGCCCGGAACCGGGCCGGGGGCGCCAGCCGATAAACCTCCGGGCGGCCGGGGGGCCGGCTTGGCGCTTGCTGCAATGTCTGATATTCATGGCACGCGGACCCTGTCAGGACACCGCGCCATGACGCCTTTTGTGCCGCCTGGGCCGCATTACGACCTCGCTTTTTTTTGCCGCCTGAAGTCCGAGGGGCGAAGATTCGCCATGCTGACCGCCTACGATTATCCGACCGCAGCCGTTGCGCAGGCCGCCGGCGTGCACGCGTTGCTGGTGGGCGACTCGCTGGGCACTGTTCTCCTCGGGCATCCCAACACACGCGCTGTGCCCCTGTCGCTCATGCTCGTTCTGGCCGAGGCCGTCCGCCGGGGGGCGCCGCACGTCTACCTGGTCGGCGACATGCCCTACGAAGCCATGAGCGGGGGGGCCGAAGCCACTGTTACCGCGGCGAAACGCTTCCGAGCCGAGGCCGGTTGCGACGCCGTCAAGTTCGAGGCCGCGTCGGGCGACGAACGGCTGGTGACCAGGCTTGGCGGCGCCGAAATCGAGGTCATCGCGCACCTCGGACTCCGGCCCCAACAGATCACATCCCCCGACGGCTACCGTGCCCAGGCGCGTGACCAGCAGTCCATCGCGAGCCTCGTGGCCGACGCGCGGCGTATGGCGGACGCAGGCGCCGCGATGTTGCTGCTGGAAGCGGTCCCAAACGAAGCCGCCCAGGCCGTTGTCGCGGCGGTCGGCGTGCCTGTGATTGGGTGCGGAGCCGGCCCGGCGTGCGACGGGCACGTGCTCGTGACACACGATATGCTCGGCTGGGGGACGATTCGGCCGCCCCGGTTCGTGCCCGTGCTGGCGCGGGTCGCCACGGTGTACGAGGACGCCATACGGCGCTACGTGCAGGACGTCACCAGCAGGCGCTACCCGGGTCCGGAGCATGTCTATCACATGCGAACACCGGCTGGCGAGGCAGGCCAATAGCCGGCCCAGACGGCGCCTTGCGCGTGGGCCGTCGACCCGTCGGGGACCGAGTCGAGGTCGCTACGGCTGGGGCTATTGGGTTGTGCGTGAATCGACCGGCGACACCAGACGATGTCGCCCGGTGGCTCACGTCTGGCCAAGCAGCGTCATGCGGCCGCGCAGTTCTTCCTCTGCCTGGCGCCAGTCGGATTCGGGGTTGCCCGGTGCCCCGTTGCGGGCCAGGTAGATTTCGTACGCCCGCGCGCGAATCTGCTCGTCGTGCGGGCCTTCCGCCACGGGGATGGCGCGGGCGTCCATCGTGCGCGCTCTCGGACGGGGAAACCGTGCTACTTGTGCCGGCATCTGAATCCTCCTTTGACGGGGTGTGGCCGTCTACGCCTATGCTCTGTCGGCGCTTATACATATCGGACAAGTTCCGCGAAAAATATTCGTCCTCGTTTACGCTGGATTGGCCGCGATCACCTCTTTCTATACGCCGACGCTCCCCGTGCGTTCGGCGGCCGGCGCCCGATCGCGGTTACGGGGCCGTTTTATCGTGACCGTGCGCGCTACGATGGCCCCCATGACAGGTCGAATGCGCCTAGGATGCCTGCTAGAGTCCCACAAGCGTCGCGCTTGGCAGCGGCGCGCGGCGTAGACGGATCGCACGGAGACCACAAAATGCGCGCATACCAATTCGACGCGTTCGGGCTCGAGAACCTGAGGCTCGTCACGCGCGACGCGCCGCAGCCGGGGCCGGGCCAGGTCGCGGTAAACGTGCAGGCGCTCAGCCTGAACTACCGCGACCTGCTGGTCGTTACGGGCGCGTACAACCCGAAGCTCAAGCGGCCGGCGACGCCCATCAGCGACGGCGCCGGCGTCGTGTCCGCGGTCGGGCCCGGCGTCACGCGCGTCCGCGTCGGCGAGCGCATCGTGTCACACTTCATCGCCGACTGGCTCGACGGGCCGTTCCGTCAGGAGTACGTCGCGTCGACCCTGGGCACGCCGGGCGCCGGCCTCGCCGCGGAGCAGGTCCTGCTGCCGGCGGAGGCCGTGTTGCCGCTGCCGGCGGGCTACGATTTCGCGCAGGCGGCCACGCTACCGATCGCGGCGCTGACCGCGTGGAGCGCGCTCGTAACCGTGGGGAACGTGCAGCCGGGGCAAACGGTGCTGACCCTGGGCACGGGCGGCGTGGCGATCTTCACGCTGCAACTCGCCAAGAAGCTGGGCGCCCGTGTCATTATCACGAGCAGCAGCGACGAGAAGCTCGCGCGGGCTCGCCAGCTCGGTGCCGACCACACGATCAACTATCAAACGACGCCCGACTGGGATGCGGCCGTGCTCGAACACACCGGCGGCGTCGGCGTCGACCTCACCGTCGAGACTGCGGGGCCCGGCACGCTCGACCGCTCGATGAAGGCCACGCGCGCCGCCGGCACCGTGGCGCTATTAGGCGCACTCACCGGCCGGCAAGGGCTGGTCACGACTGGACTGATCCTGATGAAGCGCCTGCACGTCGTCGGCATCATGGTCGACTCGCGCGCCGCCTTCGAGGCCCTGTCTCGGTTCCTTGGAGAGCACCGCATCGAGCCGGTGATCGACCGGCGTTTCAGCTTCGACGAGCTGCCGGCCGCGCTGCGCTTCATGCAGGAGGGGCAGCATTTCGGGAAGATCGTGGTGACGGTCTGAGCGGTGGCCGCTACGGGGCGGCGGGCGAGCGCCGGACCAGTTCCGCGGCCGCGCCGGGTGTGACGGCGGAAGCGAGCTCGACGCCCGCCGCTGCAGGCTTGCTCGTGTGCCGGCGTGGTCGCCAGTGTGACCCCAGCGCCCGCAACTCCTCCATGTATACGTAGAATACGGGGGTCACGAACAGCGTCAGCAACTGCGAGAACAGCAGCCCGCCGACGACCGCCAAGCCCAGCGGCCGGCGCGACTCGGCCCCCGCGCCCATCCCTAGTGCGATCGGCAGCGTGCCCATCAGGGCCGCCATCGTCGTCATCATGATCGGCCGGAAACGGATCACGCACGCCTCGTAGATCGCATCAACTGGTGACTTGCCCTCGTTGCGCTGCGCCTCCAGCGCGAAGTCGATCATCATGATGCCGTTCTTCTTGACGATGCCGATCAGCATGATGATGCCGACGAAGGCGTACAGGCTCAGTTCCACGTGAAACAGCATTAGCGTCACGAGCGCGCCGAACCCGGCGAACGGCAGGGCCGACAGGATCGTGATCGGGTGGATGAAGCT
>PMMM01000259.1 GCA_003162245.1 Phycisphaerales bacterium
ACTAAGCGGAATGCGTATCAGTCCGTCGCGGAACTCCGCCAAGACGTGGAACGGTACCTCCGTGACGAGCCGATCCTGGCCCGGCGCCCGAGCGGGCTATACCTACTGCGCCGGGCGGTCTCGAAACATCGGCTGGCATCCGGCGTGGCGGCGGCGATATTGCTGTTGAGCGCCGTAGGCATCATGGGAACCTCGTGGTCCAACCACCGACACAGATCGGACGCCCGGCATAACATCCTGCTGAACCAGCGGGCCATAGAGGTGGGCTCCGGCGAGGTTTACGTCGCGAATGCGCGCACGGAATTTGACCGGTATCCCGAAATCCCCGAAGCCCGCCTGGTGTACGCGCAGGCCATGTTCACGACAGGCGTGCGGAACAAGAACCAGCGTCAATGCAACGACGCCGCGACCCTGCTTCAAGGAGCTCAAGGTACACCGGGCAGTTGGGCGGCCCAACTGCTGCTGAGCGAGATCCGCCGCGCCCAGGGGGATACGCGCGCCGAGCGCGAAGGGGCTGAGGGGTTGCGCGACGCGCCGGACACGGACGAAGGCTGGTACGTGCGTTCGTACGCCACGCTGGATACCGTCGAGGCGCAGCGGTGTGTCGCCACGGCGCTGCGTGGCAACGCACGACACGAGTTGGCGTGCGAACGGTTGGCGTACCTGGCATTCCAGAACCGGGACTATGACCGCGCACTGGCGGCAGCCGAGACGCTACTGCGCGAGTTCAAATACAGCCGCGCCGAATGGACCATGTTCGAGGTGTCCGTTCTGAGCCAGCAAGGTCAGTACGAGGGGGCGATGAAATTGTGCGCTGCGGTCGCCGCCCTCCCGCCCGTCGAGACGAGCGCGTATGCGCAGCGCGGCCTGGCGCGACTCTGTCTGCGGCACTATGCCGGCGCACTCGACGACTACTCACATCTCATCGATACCTGGGGCCCCAAGGCGTCGCGCTGGGTTTACTACCGCCGCGCAACCGTCTACTGGTGTCTACGGCAATGGGCTCAGGCTGCCGCGGACTGCCGTACCCTCCGCGATGCCCAGGGACGGGGTTCCTATGCCACGGCGCGGCTGTTCCTGACGTTGCACGAGCAGGCCGCGGAGCTGGAGGCGCAGGGCCGTCGACCGGAGGCGGACCGGCTGACGGCCGAAGCGCAGGAGGCCCTCGCTGATGGCGTGCGCGCGGCCGTCCCCGAGAGCTGGCAGGCCGACGTCCTGAGATGCCTCGCTCGCAAGCTTGCCCCGGCAGACTTGGTTGCGGCCGCGAATCCGCGCAGTCCCGAGGAGGTGTGCGAGAGCTTCTACTACGCCGGCGAACAGTGTCTGCTCGATGGCGACCGCGCCGCAGCCCGACAGTGGTTCGAGCGCTGTCGGGCGACGAACCTGTTGTTTGACGCGGACCAATGGCCGCTGGACCCGATGAACGAGTACCACCTCGCCATCTGGAGATTGGACGAACTCGGGGCGGAGGACCGAGCCGCGCCCGCCTCCGACGTGCCAGCCGCAGAAGCCGCGGCGGAGGGGAATTGAACACCATGCCGGCGGGCGACCAGCAAGGACCTCGGCCGGACTTGACCCCCTCGCTGGTCGTGCGCCTGCGCGCGGGCGAAGCCACTGCCGGGGGCTTGCTGAACGACCTGTACCGTGAGCCGATGCTGCGGTTCTGCTGGGGTTATCTGGGAAACGAGCAGGACGCCGAGGACGCCGTACAGGAGGTGTTCTGCAACGTCCTGCGGACCGGGGGCGTGCCGGAGAACTTCCGCGCGTGGCTGTACAAGATCGCGCGCCGGCACTGCCTGAACGTGCTGCGCGGCTATGCCCGCCGACGTGACGCGTCGCCGTTGCCGTCCGACTCGCGGCTGGGGGCCGATCAGACCGGGAACCTGACGCGGCTGGTCCGGCGGGAGCAGCGCTCCCGCGTCGCGCACCTGGTGGAGGCCCTGCCCGCCGACCAGCGTGAGGTGCTGCGGATGCGTTACGTGGAAAAACTCCCGCGCGCCGAGATTGCGTACGTCCTCGACTTGCCGGAGTCCGTGGTGAAGTCGCGGCTCTTCGAGGGGTCCAAGAAACTCCGCGACCACACATCGCTGCTGGATGAGGAGTGACGCCGGTTCGTGTCAACCGCCTGGCATCAAGAACAGGGGCTGTAAGCGGGAGCAGCCGATTGGTCGAAGGCGCGGGGGCCGCGCTGGATGTCGCACTCAGATGCCAGCACTCCCGGGGTCGATGCAATCCGTCCATGCTGCTTCGCGGACCACGTAACAGCGCCCCGGGCCGGCCAGCGCTGTTTTTCGCCGGCCGGCCCGGGGGCAAGTACTCGAGGCTCTTGTCAGCCGTCGTCGCTCACGGACACGTTGAGCCGAGCCGCGCTACGAACGGATCGATGTCCACAAAGGTGACGTTGCCGTCGTGGCTGCAGTCGGCGTTCAGCCACGGGCAGTTCGGGTGGTGCTGGTTCCAGGCTGACTCGCCGGCGAGCGCTTCGACGAACGGGTCGATGTCGGCAAACGTGACGCGGCCGTCACAATTGGTGTCGCCGGGGCAGAGTACGAGCCCGACGACGCCGCTGACCCAGAATCCGCCGGTGAGTTCGTAATCGCCGCCCGTCATCGTGATACCGGCGTCGGGCTGGCCGATAGTTCCGGACAGCTCGAAGTCGCCGCCGGAGGTCCACATGTCGCCGCCGTTGTCAACGGTCCACCAGTCGAGCGCGAGATCGGCGGCGCTGACGCCCGCCATGCCGAGCACCCACAAGGCCGCAGCCATAGAGATTGTCGTGCGTATCGTATGGTTCATCATAAGCCTCAGTTCCTAAGTCCACGACGCAAATGAAACCGAACCGCAAAGACGCGCGCCTGATCGCGCGTCGCAAGCGGACTCGTATGCGCTAGGGACGGATCAACATAGCCTGCATGTCGCTACCCGCAGAGACAATCTTCAGGCGGTATGAGCCATCGCCTGGCGCACTTACGACGATGTTCCCCGAATCCACCGAGAAAATCGTGCTTGTGCCGTAGAGGGAAACTGAGTTGCGCACGTGCAAGCCTGTGCCGTCGAACCCTTGGAACGCTATCCAGTTGTCGTTCGTGATGCCGTAGATGAAACCCACGGCGTTGCTGTCCGGCGCCGCGTAACATTCTGTTACGACGAGTTGAAAGGCCGCGTAATGCGGGATATCAATGTAGACAGTGCCGCCGCCGCCGGGAAGGCCGACCTGTGTGACCTTGGCCAGTCCAGCCGCATGGTAGCCGTCTACCATGTCCGCGTCTACGTTTGTCAACCCGGCGCCGTTGCCCGTGAAGCTGTTGGTGGCACTGGAGAACGTCACTCCGCTTGAGTAAGTGCCCGACAGCCGCCCGCTGGGCAGCGTGCCCGCGTTTAGATTGCCGGCGTTCTGGTAGAATGCGCCGTGCTGTCCATCGAGCAGGTCGGCGCTGAGGGCCGAACACACGGTACCGTTGCTAACCGGGACCTGCCCCGACGAGTTGCCCGCGTGGTACCCGTCCACCGTGTCTGCGTTGCCCGCCGCACTCGCCGTCGCGGCGTAGATCGCGTACGGCGCGGGCGAAAGCCCCTGCCGCGGGCTGAGCGTTGTGAAGGTGCCGCTGCCGGCCGGCGAGCGCACCGCCACTTGCAGCCAACGCGGATTGCCGGGGAACGCCGCGGCGCCGAAGTCGAGCGTCACGGTGAACAGACCGCCGGCCACACTCACGTTGTTCACCGCCAGCGTAGAACCGATTTGGCTGCCGCTGGCCAGCGAATCCCACAGGCTGAACTGGAAGTCGGCCGTGCTGTTGAGCGCGACGCCCGCCTTCGTGACTTGCCCTTGGTATGTAAAGGCTGTTCCGATGACTCGGTCGCCATCGTCGCCCCAGGCCACAGGGGCTGAAACGGTGAGAGCAAAAGCGGCGACCAGCAGTAGCACAGACATTGTTTTCATACTCTCTCTCCTTTTTGAAACAGTCGGACCGTATTGGTCGAAGAGGCACGAACAGGCTCAAACCCCTTGTTCATGTAGCCGAGCACGCGCGCGGGCGCTGGTCGGCCGCAGACGGAGGCGGCGCCCGAGCATCACGGTGTCCGCGTGCCATCTCGCGGCGAGTGTCGCACCGTGAATGGTGATCAAGCTGGCAAACGGAGCTTGGCAGTCGACAGGTGGTCGCAGGCGCGGGTCGCTGGAGGACGAAATCTGAGCCCGGCTACCCGGGCCGCGCCGCCCTTGACCGTAAACTCAATCCGCCCATCGCGCTCCCCAGCCGCGACCCTTACTTCACGATGGCCTTGCTTACTCCCACGTGGCCAAGTGCGGCGAACACCCGCCTTTGGCACGGCACGTGAACTCAACGACGACTCCTCGATCCCACACGAACATTCCCGGGCGATCCGCGCGGTCCTGGGCGGACACTCGACGACTTGGTCGTCGCCCGCGTACCCCGGGCCGGCGGCCGCGCGGATCGCTCTCTCCCAGCCGCGGGTCCCTCCCCGGCACCCGCGGCTCCAGCTCGGGCGGCGATACCCAATGCGCCGCTCGGTCCCAACCAGAAGACACCGCACCCGCGAAAGTGACGGATAAAAAAACGGATTTTCTTCGCGCTGCCTTCGATTCCCCAGGGCGACCGCATTCTCAGC
>PMMM01000111.1 GCA_003162245.1 Phycisphaerales bacterium
CAATTCCCCTCCGTCCACGCACATTCAGCAAAAATCCCGGACGCTACTGGTCTCGAGGGCGCGCGGCGGGTTTGACGCAATTCGACATCGAAGCAGTTTGCGACTCGGTCGCACCCGGCCTGACCAGCCAACTTCGCCACGAGATCGTGCGCGCCGAGTTCCCGCCGATCTGAATGAACGCCCGATCGCCGAGCTGATGGGCAACAGCCCGGCCATCGTCCGCCAGCACTATGCCGCCTGGCTTCCGGAGGTCCACCCCGAGGCGGTCGATTCGATACGCCGGACGGCGCTGTGCCGATGGACAAACCGGCTGTGGCCAATCTGCGCGTCGAGGCGGAGCGACGGGGCCTGCGGGTGGTAAGGGCGGAGTAGTGGCGATCGCCGACGATGCGTCCACGCCACCGGGCGATGCCCTACGCCCGGCAACGCGCGCTGTGCGACGCCGCGTGCCAACTGCACGACAGACCGTCGGCGGGGTATCGACGGCGATCCCCACCGCAGCCGACCGTGCGGGCGCTACCCCCGCAACCGGTACTGCCCGCGTGCAACCTTGACGACCTGCGGCGTAGCGGCCAGCGCGTTGCCCACGCTCTTTTCCAGCGTTCGGTTCTTCGTCGCGTAGCCGGCCTTCCGGACCGCCGCGGTGATGTCCTTCACCCGCATGGGTCGTGCCCGGCCCCGTAGCACACGCAGGACAAATTCCTTGAGTGATCCCGCCCGTGCACCCCCACCGCCACGCCGCCCTCCGGCGACGTGCTTCATCGCCGGGCGAACCGTCCCGTCCAGCGTTGCGAGGGCGTTGTCCAGGGCATCGAGCTGTGAGTCGATTTCCGCCCGCTCGGTGGCCAACTGGTCACGATACGTGCGAATCTGAGCGACCACGCCGTCAATCCCGGAACGTAGGTTCTGGCGCGGCTGGACGCGCGACTTGACCTTGGCCTGGGCGCCCTTGGCGCCGTGAATGGTGGTCATGTGCCGGCCCAGATGGGCCGCCATCGAAAACGTGCGGCTGCACGCCGAGCACTTGAACTTGCCGGTTTTCGCCATGTTTCATCTCCGAGAACTTGACCGCGACCGCAGGAGACTACGGTGTCAGCAACGCTGGTGCAACCAAGCCCGCTTCAACCGCGACCGGGATTCCCAGCACTCTCTGCGCAGCAACGCCGACGGTGCTCGTGCCCGCTGAATCCGCGGGTTGTTCGTAGTATGCTGCCGCCAACGTAACTGGGCACGTGGGTTCGGAGTGAAGGAGTCCACCATGAAGCCGTTTGGGATGACGCTGATGCTGGTTCTGCCGTCGTGCGCTGTGATGCTGGCCGTGTCGGCGAGGGCCGCGGGCCGCGACGATGCCGCCGCCGAGTCGCTGGGCTGGCGCCTGTCGCTGCAGTGCTGGACGTTCAACGACGTGACGGCGTTCGAGGCCATCGACCGCGCCAAGAGTCTGGGGCTGCGCTACGTCGAGCTCTACCCCGGCGAAAAGTTGCGCCCGGGCGCCGACGCCCAGGTCCACCACGACATGAGTACGGCCGACCGCGACCAGCTCATCGCCAAGCTCAAGGAGGCGGGCATCAAGGCCGCCAGCTACGGCGTGGTCGAGCTCACGGGCAAGGAGGACGCCGACCGCAAGGTGTTCGAATTCGCCAAGGCGCTGAATCTTGAAACGCTCACGTCCGAGCCGGCCCCGGAAGCCCTGGACGCCATCGAGAAGCTCGCCAACGAGTACAAGGTCAACGTCGCCTTGCACAACCATCCGAAGCCGAGCCGCTACTGGGACCCGCAAGTGGCCTACGCCGCCGTCAAGAGCCACGGCCCGCGCATCGGCCTCTGCGCCGACACCGGGCACTGGATGCGCTCGGGCATCGATCCGCTCGAAGCCCTGAAGAAGTACGGCGACCGGGTGATCACCTTCCACTTCAAGGACCTCAATGAGTTCGGCAAGCCGGACGCGCACGACGTGCCCTGGGGGACCGGAGCCGGCAAAACCAAGGAGATTCTGGCGCTGCTCAAGGACCAGAAGTTCAAAGGCGCCTTCTCGATCGAGTACGAAATCCACCCGCCGGACCAGGTCGCGCAAGTGGGCCAGTGCGTGGCCAACTTCGACAAGATGGCCGCGGCGCTCGCGGAGAAGAAATAGCGCGACGCGTGCCGAGCAGCGCCACGAGGTCGAGGCGTTCACCTACCTGCGCGACGTGCCGATCCGTATCGCCGCCCAGCCCATCGGTCGCTTGGCAGATTGCTCTCCGCGACGAACCTGGCTACTTGGTCGATCACGGCTTCACGGCCCTGGGCGGCACCGCGGCCGGCGTCAAGGTCCGCCGCAGCGGTCGCCGACACCCCGCCTTTCGGGCGGGCACGCTCCCGGCGTACATCAGCCAGGTTTTGCACGCCCACCGGGGCCCGATAGCCGTCAAAGACGTCGCCGCCGCCGTGCTCAAGGCCGGGTACAAGTCGCGGGACAAGGCGCTGCCCAAGACTGTCGGCAAATACCTGGCGGCGATGCCCGGCGTGCGGAAGGTCGGGCGCGGGGTGTTCCGGGCAAAATGACAAACCGGAGCCGGCGGCCAACATAGGGTTGGCAGGGGGGCCGGAGGCGCGCTTGATCGCGCGTCACAGCGTGACGCGCCAGTCGTCCGCGGCGGCGCCGGCGACGTCTTGTCGCTCCGCGCGTGGCCCCCGCGCACCGGCGCCGTGCCCTAAACAGGACCGATCTCCGATCGGCAAGCTGTTTGGGTCCGCGTCAGCTCGACCAATCGAGGACCGGCCTGGCGGTTCTCCCGGATCCCTGCTACGGGCACGTCCTCCCGATCACCGCCACGAACGGATCAATATCTGCAAACGTCACGTGCCCGTCGCCATTGCAGTCCGCATTCAGCCACGGGCAGCTCGGATGGTGCTGGTTCCAGGCTGACTCGCCGGACAGCGCCTCGACGAACGGGTCGATGTCGGCGAACGTGACGCGGCCGTCGCAGTTCATGTCGCCCCGGCAAATCGCCGGGCCGGCGACGACGCTGACCCAGAAGCCGCCGGTGAGCTCGAATCCGCCGCCGGTCATGGCGCCGGCGTCAGGCTGGCCGATCGTGCCGGAGAGCTCGAATCCGCCGCCGGTGCTCCACATCTGCCCGCCGCCGTCGACGGTCCACCAGTTGAGGTCGAACTCATCGGCCAGCGTAGCAGCCGCGCCGATGACCGTCAGCGCCACAAGTGCTGTCAATGCAAGCCGTTGGTTAAGCATGGTTTCAGTCTCCAGAAAAGCGATGCGTCCGAGACGCATCTCTACCGCCCGAATCCGATGTCATGGTGGCCATGTTCATTCGCCGCATCACTGGCGAACTCCATCGACCGGCCGATGCAGAGACTCCGGCTCCCTCGTGGCCGCGTTCAGCGCCTGCACCTTGCTGAGGTCATCAAAGAAAATCACAGAGAGCGTGGAGCGCGGGAACCAGATCGGGCCCGTGCCGCTATCGCGCTTGATCAGGAGATACACCGTTTGGGAGCCGGCTTCCATCCAGTGCATCGTTGCCGTGCTGACCGACTGCTCGTGGTCGGCGTTTGGCATCTTGACCCAGCGTTCCGTGGGTTGGTCCTCTGTGGTCGACCCAAAGCCCAGGGCAAACGCCCCCTCGTAGGGGCCGGTCCAGTAGCCTGCGAAGGCGCTGGCGAGCGCGAAGACGTAGCCGCCCGTGGGCAGGTTGATGGTCACCGACGTGACAATCTGGTACGTGTCGCTCGTCGTCATGAACCCGGACGGTGCGTTGTAGCCGGCGCGCGGCGGGTATCCGTCGGTCGCGTACGTCAGGGCCGTGCCGTTGATCTTGCTGGGTGCGATCGCGGCGGTCGGCGAAATGTCCTCGTCCAGAATCGTTTCGTTTTCGATCTTACTACTGTCGATTGCATTCTGCGGCAGCCGGTCTTTGGACAGCGTGCCCGTCGTCAGATTCGAGGCATCCTGGTAGAACGAGCCGTGCTGGCCATCGAGCGTGTCCGCGTCGTCCGCGTAGGTGGCGCGCGGCGCATACGCAGCGTACGGCGTGGCCGTGATCTCCTGCCGCGGCGTGAGCGTGAAGTACCCCACGCCCGGCTTGAGCACGTCGATCTCGAGCCAGCGCTTGTTGCCGTCGAACGCGTTGATGCCGAAGTCGAGTTGGACCGTGAATAGCCCCTTGTCGATCCTGACGCCGGCAGGCAACATCCCGCCGACCGGAAAGCCGCCGAGGCTGGTGTCGTACAGCCTGAACCACATGCTCCGCGCGGGGTCGTTCACGGGCACGCCGTCTTCCTTGAGCTGTCCCTGGTAGGTAAACGCCGTTCCCAAGGGCGTGCCCGCGAGCGTCGCGCTGACGCCGAGCAAGGCCGTTGCGATCGCACACCAGATCCACTGTTGCCTATAAGACATCTTGCATCCTCCAATCAAGAAATGAGATTCAATTGGGACTCTTATCCGCCTCGTTGCCACTTGTGCATGGTTACGTTTCGACCCTCCAAAGTCAATGGCTTGTTCATGACCAACGGTGCCAGCGTGAACGTGTTGGCCACATCGGCCTTGAGAATGAGCGCCGCGCGGTCGGGCTGGCCCGCGATCTGCGGCGCCTCGAAGCCGCGCATGGCCAAGAGCACACAGCGATAGCGCTCGCGCCGTCGTCCATCACGCCCAGCCCGTATTCCCCGCTCGAGAACCGGCGGATCGTTCGGATCACGCGCTTCGACATTCATCCAACGGCCTCCTGGCCACGCCGCACAAAGCATGCGCGACCCGAGACCTTGGCGCAATACCTAACNNACTTGCGCCGAACTGCGCGCAAAGACTAATCAGATTCCGTATTACAGCATAACTCCCGGGCCACGCTCGTAGGCCGAGCCCATCCGGCACAGGCGGTCGAGCACTTCGGCGAACAGCTCGAACAGCGACTTCAGCCGTTCGATGTCCTTGAGGACGCCGACGACCTGGAAGTACAGCTCGTCCACGCCCTCCGGAAACTTGGCACCGAACCAACCCTCGTCATCCTTGACCAGCAGGCGGATGGCTGGCTGGCCACGGAGCAGGTCACAGACTCTCGGATCAGCGAACAGCGTCCGTAGCTGTCCTTCGTTCGTGCCTTTGATGATGAAGTCGTCGTCAATGTCACGGACGCCCACCTCGACATCCTGCATGCCCAGCAGCTTGCCGAGCCCGCTGAAGACCGTCTTCCGGTAGATGTCGAAGCGAAATCCATCGCCGTTTACGTACGGTGCCCGCATACGGGTAAACGTGACGGTGGTCTTCCCGGTGGACACGGTGTGGGTGTCAAGCGTCAGCGTCCATTCACCGACGCGGACGATGACCTCGTCCCGGCCGAAGAAACCGCCCTCCACAAACTGCCCGCCCACCTCCTCCGCGAGCCGACGCCAGACTTCAGCCTTGCTCGGCCCAAAGAGCTGCCTCAAAACGCCCATGATGATCACCGTCGGCGGGACACTTCGTTACGCGAACGGCGGGTCCGGTTCGCTGACCGCATCCTACCACATTCCTCGAACTCCTCCGTGCCTTCTTACCAAGATCCAGTCGGGCCCGAACCGAGACGTCACGTCGGGCACCCCTTGTGCAGCCGCTTGCCCTCGGGGGCGCTCTTGTACTTCACGAGGTTCTCGGGCTTGATCTTCTTCACGTCCGCGCAGTTGAGGGACTCTTCCGGCGTGGGCCGGACGAGTGCTTCGCGATTTTCGACGCCCTCGGGCAGCACTGCCAGAACGCGAAGGTCCGGTCGGTCGAGCGATGGCACCCGGCGACCGAGTTGCGAGTCGAGTTCTATGCTGGTACCTTCAACCGCTCGCGGTTACGAGACGACCTGCGGCCTGAACGATTTGAAGTCCACGCGGGTCTGTTGCTGAGTTGCGTCCGGTGCATCGGTTAGCCAGCGAAGTGGAATCATGCGACTCCGTAAAACGCGGCCCTCAAGCTACCCTGCTGATTCTCTGGTTGGCACGGGCGATGGTCGTCATCGTGCTCGCCGCCTGGGGCTTTTCGTGGGGGTGGGTCGCCGGCTACGGGGATACGGGGGCTTGGTGCGCGCTCGGGTATGGACGCTTCACAGTCGTTCATCATCGGCCCCCTGGCGAACCGAGTGTCGGTTTTCACGCCTGGATGTGGCCAACCGGACCGGCATGGGCAGCGGCGGCGAATCGGAATGACCCTGACGCCACGGCCTTGAACCGCATCGGCCTGACGCTTCCGGGCATCGACTGCTACGCTGTAGAGGTGCCGCTCTGGTCACTCTTGCTGTTCTTTGGAGCGGCGACCTGGCTACTACGGTCAAAACGGATCGCGCCCGGCCACTGCACGCGCTGCGGTTACGACTTGACCGGCAACGTGAGCGGGCGATGTCCGGAGTGCGGCTCGGCGGTTTCGGGCTCGCCGGTGAACGGCATAGCTCGTGCCGACGCTGAAGTGAAGGACGACGGGACCTAAATCACCGTGCGCAATCGCGCGGCGTTTGTAACCTATTGTAAGGCAATAGGTTGTGGATGTGAGAATGGGAACTCCAATACCTTGTGCTCCAACCGGGCCACGAGCCCAGAGGAGGAGTTCCCATGGCCGGGATTATTCCCGAATTACGGCTGGTGGCCCGGGCGAAATACGACAAGTGACTTGCATGGTTGACGCGCAGCACGGCGAAGCCGTTGTCCGGGTTGTGAAACGTCACCCGTTCGATGCTGCCCGTCAGGGCTTCGGTGCTGCCGCCCGTCACGGTCATGGCGAGATTATACCCGGCCCGCGTGTCTCGTTTCTCGCGTCGGTCGTGACGTCTCAATCGCCGATCACGCTTTGACGGCGATGCACGCGACGTACTGGTGCGTGACCGTGTAGTCGCCCGCGCCGGAGTGCCTGGCGCCGAGCCGCGCGAGGAATTCGTTGGTCAGCCCCGCACGCCGCGCGGGGTCGATCGCATCATAGAATGCTGTTCCCGCGCCGGATTTCAGCAAGTGCTCAAGCACCCCCGCCGGCTGAGCGAAACGAAACGTAACCGCACCTTCCCAGATCTCAGCGCTCGTCAGACCAGTCTTGCCGAGTTCTTCATACACGTGCCGTGCGTCGCGCGGAAAGTCAAACGCGACTCGTTTCTGCAGCACAGACGGGTCTTCGGCGACCAGGCCGCCGAAGATCTCCAGCGGCTCGCGCGGGGAATTCTCTTTGTGGACGACGAACGCCAGCCGGCCACCGGCCACAAGGGCTTGAGCCGCACCGACAAAGAACGGCCGAAGCGGGATGTAACCCAGGACCCAGCTTGAGAATACAACGTCGAAGGGCCCTTCCGCCACCAGCGTGTGGAGAGCGTCGCCGGTTACCAACCGCACTCGGTCGCCGCCGCGCGCCTCCAGGCGCTGACGGGCCTGCTTCAGCATGCCGTCGGATAGATCCACCGCGACGACGTACGCGGCGCGCTGCGCCAGGAGCGCCGTGGCGTACCCGGTGCCGCAGCCGGCTTCAAAGACGCGCTCATCGCCGCGCCACGGGAGCTTCTCGACGAGATCCACAATCGGTTGCCCGGCTTGCGTGAGCCAGAACGCGTCGTACTCCTCATGGACTTGGTCGTACGCCGCGCGAAGTTCGTGCGCGCCGACCTCAGCCCGAGCCTCCACTTGAAGCTGGAAAAACCGGGGCAGGACGTGATCCCGCGGCAGGCACTCTTCGCAAAGCCGCTGGGATATCTCGGGCGGTGCGGGCAGCGGGTGGTTGCCGAGCTGCCTAGCGAACACACGCCCGACGCAGGTCGCCCGCGGTTTCCTGAAGTGCTCACCCATGCGTGCCAGAATGTCCACGAGCGGCTCGCGGCCGACGTTTCCAAACGACATCGGCACGAGCTGACACGGGCATACCTCCCCGCTGCCGTCGATGTACAGGTGCGTCAGACCCGCTCCGCACCCGAAGGCGTCGCTGGACTCCAGGTACGCATAGGCCGACAGAATCGGCAGATCGTCGCGCTGGGCCACTTCCTGCTGATAGTCAAAGATGCGCTGTCGGTCGGCGGGTGCGAGCAGCACGTCGGTCCGGCCCGCGAGTTTTCCTGTCGCGCTGGGTTCGAGCAGGTGGACCTCCAGCGCCCCGGCATCGCCCGCGAAACGCAGAAACTTCATGAAGTACGCGGGCTGGAGGAAATCGTGACTCGCCACCGACACGACGTACGGATACAAGCCGGCCTGGCGGGCGGTGTGCAAGGCGTCCAGGGCGATGCGGAATGCACCGGCCTGCCCCCGCAGGCGATCATGCTCCGCCTCGTCCACGGAGTCGAGACTGATCCCCACGCCGAACACGCCGGCGTTGCGCAGTCGTCCGGCACGGCTCTCTGTCAGGCCCGCACCGGTCGTGCCGACGATCACGCACGACCGCTCGTCAAACGACCCGGCGATGTCCTCCAAGTCCTCGCGCAGCAGCGGCTCGCCGCCGGTCAGTGCCACCTGCACGGCACCCAACGCGCGCAACTCGCCCACCACACGCCGGAGCGTCTCCAGCGGCAAGTCAGTCTGGCTACGACCGGCGTTGTAGCAGTGCCAGCAGTTGAACGAACACCGGTTGGTCACGGCAAACGTAACGGAGTAGAGCCGGCGTGCGCCCGCGTCGCCGTACTGCCCGAACGCCGCGGCCAGATTGTCGAACGCCGGGCTCGGGTACGGTGGGAAGTGCGTGTTGACGACGAAACGCTCGCCGAATGGGACGACCTTTTCGCGTGCGAAGTAGTCTTTGAAAAACCCCGCGAGCCGCGGGTGCAGCTTGGTCAGCGGCGGTTGCACTGCGATTCGCCTGAAAAACTCGTCGCCACGCATCAGCTTGCTCCCGATCGCGGTCTGATCCGCGCATGCTCGTAGTCTCCCGCCTGGGCAACGTCCGTTAGGCTCAGGGTGGAGACCTGCGCGCGCCCCGGCACCTACTACTTCACCTCGCTCTCGATCGGTAGCGGCGCGCCAGCCCTGTCGGTCAGGTACGCAAAAGCGGCCGCATCACCTTGCAGGCTGCCGCGGAAGAACGCAACCAACAGTCCCGCCGTGAGCCGGCGCATGCCGGCCCGATCAGGACCGCCCGGGCAGAGGCTGCTGGCTGCGAGCGCAGTCGCCTCGTCCAGCATGTCCGCATGTCCCGCGTTCGGGACTACGATGTGCCAGGCCGGCGGCGCGCTGGCCGCGTAAAACTGCTCGTGATTGTCGCCGGCGGGAGCACAATTTCCGCCGAGTCCGGTGCCGATCACGAGCGTGGGCAGGCTGAAGGCGAACGAGCCTTGCACAACGCGCGCCTGGTGGCCGAGCGGACCGCCGGTGCCGTCCACTGGGTCAACGCCCGCGATGGCCTGGGCGCGCGACGGGTCCGCCACGAGCTCTAGCCAGGCGACCTTGCCGCCGCGTGAATGTCCGGCCAGACCGAGCCGACTGGTCTCGGGGGTGTAGCCCAGGGTTGCCGCGAGGCCGGCCGGCAACCAGTCCACGACCTTTGCCGCGGTCAGCGCCTCTTCGGCCGCCGTGGGCTGTCCGAGCAGGGCGGCGAGACCGGGCTCATACATCTGTGGGGCCACCACGACGAAGCCGTGTTCAGCCAAATGGTGCAGCACTTCACTGTAGGCTTCGTTTCTCGTCAGGAAGCCATGCTGGAATACGACCACCGGGTACCTGCCGGGTGGTTCCGGCGCAAAGATCAGCAGCGGCACCAAGTTGCCCTGCTCACACGCCGCGAGGTTCGTCGTTCGGACGGTCAGCGGGCCCGAAGCGTACGGATCCCCGTTGCCAACGAAGACCGTGCCGGACGTTGTGGGCGGAATGGTCGCGCCCGGGTCCTGTGACTTGGGGCAGCCCGGCGGCTGCACGCAGCCGCTGATACCCACGAGCAGGGCTGCGATCGGAGTGCAGAACTTGAGCCTCGTCTGATGCATGACGTCGAATTGTATGCGATGGCCAACGACCTCACCCCGCCCCCAGCGGTCGCCTCAGGGATGTTTCATGACTCGCGGCGATGTTCGATGGGTACTGCCCTCGCCGGCGACGACCGATCGCGACAGCGTGGCCTCCAACTCTACCGCGCGAAAGAACAGGACGTTACTTTCCTTGTGAATGTGCTGATGGAGGTCCGCCTCAAGCTCGGCTGGGCCGGCCAACATGGCCCGATACGTGTCACGCGCGTCTTCCGGCGGAGCGCGGCCGCCACCCGGCCGGGCCGGCCAGGGTGCTGTACTTTTCAACCGACCGCCGACAACCCCCAGGCGCTGCACTTTTCAACCGCCGTTTACACATCGTGGCCAACCGCACGGTGTGCGGGCTGCGCTTGGTATGGGCGGAGTAATGGCGATCGTCGAGACCTTCCAGAAGTCGGGCACGAAAGCTGACAAGGACGACTGAGGCCACACGCCCGGCCGCGCGCCGCGGGCTCATGGGTTAGCGGGCAGCATTTCGGCGGGCACGT
This sequence comes from Phycisphaerales bacterium, assembly GCA_003162245.1. Taxonomy (GTDB): domain Bacteria; phylum Planctomycetota; class Phycisphaerae; order UBA1845; family Fen-1342; genus Fen-1342. The sequence goes on from PMMM01000111.1 coordinate 10,418, forward strand.
CCGCACAGTCGATCGCCACGCCGTTGCGGTAGCAGGTCAGCTCCGTCGGCAGCGCTTGCGCGGCCAGGCCCCGCATGAGCCAGCCCGCGGCGAAGGATGTGGCGTTCGACGCCAGGTCGAACGGCCAGCACCCGCTTGCAGTGACCAGCAGCGCCGCCAGCATCCCCGCCAGGACTACCCGTGTCGTTGCTCGTCGCATGAACACTCTCCCGGCACTCCAGGACCCTGTCGCGTCGGTCGTCGTCGCGCGCTGCTCCAACCTACACTCCGCCCTTGCCATATCGCCGCAGGCCCAGTAGCCCGACCAGCGTGAACAGCGGAAACAGCCCCGGCAGCCCACAGCCGCCCGGCCGCGACGTGCTCTGAATCAGGTAGTACTCGTCTTCCACGACGATCTCGGCCGCTGGTTGAGCGGCGACCGGCGCTTGCTGCTCGGTCGAGTGCACTTGCGCCGCCACCGCCGCCACGCCGCTGGTCTTGGCGCGCAGCATCAGCTCTGCGGCGACCGTATGCCCCGGCGCCACGTCGCCCACATGGACAATGACGTTCCGGCCATCGAACTCCACCTGCGCTGGCGCCGCTTGGGCATACTCCTCGGTCAGCACGCGGGCCGAGACGTACTCCAGGCTATCAGGGATCGGCACGACCAGGCGCACGTCCGTCGCGCTGCCGGCACCGACGTTTTCCACGGCCAGTTCGAGGGGCACGACGTCGCCCGTCGCCACGGTTCCGCCCGCCGCCGGCCCTGTTGGGGACACGGCGATTGTTAGCCGCAGATCCGGCTTATCATCGCCGGCCGGCGTGTTCGGCTCGGGACTCGGCGAGGGCGTCTCGCCTGCGTCGGCAGGCTCGGGCGGCAAGATGGCGAAGGTCGCGGTGATCAACGCGCTGTGCCGCACGTCCGTGAGCGTCAGCGGGTTCTGCTCCGACTCGAAGCCGTCGCGACCATTCCAACGCACAAACGCCCAGCCGTCTGCGGGGATGGCAGTCACGGGCGCCGTTGCTGCGCCGTATGGCACGACCTGCGTTGCCGCGCCTTGTACGCTGCCGCCCGCCTCCGCCGCGAATGTGACGGTGTACACCAGCAGTGCGAAGCTCGCGGTGACGGTCATGTCGGCGGTGACGTTGGTAACCGTCAGCGGGTTGTCGCTGCCGACGTAGTCGCCGGTCCAGCCGGTGAAGTGATAGCCGAGGTCGGGTACCGGCGTGACCGGCGTGCAGTTGCTACCGTAGTTAACCGTCTGCGGCGTCGCGCCGGTGAGCGAACCGTGCGCGCCGGCGACGAACGTGACGGTGTGGGTGTCAATCGCGAAGCTGGCGGTGATGGTCAGGTCCGCGGTGACGTCGGTAATCGTCAGCGGGTTGTCGCTGCCCACGTAGTCGCCGGTCCAGCCGGTGAAGTGGTAGCCCAGGTCTGGTACCGGCGTGACCGGCGTGCAGTTGCTGCCGTAA
>PMMM01000225.1 GCA_003162245.1 Phycisphaerales bacterium
AGGAATGGAGAGAAGCAAGGCGCTAGGGCGATAGTGTTGCCGGGTGGCGGAGATTGGCGGGGAAACGCAAGTTGTGAGTGGCGAATAGCGAGCCGAGAGCAAAGGGGCGGAAAGCGGTTGCGTGTGACTGGATTCTGTGGCACGGGGCGTGCGGACGGCCGCCGGCCCCGCGACAAGAGCCACAAGCCGCTGAGCCACGGATTCGATAGCGTGTGCAAGCCTGTCGCGCAGCCGCGTTTGAGGCCCAGGCCCGAGCGCGTGAGTCACGGGGCCGAACATAGACACGATTGTGAACGCGACTGCTGGCGCAACCTTCCGTCGCGCCACGGCTTATCGCTGTCCACAAAGAACAGTCACACCCTGGATGCGCGGCCCGCGCGCCCAGGCGGGCGCCATCGGAACCGTGACCGTGAAAAAGCGCAGTATGCGCCCCGGGGGTGCCAGCGGCCGGCGAATTCGACCTGCGAAAGGGCGCAAGCCCGCCGTCGGTCCGTCGCCCACGCCGGGGGAGCTCTGTACAATGGAACACAGCGCTTGGAGAGGTGGCCGAGTAGTCCAAGGCGCCGCTCTCGATGGCCGGTGTCGGCCCGCTGCGCTAGGCGACCCCGTTTCATGAGCACACTGCCCATGCCTGCTCCGCCCGCGGTACCCAGCCCAGTGCTATTCCGGTCCGACGGTGCGCGGGCCACGTCGCCGCGCCTCGGTCGCGTGGGTTACGTCATTGTCGCCATCTTGCTGCTCCTCGCGGCCGGCGGCTACGTCCACGTCCGGCTGAGGGAGCTCCCCTTTCTGCACGGCCCGCACGGTTACGTGCTCACAGACCCGGACAGCTACATGCGTTGGCGGCTCGTGCAGCGGGCTCTGGCCGGGGAGGGTTTCCGCATCCGCTGGATCGACGACGACAACGCCCCCATCGGCCGGATCAACGAGTGGACGAGCCCCATGACGATCCTCGGTGTGGCGAGCGTGCGCGCGATCCAGCTCGTGACCGGTGCGCCGCAGACCCGCGCCCTGGAGCTCGCTTCCCTGCTGCTTACGCCCGCACTCGGCCTGGCCGCGATGGCCGCCCTCGTCGCGCTGGGTTGGCGGGCAGGCGGTTGGCCGCTGGGGCTCGCGTGGGGCTTGGCTTGGCCGGCCTTGGAGGACGTCTTCATCATCACACGCCCCGGGTTCGTCGATCACCACGCCCTGCACCAATTGCTCGCGATCGTGATTTACGGTCTGTGTCTGCGGCCGGGACGCCGGCCGTGGCTGACAGGTGCCGCGGGGGGCCTCGCTTCCGCCTTGCTCCTGTGGGCCACCGCATCCGAGGGCATCGTGCTGCTCGCGCCCCTCGGCGTGCTGGCCGTAGTAGAGCTGGGACGGTCCACGCGTTCGGCCGGAGCGCCCACCTTCTGGCGCGGGTTCTGGCTCACCACCCTCGCGGGCACTGTCGCCGCGTTCGTGTTTGAATTCTGGCCGCAGCCCTGGCACACGCACCTTGAAATGCTCGGCCCGTGGCACGTGTTCATACTGCTGGTGGCCGTTGCGGTCGTCGAGATCCTCTGCGGACGGCGTTTCAGACTCTGGCAAATTGTCGCAATGCTCGCGACGGCGGTCGCCCTGATCGCGGTGGCGGCGCTGGCGATCCACGGATTCCGGCTCGATGCCCTGCACGCCGTCCAGGACCCCAAGTTCCAGGCCATGCGGCGCGTCACGCCCGAGTTCCATTCGTTTGTGGTGGGGCTCGACACGCTGCCGCGCCTCTGGGCGACATTCGGACTGCTGCCGCTGGCGCTGCCGGCGGCGCTGGTGTTGGTGTTGTGCCGCGGCGACGCACGCCGGCGCCTTGTGTTCGCCGCCACGCTTGGCTTCGCCGCGTTGGCCTGCTGGCAGGCGCGTTGGGTGACGTTCGGGGCGCCTCTGCTAGTGATGTCCGCGGGGCTCGCGGTGCAGCGTTGGCAGCTCCGGCGGCCGTGGCTGGTCGCGGCCCTACCGGTCGTGGCCACGCTCGGCCCCTGGCTGCATGTCGCGAGTGTCGATTACGTCGCCCGGAACGCGCCAAACGATCCGATTCGCGGCCCGTACAGCATCTGGATCGCGTTGCAGGCGGCTGCCGACTGCCTGGGGACGGCGGGCGACCGGCCGATCGTCCTGGCTCCGTGGGACGCCGGCGGAGTGTTCGCGGGAACCGGACGCGTGCGGGTGGTCGGGTCGCAGTACTGGTCGAACGCCGCGGGCTGCGTGGACACGTTTGAGTTGTTCACCACACCCGACCAAGCCCGCTTCGCCGCGCTGCTGCGCCAGCGCGAGGTGCAGTACATCTTGTTGCCGGACTTGCAGGCGCTGCCGGGCTTCATCCGCGAATGTTACTTCGCGCTGCATGGCACGCCCGCGACGCAGCAGGACGTGCAAGCCGCCGCCATCTGGCGCATCGCGCGGACCGGTGACCTGATCCCGTGCCCGGAGTTCGCCCACTGGCGCCCCGGCTGGATGCTCCTGAAAAGCGCAGCAGGGGAACGGTGAGGAGTCGGTCCAGGTCTGCGCCGAATTCAGGGTGCCCGGACAGAGCTCGTGTCAGCCATGGCGCCGGCCGAGCGGCGCGGTAGACTTATGCGCCCGGGAGAGGTGTCCGAGTGGCTCAAGGAGCCGGTTTTGAAAACCGGTGTGGGTAACACCACCGTGGGTTCGAATCCCACCCTCTCCGATCGCGCGGCCTGAAGGCGTGGCCGTGCGCCGTCGGATCGGGCGCCGTGGACCCGGCACGCTTGCACCGCCGAGCTCTCCAGGCCACGATGTACACATAATCCGGCACGGCTGGCCGGCGCTGGCTCGGAGCCAGGGCGGCCGGCGAAATCCGGACGAACGAGGCCAACAGCCACGGCGCGACAATCGATAAAACGAGCAACGCCGGCCACGCGGAAGTACGAGGACTTCGTCGATGCCGCCCTGCGCTTCGGGGCACGCGGCGCCAAAATCGTGCGGGCCGCGGACGTCGTCACCGGAAGCTGGGTCCGCTGGAAGTGCCAGTTCGGTTGCGGCGGCTTTAACTCCAGCCGTATGTGCCCGCCGCACACGCCGACGCCCGAGCAGACCCGGCGGGTGCTGGATGACTACAGTCGCGGCATCTTCTTCGAGGCGCCCCCGAACATGGCCAAGAAAATCGCCGTGAAGCTGGAACGCACGGTGTTCCTGGCCGGGCACTACAAGGCTCTGGGCCTCGGCGCGGGGCCCTGTGAGTTCTGCGCGGAGTGCGCGTTCGACGAAGGCTGCCGTCATCCCAAACAGGCCCGCCCGGCCCTGGAGGGCTGCGGCATCGACGTCTTCGCCAC
>PMMM01000029.1 GCA_003162245.1 Phycisphaerales bacterium
AGCTGATGTTGCCGGCGTCATCGCCGCAGAAGTTGTTGCGATCCACGGCAGCCGAAATCGGCGCCACCGGCAGCGCCAGCACTGTGACCGTGACGCTGGCGCAGGTCGAGTTGCCGCAGGTGTTCTCCCAACGTGCGTAGTACGTGGTCGTTACCGTCGGCGAGGCGATGACCAGCGGATTGCTCGTCCCGATGCTGGTTCCGCCGCAACTGTCATTGAACCACCGCAGCGTCGTCCCGGAGCCGCCCGTCGCCGACAGGCTGATATTCCCGGCGTCGTCGGCACAGAAGTTGTTCCGGTCCACCGCCGCGGATGTTGGGGCCACGGGTTGCGGCGTGCAGCCCGTGGGAATGACGTAATCCGCCACCACCGGCAGGTGATCGGTCGCCGTCGTCAGCGCGGCGAGCACGGCTGCCCGATTGGGCAAGCCCGGCAGCGCCGTGTTCGAGGGCGAGTTGACCGTGCCGTTAATCGGCGTCGTGCCGTTCACGCCAAACGTGTGGTACGAACCGGCGACGTACTCCAAGCCGCTCGGGTCGCTCATGATGTTCTGGGTCACCAGGAGAAAGTCGTCGCGATAGCGCAAGTTGGTTGAGGATTCCGTGAGGATGTCCTGGAACGCAGAATTGAGCGCCCAGGCGCCAGGCCGATTCAGCGGGTCGAACGCCTGCCCCGGGACCGGGGTCGAGGCGAGGAGCGTTATGTAGGCCGGCTCCGAGCTGTTGTCCAGGTTGAAGTCGCCGGTGTAGAGAATCCGTGAGTTGTCCGGCAGCGGATCGGCGTCCGTGCGGAGCATCCCGGCCTCAATATTCCGGCGGTTCTGGTTGCTCGACCCGGTGCCGGATTTCATGTGGCTCACATAGACATAGAAATCGTTGGCCGAGGTCCCGCCCACCGGCCGGAACCGATACCGCGCGGGCTGCCGCGGCGCGCCGGACGAGCTCGGCGTGCCAATCCCCTTCGATTCGATGAGCTGCAGCGTCGTCGTGCGGTAGATCATCGAATTTGGCCCGTTCCCGGAGGTGGGACTGCCGCTCTGCAGGGCTTGGTTGGGGTCTCGCGCGTACGTCCCGGCACCATACGTTGCGTTCAGTTGCGTCACGATGGGGTCCACAGTGATCGTGTTGCTCGTCGTCTCCTGTAGCGTCATCACGTCGATCAACTGCGCACTGCCGTTTACGCTCTCGTCGCTGATCCCCTGGAACACCGTGTAGAAGCTAGCCGGCACGGTCGTGTGCCCGCTGTCGCACAGGATGTTATACGTGACGATGCGCAGCGTCCCGGCGAGGCCGGTCGCGGCGTATAGGGAAACCAACGCGACGATTGCCGCGCGAAGCGCGAGACGGGGGAGTCTGGACATGACCGGCGAACTCCTGTCCTCCCCGATAACCACTCCAGCGCAATTCCAAATAGAGGCGTCCGGCTGGACGTCCCTCGAGATCGCCGACCCGGCGACTCTCCAGTTTTCCATTATATGCCGCCAGACCATCACACAGCGCCCGTGTGTGCTGAACGGGCCGGATTCCAACGGCCGATAACCTGCGCTCCCCGGGCAGGTCAGATTCGCCGCCACCCGGACGATTCGACCGTCGCCGGTGCAGTCGGCGTTTCGCCACGGGCACTGCGGGCCGTGTGTCCAGACGGACTCGCCGGCCAGCGTTTCCACGAACCGGTTGATGTCGGCACACGTGATCTGCCCATCGCAGTTCATATCACGCCGGCAGTGCGTGGCGGTTGGAGGCGGCCGAAGTGTCTGGAACGCCGTGGAGTCGGCCAGGTCCGCGTCGCTGTCACTGTCGAGGTCCGCGCGGGCCGGGTCGCTGCGGTCGCGGCCCGGCAACGGCCTGTCGGGTCCCGCCATCCCGGCGGCCCGGCAAGGCCAACCACACCCTTCAGCAACGCCCGCGGGCGCGGATCGCGGCGCACAGGCAAGCGAGGTCGCCCAGGCGCTCGCCCAAAGCGGCGGGAACGATGCGGCAGGCCGCGACGGCAGCCGGCAGGGCTTCGCGTGCGATGACCTCGCGCGCCGGGGCGAGCACGAGGTCGCCGAGCCGCACGGCCAGCGAGCCGATGACGATGACCTCCGGATTGAGGACGTCGATCAGCACCGCCAGGCCGCGGCCCAGCCAGCGCCCCGTCTCTGTCAGGACGGCGAGCGCATCCGCATCGCCGGCGTGGGCCAGTTCCGCCAGGTCGCGCGCCGTGGTCTGCCCGCCGGACCAGCGCTGCGGGTAGCGCAGGGCCGCGAGGCGCGCGATGCCGGTGCCCGCGCAGAACGCCTCCCACGAGCCGGTCTTGCCGAACGCCGTCGGGCCGTCGTCGGCCAGGCGAATGTGCCCGACCTCGCCGGCGGTGTCGGTTGTGCCGCGGTAGAGCTCGCCATTGAGGATCAGCCCGCCGCCGAAGCCCGTGCCCATCGTCAGAAAGATGACGTTGCGCGCCCGGCGGGCGGCCCCGAAGTACCACTCCGCCAGGGCCCCGGCGTTGCCGTCGTGCTCGATGAACACCGGCAGCCCGAACCGGTCGGCCAGCAGCTTCTTGAGCGGGATGTCGTCCCACCCCGGCAAGTTCGGCGGCGACCGCACGATGCCGGCCTCGATTTCCAGCGGCCCGCCGATCGAGACGGAGATTACGCCCGGCCCCCGTCCAGCCGCAGTGGCGTTCGCCCGGACTTTCTCGACGCACGCGCACAACTCCGCGAACGTCTCCCCAAACCCCCGCTCGGTGCGCGTGGCGAAGCCGACGCGGTCATAGATTTGCCCGGCGTAGTCCCCCAGCACGACCGCCGTCTTCGTCCCGCCGATATCCAGACCGACGATCGCCTCTCCACGCGCCGACATTGTCTCGACCACAGTTGTCATCCCATTGTGGTGAAGACACGGTCACGCAAACAGCGGCGTGCCGGTCATTTCGGACGGCACGGGGAGCCCCATCATCGTCAGCATCGTCGGCATGATGTCCGCCAGCCGGCCGCCGGAGCGCAGCTTGAGCTCTTTGAACGGCTTGCCGAACACGTACAGCGGCACCGAGAAGGTCGTGTGGGCCGTGTGCGGGCCGCCGGTGACCGGGTCGATCATCTGCTCGAAGTTGCCGTGGTCGGCGGTGATGACGCCACAGCCGCCGCGGGCCAGGATCGCGTCATAGACCTTCCCGACGCACTCATCGACGACCTTGCACGCCTTGACCGCCGCCTCCAGCACGCCGGTGTGCCCGACCATGTCCCCGTTCGCGTAGTTCACCACGATCAGGTCGTCGATGCCGGTCGCGATCCGCTTCAGCATCAGCTCGGTCACGCCGTACGCCGACATCTCCGGCTGGAGGTCGTACGTCGCGACCTTCGGCGACGCGACGAGCTGCCGTTCCTCGCCGGGGAACGGCTCCTCGCGGTAGTCNNGTATTTCTCGGTCTCGGCGCAGCGGAACTGCCGCAGACCGAGCTTGCTGAGGTACTCCCCGCCGATGTTCGCCATCTTTGGCGGCTTGGGAAACGCCACGTGCACCGGCAGGCCCTTCTCGTACTCCGTCATCGTGACGTAGCACAGGTCGAGCTTCTTGGTGCGGGAAAAGCCCATCTCGCGCTCGGCGCCGGTCCGGTCCTTTTCGCGATACGGAAACGCCTCGCGCGTGAATGCCTTGGTCAGCTCCCGGGGACGGTCGCCGCGGAAGTTGAAGAACACGACCGCGTCGCCGTCGCGGACGACGCCGAGCGGCGTCTGGCCGTCCGGGCAAACGACGGTCGGCGCGACGAACTCGTCGCCCTGCATGTTGGGCTCGAGCGGGTTGTCGTACCAATGCTGGAACGCTTCGGTCGCGGTCTTCACGCGGTGCCCGACGCCATCGACGAGCATCCGGTACGCCTTCTCGACCCGGTCCCAGCGGTTGTCGCGATCCATCGCCCAGTAGCGGCCGATTACGCTGGCGACCTGGCCGACGCCGATCTCCCGCAGCCTCGCCTCGATCTGCCGGCAATAGTCGATGCCGCTGTGCGGCGGCGAATCCCGCCCGTCGCCGAAGCAGTGCACGAAGACCGCCGGCACGCCCCGGCGTTTGGCCAACTCGACCACGCCAAAGAGGTGTTCGAGCAGCCCGTGCACGCCGATGTCGCTCGCGAGGCCCATGACGTGCAGGCGTCCGTGTTTCTGGAGGCACCAGTCCATCGCCGCGTTGAGCGGCTGGTTCTGGAAGAAGGACCCGTTGCGGATCGACTTCGTGATCTGCACGGAGTCCTGATCGACGATCCGGCCGGCGCCGATGTTCTGGTGCCCGACCTCGCTGTTGCCCATCGTCCCCTCGGGCAGCCCCACGTTGAAGCCGCTCGTCTCAACCAGCGTGAACGGCCAATCCCGCCGCAACATCGCGTCCACGGGGGGCTTGGCGACCTTGACGGCGTTGGCGTAGTCCCACTTGGGATCGGGGTTTTCGCCCCAACCATCGCGGACAATCAGAAGGCACGGGCGGATCTTCAGCGTGGCGGCCATCCAATACTCCGTCAGACCCGGTCTGCCCGCCGGGAGTGCCCGCGGGCCGTTCCGAAAGACAGCCTAGCGTCGCCCGCGCCAAAATCCACCGCCGCCCCGCAGACAGGCGGGCATTTGCAACGCATAATGACGCGCGTGTAACGTCGTGCCTGGAATTGTCGGCCTCTAGGACGCGCAGGGAGCGAAACGGCCTGGACTGTGCGAGTATTCGCAGAAAAGGGGCTCACGGAATGACACTCGAGAGCGGGCCAGCCAAAGCAGATCGCAACTGGCAACTGGTGCGCACGATCCTGTTCCTCGGCTTCGCGCTGTGGTTTGTCTACGATGGCGCGGTGCGCTACCCGGCCGCCAACCGCAAGGAAGCCGAGCAACAGCTTGCCGCCCCAGAACCCTTCAACGGAAACGTGAAGTACGGCAGCCTCACAGAAAACCCAACTGCATTTGAGGTCAAATGGCTGAACGGGCTCAACGTCAGCAAGCCCAACGACGTGCATCAATGGCTCGGCACGCCCGACTACACACGCGCGCAGGGCGCCAGCCACACCGATGAATTCTACGTCAGCCGCTACGGCTACATCTGCGTCCCAATCGACAAGGGTCGCGTGAAAGCGGCCAACATCGTCTGGCGGGCCTGGAAGTACGACAAGGCCGAGATCCGCGCACAGTTTTGGTGGGCCACCGTGCCGCTCGTCCCGGGCTTGTACTTCCTCTCGCGGCTGTACAAGGCCGCGACGCTCCGCGTGAAGATCGACGACGAGGGCATGACCTACGGCGGGCAGCGGATCGCGCTGGCCGACATGGTCTCGCTCCGCGATTACAGCCCCAAAGGCTGGATCGACCTGTACTACAAGGTGGGCGACGGCGAGAAGAAGCTCCGGCTCGACAACGAGAAGGTCCTGCGGTTTGACGAGATCGTCGACGCGCTTTGCCAGGCCAAGGGCTTTAAGAACGAGGTCAAGGAGTACGCCGCCGAAAAGGCCCAGGCGAAGGCCGAGGAAGAGGCCGCCACCGCTGCGGAAGAGAAAGACGATCGCGATTCGCCCGCGTAGAGCCGCGCGGGCTTCGCACGGACGATATGGGCGTGAACTCCCGGCGCGGCCGTCGTACCTGCATCGCCGGCCGCGAGATTCGCATCCGCGATCTCGCCGCCGCCTGGACGTGACGCGTGCCAAGCGGCTCTTTGGCTTCACAGCAAGGACGAGCGTCGAGGCTGGCCTGCGCCGGGTGATGTGCGTGGTACCGCACGCTGACGTGAGGTCGCCGGGGTGCACGCCGCAGGCCGCATTCCCGTTCGGAGCATCACCATCGTGCCAAACGATGTTGCACTCGCGGTTGGCCTGATCGCACTCGACGGCCGCGTCGCCGGGGATCTTCCGTGTCCGGGCTGCGGCTACAACCTGCGGACCCTGGCGACCGCCGGCGTCTGTCCGGAGTGTGCCTACGCCGTCGCTGACGCGGTCGCTGTTTTCATGCGGCGTCTGCGTTTCGCGGACCCCGGCTGGCTTCGGGGGCTCGTGGGGGGCCTCGTCTGGCTCCTGTCGGCACTCGGTGCGACGGTCGTCCTCATGCTCGTCATGATGATCGTGCAAGTCGCGTTCGTCGCCGAGGCGGGAGCCACCGGCGTCAACCCGCAGGTGATGATGGCGAAGCACATGCGCACCATGATGATTGCGCAATCCCTCATCTCTACCGTCGTGTTGGCACTCGTGATCATCGGCGTCACGCAGCTCACGCGCCGCGAGCCTGGCGCCGGTCCCGAGACGTCGCGCTGGACCGCCCGGCGCCTGACGCGAGTTCTGGCCTGGGTGCTACTGGCGACTTTCGCGCTGTCGCTCGGCTACGGCGCTTGGACGTCCTTCTACTCGCCCTCCTGGCCCATGAACGCCGCCGATATCGCGAATTACTGGTCAACGCCACGTTTCGTCTTCGGCGCCATTTTCGGCGTGCTGAGCGCGTTCGTGTACGCCGGATTGCCCTTGGCGCTGCTCCGCCACCTGACGAACCTGCTCCGCCGCGTGCCACGCTCGGCGCTCGTACGCTTCGCGCAGATCGAGTTCTGGGGCCTGCTGGTCTGCGGCGCGGTCCTACTCGTCGGGCAGGCCGTCAGCCTCCTATACCTACGCCCCCTGCTGACTGCGGCGGCCAGCATGGCCGCGAGCGCTCCGACATCGGGCCCCGTGGTCTTTCCCACGCGATCCGGTGTCCAGACGTTCGGCTTCCCGGCCCAAACGTACACGTACACATCCACCAGTTACGTGATCGCCTCCAGCGCACCTGTCTCCCAGCCCGCATCGGCAGCGGCAACAGGCCCGGCCGCGCCGCCGTTTGCGCCTCCGCCGTTTCCGCCCGGCGCGATGCGGTCACTGATGCTCGCGGGCGTCGCGGGCGGGACTTTCGCTTGTCTCGCCCTGCTCCTGGGAGCCGGAGTCATCGTCCTGCTGATCCTCGCCTGCACAACACTCCACGGCTGCGTGCGCGCGGCCGAGCAGACGCGCCACGCGATGATTGCGTGGGCCGCCGCCGGCCAGCTTGCACGTGACCCGCCTTTGCCGGACACTACTCCCACGTCCGGCACCGGCGATCAACCGGTGTGAACACGGCACGATAGGCTGGGCACCGCCCGCCGACCTTTGTTCACCCCCACGACCCCGGAGAAGCGGTCCATGCGAAAGCCCGTCAGCCTCATCACCGGCGCCAATGGCGAGATCGGCCACGGCCTGATCGACTATCTCCGCCGCCAGGATTTCCACGACATCGTCGCGCTCGACCTGAACCCAATCGATCCGCAGATGCAGCGGTATTGTGCCGCGACGCTGACGGGCGACATCCTCGACGACTTCCTGATGGGCCGGCTCGTCACCGAGTACGAGATCCACCGCATCTACCACCTTGCGGCGCTGCTCAGCACCCGCGCGGAGTATTCGCCCGAGACCGCCCACCGCGTCAACGTCGAGGGCACGCTCAAGCTCATCCGGCTGGCGCACGAGCAGGCCCGCTGGCACGGCCATTCCGTCCAGTTCCTGTTCCCCAGCTCCATCGCCGCCTATGGCCTGCCCAACGCCGACACCAAGACCCGCGCCGGACGCGTCCGCGAGATCGACTGGAACTTCCCCACGACGATGTACGGCTGCAACAAGCTCTATTGCGAGCACCTCGGCCGCTACTACGCCCAGCACTACCGGCAACTCGCCGCCGAGTCGGCCCCAAGCGGCGTCGACTTCCGGGCGCTCCGCTTCCCCGGGCTGATCAGCGCGTTCACGCTGCCGACCGGCGGGACCAGCGATTTCGCGCCGGAGATGGTCCACGCCGCCGCCCAGGGCCACCCCTACAAGTGCTTCGTCTGCCCCGAGGCGCGCATCCCGTTCATGGCGATGCCGGACGGCGTCAAGGCCCTGATCCTGCTGGCCGAGGCGCCCGCGGAGAAGCTGACCCAGCGCGTCTATAATGTCGGTTCGTTTAGCCCTACGGCCGCGGAGTTCCGTACCCTGGTCATAAAGGCCTTCCCGCAGGCCGAGATCAGCTTCGAGCCCGACCCGCCGCGGGCCCGCATCATCGACACCTGGCCGGCGGACGTGGACGACACGCCGGCCCGCCGCGACTGGGGCTGGCAGCCCGACTACGACCTGCCGCGTGCCTTCAACGAGTACCTGGTCCCCAACATTGTGCGCTATTACAAGGAGCAGAAGGCGCGCGATGAGCACCGCATTCACGGGTAGTCCGCGGCGCGCCGGCCGGGCCTGCTTCGCGCCCCAACGGAAAACGTGCTGGTCATCCTCGCCGTCTGACGGAGTCAACCCATGCCTTTTCTCGCCGGGAGCCTCATGACCTTCGTCCTGAACGTCGCCCCCGCCGCGGGCACGCCCGATTCGCAGCCCGTTGCGCCGGAGGCGGTCGGCTTTCTGTACAAGACGGTGCTGTTTGAAGGCGAGAACTACGCCTACTCCGTCTACGTTCCCCCGAACTACACTCCCGACAAGGCCTGGCCGATCATCCTGTTCCTGCACGGGTCTGGTGAGCGCGGTAACGACGGCCTGCTGCAGACGGAGGTTGGCATCGGCACGGCGATCCGCAAGAACTGGCACGAAGTGCCCGCGATCGTGGTGATGCCGCAGTGCCGCCCCGGCCAGATGTGGATCGGGTCCATGGCGCGGATGGCCCTCAAATGCGTCGAGATGGCATCGAGCGAGTATCACTGCGACCCCGACCGCTTCTACCTCACCGGCCTGTCACTCGGCGGCAACGGCACCTGGCTCCTCGGCGCCCAATTGGCCGACCGCCTCGCCGCCATCGTCCCGATCTGCGGCTTCGCCGAGTTGGAGCAGTCCACCGGCCTCGCCGATCGCCTCGCTCCCCACCTCGCCAAGCTCCCGATCTGGTGCGCCCACGGCGGCCAGGACAAGGCCGTCCCCGTTGCCAAGGCGCACGAGATGGTCGCCGCGATCAACAAGGCCGGCGGAAACGTCATTTACAAGGAACGCGAGGGCATGGGCCACAACGTCTGGGACACCACCTACGCCGACCCCAACCTGTGGCGCTGGCTCTTCGCCCAGAAACGCGGCGTCCCCCCCGCCCGACCCGCGCCGGAGAAACCGTAGGCCCGGCGTTGTAGCGCCGCTCGCCGATTCATTGCACGCCGTCAATCCCGGCATTAGCCTGACGCGGTCCCAATGCTTCGCTGGAAACACTGGCTCGTAGGCCTCGCGATCCTGGCTGGTTTTGCGCTAACGACCGCGTTGGACCGGCCAACGGTGCTGTTCCTGCGGCGGACTGGTCCGCTGATTGGCTGGCCCGTCTGGCCCTTCGTCAACGCCTGGGGGATTGCCGGCCTGTGGCTGTTCGTCGCTCTGGGCTACGTCATTTTCGACGGCGTGCGGGCGCGGTTTCGCACGGCGGAGAGCGTCGTCGTGCGCGGCGGCGCCATCCTCGTGCCGGTGATTCTCGCGGGGCTCATCGGTGAGGGCCTGAAGCTCGTGGTTCGCCGCGAGCGGCCGCCCGCCAACGCCGAGTACGGGTTCCGCGCTTGGGCGCCCCCCTGGGACAATACCAGCGGCCTCGGTATGCCCAGCACGCACGCTGCCGTGGCGTTCGCCGCCTCGGCCGCCCTGCGCCGTTTGCACCCGCGCGGCCGCTGGGCCTGGTACGCGATGGCCGCGGGCTGCGCGGTGACGCGCTTGCAGCCCAACGCCAGCGGCGAGAACGCCCACTTCCTCAGCGACGTGTTCGTCGGGGCCGTGCTCGGGACGCTCGCCGAGCGCTGGATAAACCGCGAGTTGCCGGCGCGGTATCGCGTGCCGATGCCGCCGCCCCGCGGCGCGACGGCGCCGGAAGTGCAGACGATGGCCGCGACAACGGGCACCTTTGCCTGGATGACCTGGCCCGCGACGATCGCGTTGACCCTCGGCGTGCTGGTCCTGCGGATCGTGTACCTCCGCTACGGATGCGCCTACGAGTTGCTCGGCGACGAAGCCCACGTCTGGGACTGGACACGCAACCTGGACCTCTGCTACGACATCAAGGGACCGGGCATCGCCTACCTCATCGCGGCCAGCACGTGGCTTTTGGGCACGAGCGAGTGGACCGTGCGCCTGCCGATGGCGATCTGCTCAGTCGTGGCCACGCTCGCCCTCGCGCGCCTCGCGACGGCGTGCAGCAACGGCGACCAGCGCGTCGGCTTTCTCGCCGCGGCCGCGTTCCTTCTCGCGCCGGCCTTCCAGGCCAACGCGCAAATCACCACGCCCGACGGACCTTTGATCGCCTGCTGGATACTGGCCTGCTGGGCCTTACACACTCTCGTTCGTCGCCTCGAGGCAGGGCGGCCCACTACGCGTGCCTGGCTCGTCTTCGCCGCAACGCTGGGCGCCGGCGTGCTCTTCAAGCAATCCATGTTGCTGCTCCTGCCCGGGTTGCCGATCTACGCCTGGCTCCGGCGAAAACGCATCACGTGGCGCCGCACACTGCTGCGCGATGCAGCGCTGGCCCTGCTAGTTTTCGGGGCCTTCATCAGCCCCATCCTCATCTGGAACGCGCAGCACAATTGGCAGACTCTGCGGCATGCGCTGGGCCATTTCGGCGCGCCGGGCGGCGACCAGCCACACGCGGTGATTGGCGAAAACGCGTATTCACCGCTGTGGACGTTCAAGCTGTGGGGCGCGCAGATCGGCGCGTTCGGACCACCGCTGATCGCGCTCATGATCCTCGCGAGCGTGGAAGCGGTACGCCGCCGCGCGGGGCAACCCCAGCGCTGGGGGCCGCAATTGCTGATGCTCTGCTGTGCCTTGCCCGCGCTCGCCGTTTACACCCTGGTCACCTTCTGGAAGAAAGCCGAGGGCAACTGGCCGTTCCACACCTTCGCGACGCTCGTCGTGCTGGCGGCCCAGACCGTCCTGCCCGCACTCGCGCAGCAGCGCGCCGCGCTGCGAACCTGGCGCCGCGACCCGCGCCGGCCGCGCCC
>PMMM01000189.1 GCA_003162245.1 Phycisphaerales bacterium
GGGAAAAGTGAAATTGCTCTAATTCTCTGAGAAATTTGTGGCCGTGCAGTGAGCTCGAATCTCATCGGCGTTATTCACCGTAACTAGGCATCACGTCGCCAGTTGTGTTCGCCGCCGCAAACTGGCCGCGCGAGATCAGCGCGCATCCCGGCGTCGCGATCCGGCCGCCGCGCCTCGACAGACTGAAAATCCGCGCTATGCTGCTATATAGGACCGAAGCAGTACTATATTCTGGCGCAACACAGGAGAAGGAGTGGTCATGCGGTTCAACAGCTTCTTGAGGGATTTACTGTCGCCGGGCGACCGGCGGGTAAGGTCAATTTCCAACAACAGGCAGAAGGAGAGAGACATGAGGACCCGTACGAACTGGATTCTTGCTGGCGCGGGCCTAGCCCTGGCCTTCGCCGTCTGCACGCCTGCGGCGCGGGCGAACATCCTGGTTGATCCCGGCTTTGAGGTCAACCCGCTCGACACCGCGTTCAACGTGCTGACCAACTTCCCAACTTACCAGGGCGTCTGGGGCGTCGAAGTGGCGACCGTTGTGGGCGCCGAGAACGGCGTCACGCCGGCCCAGGGCGTGAAGATGCTCCGCATGGCCGATGACGGGAACGTCACTACGCAGGGCTTCCAAACCACGGACGTGACGTCGTACGGCGCGGCCATCAGCACCGGCAGCGCGACGGTCAACCTAAGCGCCCAGTTCAACGTGGACAAGGGCGTGCCCGCGGCCGTCGCCGGCATATTTGTGCAGTTCTTCAGTGCTGCCAGCTACGGCTCGCAGATCGGCATCCCGATCAGCAGCAGCCTCACGCTTGACAGCAACCCCAACACCTGGGAGACGGTGTCGGTCAGCGGCACGATCCCCATCGGCACGACCTGGCTGATGTCGCAGGTGTATTACAGCGATGCGTCGCTGCTGGGAATAGATGGTCTATCCCACCCCGGCTACGTCGATGCGGCGGACGCCACCATTGTGCCCGAACCGGCTAGCGTCGGGCTGCTCGTGCTCGCCGGCATGGCGGTGCGCGCGCGGCGGCGCTGAAATCCACGAACGGCGCGGCTTGTTCCTGTAGTGCTTCGTTTCTCAGGAACAACCCGGAGCTTGCCCCCTAACAGGTTATTTCGCGAGTTTCTTCCGTTTGGTTCAGATAGTGAGTCCCCCCCTTTTCTACAGGAGCACAGACATGAAAGCGCAGAAGCACATCACGCATCTGGTAGTCGTCTCGATCAGTCTCGTCGCCGCGCAGGTGGCCTTCGCGCAGGGCGTCGGCAATCTCGGCTCGCTGCCGACGCAGTTTACCACGCCCGTTCCGCCCACCGGCTGGACCGTCATCAACTCAAATGGTGCGATCCCGGTAGTTCTGGACCCCAACGGACCGGCCTGGGGGAAGAACTTCACCGGCCCCAACGGCGGGCCCTTTCCTTACCCACCGACGTCGCCGACCAACCCGGCGCTGCCCGTGACCGAGGTGCTCCAGGTCGCTGGCAATCTTCCCTGGACCGACTGGCATGAAGAGGTCATAGGGATAGATGGGTTGACAGGTGCACCAGATCCTGGCTGGAGTTGGGGAAACAACCCGACGATCCTCGTGGGCGGTTTGCCGGCGGCGGGCCTGAGCATCACCGGCGCTGGCACCAGCAACCTCTCGTTCTTCTTCAACCCGATCACTCCCGGTACAGTCATCGACATCCGCAAGGACCTCGTTTACACCGGTGTGCCCGGGGCGGTCTTCAATGGCACGCTGGCGATCCATGAGTACCCCACGGGCGTTCCCGAGCCGACCTCCCTCGGCCTGCTCTGCATCGGCGGTCTGTGCGCGCTCCGACGACGATAACGCATTGTGGCCTGATATGGACACACGGCGACTGCACACATTGTTGCGGGCCTCGTATCAGGATGCATAGAACATGTCCCGGAACTCCCCTCCCATCGAGGGAAAGGTCGGGGGAGGGTCGGAAGGCGCGTGCTTTTCGTCCCTCACCCTGCCTTCTCCCCAGCGGGGAGAGGGGTCACGGGGTAGGCTTCAGTCCCCTCTCGAGCGTTTTTGGCGGGTTCCCTGCCGTGGGGCGACCGGCCGCGCGGCATTCCGTGAAAACGGCGGGAGCACGGCTATCATAAAAAGTGCGGACGAGCCGAACGGGTCGAAGGAGTTACGGCTATGTCGCGCAAGACCTGGCTCAGAGCGGTCAGCCAAGGCAGTGTCTTGCTGGCGCTCACGAGCTGCAACCAAGCGTGGCTCGCTGACCTGACGGCCGATTTTTCGCCGCCGCCCTACGGCATCCTTGGGGCGACCTCGATTCAGCAGACGAACGCAGCGCTCAATCCAGGCGTCGTCAGCAGCTTTCCCGGCAGCGCCGGCAGCGACAGCGTGGTGTCGGCGGCGACGGGCACGAGCCCGACCAGCCCGAGCATGACCGTGCCCGTCGACAACGGCACCGGCAGCGTGACCGGCTCTGTGCCGTCGCTGAACAACACCGGCGTGACGAACTACCTCGGCTTGAACGGCGTCACGGGCATGGGGCCCAGCACCGTGACATCGCCCTTCGGGTTCTGAGGACGGGGCCGGTACAGCGGCGGAGAACCGCGCAAGAAGAACGATCAGCTCTGGCGCTCAGGCACTAGAGCAGAACCTATCGCTCGCGCTCTGGGCTCTGATTGCGCGCGCTGCGGCCGAGGCTCTTAGCCTGGCGGGGGGCCTACGACGAGGATCGTGAAGCTGCCGGGCACGGGCGTCGGACGGGCGCGGCCGGTCGTCGGCGCAGAGGTCGCGGGGGCACTCGCGGGCGCACTCGCGGGGGCTTCAAAGCGTGCCGTCGAAAGAAAGACCTTGTGCGTCTTCAGGTCGAGGGCCATCGTGCGGGCGCCGCGCTGCGTCTCGACGCTCTGGGCGACCGTGAAGTGCGCGGGATCGTCCTCATGCACGACCGTTAGCGTTGCGTCGCCGTTCGAGCTGAACGCGTAACCCGTCTCCGGGTCGAACGCGGCGGCGTCGGGGTTTTTGCCGATCGGCACGGTGGTGACGACTTTGCCCGAATCGGCGTCCAGCACGACCATCTTCTCGTTTCCGCAAACGGCGAATAGCCGGCGGTTCTTGGCGTCCAGCGCCAGGCCGGACGGCTCCTCGCCGGGCGCGAGCGGCCAGCGGGCGGTGACTTTCAGCTCTTTGGGATCGATGCGCACGACTTCGCTCTTGTCCTCGATGTTGACGAAGACCTGGCCCTTGCCGTCGGACACGCCGAACTCCGGCTTGCCCTCCAGCGGGATCGTGCCGAGGACCTTCCCGCTCTCCGGGTCGAACGCCGTCGCGTCTTTGCTGCGGCCGTTGAACGCGAACACGCGTTTCGTGAACGGATCGAAGAGGATGGCGTCCGGGTTCTCGCCGGTCTTCACCGTCTCGATCGCCTTCAGCGTTTTGAGATCAAAGATCGTGGCAGTGTTGGCGCGACCGTTGCTCGTGCAGCCGCGGCCCAGCTCGGGAATCAGCGCGACGCCGTGCACGCCCTCGGTGTCCGGGATGTCCCCGACGACCTTGCCGGTGTCGGCGTCGAGCACCATCACGTGGGTCTGGCGGGTGACGTACACCCGCCGCGCCTCGGGATCAACGATCAGATAATCCCAGCGACCTTCGCCGCCGACTTCATACTTCTGGAGCATGCGATACGGCTGGGGGTCCGCCGCGCGGGCGGCGGCCACGGCGCCGAGACAGACCACGAGGACGGCAAACGTAACGCGAGTAAGCATGGCAATCTCCTGGCTGTAAGACGCCCGGCGGCGACACGCCGCATCCTTCTGAAACCCGGCCGACATGGGTCATCGGCCACTCGAACACCACCGCGAATTATACGCGGCCGATGATAGCACGGCACGATGCGGCGGAATGGGGTCTTTCTGCGATGTCAGAATAATGTCAGGATCGCGACAGTGTGCGCGGTTCGCGGCGGGCGGGATAATCGCGTCCCGTTTGGAGCGAAAGCCGTGCGCATTCTGGTGGTAGAAGACGAGCAGAAGGTCGCCGAGGCGCTGCGGGCCGGGCTGGAGGCGCAGCAGTACGAGGTGAGCGTCGCGCGGTCCGGCGAAGAGGGTTTCTTCCTGCTCACCACCGCGACGTTCGACCTGGTGGTGCTCGACCTGATGCTTCCGGGACGCGACGGTCTTGAAGTGCTGCGTACGGTCCGGCGGCGGCGTCTGACGGTGCCGGTGCTGGTTCTGACGGCGCGCGACGCGGTCGAGGACCGGGTGCTGGGGCTCGACAGCGGCGCCGACGATTACCTAGTGAAGCCGTTCGCGTTCCCGGAGCTGCTCGCCCGCATCCGGGCGCTCCTGCGCCGCGGACGCGCTGAATCGAGCCCGAGACTGGCGCTGGCCGACTTGGAAATGGACGTTCTCACGCGGCAGGTGACGCGCGGGGGCACGGTCTTGACGCTTACGAGCCGCGAGTTCGACCTGCTGGCGTACCTGCTGCGGCACCAAGGGCCGGTGGTGTCGCGCGAGATGCTCGCCGAGGAGGTCTGGCAGCAGCCGGTGCGGGCCACGCCGCTGGACAACGTGATCGACGTGCAGATCGCGCGGCTGCGGCGAAAAGTGGACGATCCGTTCCCAACGCCGCTGATTCACACGGTCCGCGGGGTCGGGTTCACGCTGCGGGAGGTGCCGCCATGAGGCTGCCCGCAGCCAGCATTCGGGTGCGGCTCACGCTGTGGTATGCAGCGGCGCTCGGGGTACTGCTGCTCGTGTTCGCGCTGGGGGTGTACTTCTTCGTGCAGCGCAGCTTGACGAGGCAGTTGGATCGGCTCCTCGACGAGCAGTTCCGAGCAGTCGAGATGGCCCTGCGGGGCGAGCCCGACGACTTGGAGGAGATGGCGCAGCTCGGCGCGGTGCCGCTGTTTGAGGTGACGACCGGCCAGCAGCTCGTCTACCGCAGCGCCGGCTGGGGGCGCGCGGGTCTCGCTGGCGCGCTGGCGGCTCGGCAGTCGAAGCCGGTTTGGTCCGCCGCCGGGACGGACGGACGACCGTACCGGCTCCGCGCGCAGGACGTGCCGGGCGAGGGGCAGTCCTATCAGGTGCGCGTGGCGGTCAGTGCGCATACGTTGCGGCGGACGCTGCGGACGCTGGCGGCGATTCTGCTCGTGGGGCTGCCGTTGGCCGTGGGGGTGGCACTGCTGGGCGGGTACGTGCTGGCCCGGCGTGTCCTGACGCCGATTCAGGCGATTACGGCGAAGGCACGCGAGATCACGGCGGAACGGCTGGCCGAGCGGCTGCCCGTGCGGAGCGCCGGCGACGAGCTTGGGCGGCTGGCGACCGTGGTCAACGACCTGTTGGCGCGGCTCGACGACTCGTTTCAGCGGCTACGCCGGTTCACGGCGGACGCTTCGCATGAGTTGCGCACGCCGCTGACGGCGATTCGCAGCGTCGGGGAGGTGGCGTTGCAGGAGGCGCGCGAGCCGGTGGCGTACCGCGACGCGCTCGGCAGCATTCTGGAAGAGACGGCGCGGTTGAGCCAGCTCTTGGACGATCTGCTCACGCTTACGCGCGCGGACGCGGGGCGGGCCGTGCTGGCCAAGGAGCGGACGCAGCTCGGGGCGCTGGTGCGAGAGGCGGTCGAGGTCGTGCGTGTGCTGGCAGAGGAGAAGGAGCAAACGCTGCAAGTCGCGCTAGACGACACCGTGGAGGTGGAGGTCGAGCCGCGCACGCTGCGGCAGGCGGTTCTCAACCTGCTGGATAACGCCATCAAGTACACGCCGGCCGGCGGCGCCATCCGCGTGACAGTCGGGCGTGACGCGAATGGCGCGGCGGTGGCGGAAGTGGCCGACAACGGTCCGGGCATCGCGGCGGAGCACCACGCGCGGGTTTTCGAGCGGTTCTACCGGGTGGATAAGTCGAGGTCGATGCAGCGCGGCGTTGGTCTTGGACTGGCGATCGCCCAATGGGCGGTCGAAGCGAATGGCGGACGAATCGAGCTGGAAAGTGGAGCCGGAAAGGGCAGCACGTTCCGGATTGTGCTGCCGCGTCCGGCCGGGACTGGAGCAGACAGACATTGAAGGACGACGGGCGGCGCTGCGCGTGCGGGGCAGCGCCGCTGGAAGAGACTTCCCGCCGAGGAGTGATCGAAGAATGAGAACAGGCATGATGGCAAGACTGGCGGCCGGGCTGATACTCGTCGCGGCGGCGGCACTGGCGAGCGCTGAGGAGCATCGCGGTGCCGACGCAATCAAGAAAGCCGCCGCGGGCGCCAAGATCTCGCTGGCGCAGGCGATTGAGACGGCGCAGAAGGAGGTCACCGGCGGGAAGGTGATCGAGGCTGGCTTGGAAACGGAGAAGGACGCCACTTTCTACGAGGTCGTCGTGCTGAGCGGCGACGCGGTCAAGGAAGTCAAGGTCGATGCGGCCAGCGGCAAGGTGCTGGGCGTCAAGGACGAAAAACCTGACAAAGACGAGGAAAAAGAGCTGGCGGAGGCCAAGCACGCGCTGGGTGCCGCCAAGCTGACGTTCGCCCAGGCGCTGGACGCCGCTGCGAAGGAGGTCAAGGACGGCAAGGCGTTCAAGGTCGAGCTGGAGATGAAGGGCGACCAGGCGGTGTACGAGGTCGTGCTGCTCCAGGGTGAGAAGGCCATGAAGGTGTCGCTCGACGCCGGCAGCGGAAAGGTGGCCAAGGTCGAGGAAAAGAAGTACGGCGAGAAGAAGGAAGACGAGACCGCGGAGGCGAAGCAGGCGCTGGCCGCGGCCAAGATCAGCCCGGCACAAGCCCTCGAGGCGGCCGGCAAAGAGGTTAAGGATGCCCAGGTGCTCGACCTCGAGCTGGAGATGGAGAACGACACGCCGACGTACAGCGTGGCACTGCTCCAGGGCGACAAGGTGATGGAGGTCAAGATCGACGCCGTGAGCGGCAAGGCCATCAAGGTCGAGGAGGAGGAGCAGGACAAGGAAGAGGCGGACGAGTTGGCCGAATCCAAGGCGGCGCTGGCGACGATCAAAGTTCCCTTCGCGCAGGCCCTGGAGCTGGCGGTGGAGGAAGTGAAAGACGGCAAGGTGCTGAAGGCCGAGTTGGAGATGGAGGAGGGCAAGGTCAGCTACGAGGTGGTTTTGCTGCAAGGCGAAGCGACGTGGCAGGTCACGCTCGACGTGGTGAGCGGCAAGGTGCTTTCGTCCCGCAAGATGGAGCGCGGCCACAAGGAGTCCGTGGAGGGCGGCGAGTGGCGGCAGGACTTCAAGGTGGACAAGGCCAACTGGGCCGACCACGGCACGAATCCGTACTTCATTCTCGAGCCGGGCTACCGCTGGCATTACAAGCACGGTGCGGCGACGTTGACCATGACCGTGCTGGACGAGACGAAGGCCGTTGACGGCGTGACGACGCGCATCGTCGAGGAGCGCGAGGAGAAGGACGGCAAGCCGCGGGAGGTCTCGCGCAACTACTTCGCGATCGACAAGTCCACGAATGACGTGTACTACTTTGGCGAGGACGTGGACGAGTACAAGGACGGCAAGGTCGCCGGGCACGAGGGCGGCTGGCTGGCCGGTGCGGGCGGGGCGAAGTTCGGGCTGATGATGCCGGGCAAGGTCAAGGTCGGCGACAAGTTCTACCAAGAGGTCGCGCCCAAGGTCGCGATGGACCGGGCCGAGATCGTCAGCGTGGATGAGAAGCTGGAGACGCCGGCAGGCAAGTTCGAGAAGTGCCTGCGCGTCAAGGAGACCACGCCGCTGGAGAAGGGCGTGAGCGAGAAATGGTACGCAGCGGGTGTCGGCCTCGTGAAGGACGACGAGTTCGTGCTGGAGTCGGTCGACAAGCCGAAGAAGTAATTCACGCTGGGCGGCGGTACACTCTTGCGGTTTCAGATGATAGGGCACCCGAGGAGTCCCCCCTTGGCGCGAAGCGGCGGATGCGTAGCGCTGCTGATGTTCGGTCTGGCGGCTGGCTGCGTGGGCGTTGATCCCAAGCCGGACTACGCGCGCGTGTCACGGGTTGTCGGCGAGCGCACGGGGTTTTCCGAGGTGTACGATCCGCTCGGCGACGAGTCGGTCGCCGGCAAAGTGGCCGACCTGCTGCGCGAGCCGCTAACCGTGGACGACGCTGTCCAGGTGGCCTTGCTGAACAACCCGTCCTTTCAGGCGGGGTTTGCCGCGGTGGGCGCCTCGCGGGCGGACGTCGTCCAATCAGCGTTGTTCACGAATCCGTCGGTCTCGTTCGGGCTCGCCTTTCCCGACGCCGGCGGGCGCTCGCGGCTGACGGCCGGCCTGGCCCAGCAGATCAGCGACCTGTGGCAGATTCCCATCCGCAAGAAGATCGCAGAGGCGGAGCTGGAGCGGACGCTGCTGGCGACTGCCCGCCGGGGCATCGAGCTCGTCGCGGACGTGAAGACGCGCTGTTATCGCCTGCTGGCGGTGCAGCAAAGCGAGGCGATGCTCGGCGAAGGCCGGGCGCTGGCGGAGCGGGCGGCCCGTCTGGCCGAGGCGCAGCTCGCGGCGGGCGANNTGGGTGCCCGAGCCGTGGACGCTGGCCGACCAATTGCCCGCGCCGCAGATCGCGCTGCCGGATGAGGCGGATCTGATCGCGGCGGCCTTGTTGCAGCGGCTGGACGCGCGGGCCGCGCTGCTGGCGGTGAGCGCGGCCGAGGATGAGTTGGTTCACCAATACCTGCGCGCCTTTCCGGAGCTGGCGCTGGGGGTAGATCTGGAGCGCGTCGAAGAGCGGGCGCTGCCGGGACGGAGAATCTTGGCGGACACGGTGCGTTCCTCGATCGGCGCGGGGAAGCTGACGGCGCCGTCGATCCAATCGCGCGGCGAGCGGCGGATCGAGAAGGCCCAGATCATCAACACGGTGCTCGGGCCGTCGCTGACCGTAACGTTGCCGCTGTGGGACCAGAACCAGGCCCAGGTGGCGAAGGCCGGGTACGTCGTCGGGCAGCGGCGGAAGGAGCTGGAGGACGTGCTGGACACGATCGCCAGCGAGGTCCAGCAGGCCGTGGCCACGGCGCGCAACGCCTGGTCGCTGGTGCAGGTTTACGAGCAGCAGGCTCTGCCGCAAGCGGAGGAGAACGTAGCGGCCGCGCTGCGTCTGTATCGGGATGGCGAGCAGAGCATTCTGGTCGTGCTGGACGCACAGGAATCGCTGCTGCGCCGCCGCCGGAGCTATATCGAGGCCCGGCGGGACTACGCGATCGCGCTGGCGGCGCTGGAGCAGTCGCTGGCCGGACGGGTGGTTGCGCTGCTGGAGTCCCCGCCCGCGCCCACGATGGCTCCGGCGGTTCCGTTGTCCGCACCGGAGGATTCACGATGAACAAAGGCGTTCGGCGGCTGCGCCTGGTGCTGTGCGTGCTGCTTTCCGGCACCGTCGTGCAAATGACCGCCTGCCAGGTATTGTCGGGACAAGCGGGGGACGTGGATGCTGCATTCCAGACGCTTGCGGGCGACATCCAGGCGTTCGTTGTGGACTTTGCGCGCCAGGTGGTGCAGGCGGCTGTTTTGTAGACGGCGTGCGCCGCGAGGAAGAGTATCCATGCAGAAGCTCGTTACTGGGATTTGCATCCTGGTTCTCGGCGCGGGGGTCGGGGCCGCCGTGTTCTGGCTCAGCGTGCGCGAGCGGCTGGCCGCGGCGCCGGCGGACGCGCCGGCCGGCGAACATGGGTCGGACGCCGCGCCGGCTGAAGCCCCCCGCCTTTCGCACACGCCGGAAGGCGAGACGGTCGTGCGCTTCGAGACCGAAACACAGGAGCGCGTGGGGCTGAAGACCGAGCCGCTCGTGGCGGCCGCACGCCAGGCGGAGGTCGGCGCCTATGGCGTGCTGCAGGAGGACCCCGCCCAGTCGTTCACGTTGCGCGCGCCGGTGGCCGGCATCCTGCGCACGGACGCGGGCGCGAAGTGGCCGAGTATCAATCAGTACGTCGAGGCGGGCGTCGTGGTGGGGTACATCGAGCCGCGGCTGACGCAGACGGAACGGATCGACCTGGCGTCCCGCCTGACGCAGGCCCGGGCCGACGCGGCGGAGGCGGAGGCGGCGCTCACGTCCGCGCAGACTTCGTACGAGAACAAAAAGAAGCTGAACGCCGACAGCAAGCTGGTGTCCGACCGGGTGCTGGAGGAGGCGCACGCGAAGGTCAAGGGCGAAGAGGCGCGGCTGAGTGCGGCGCTCCAGATCGTGCACCTGATCGAGTCGGCCCAGGCGTCGGGCGGCGAACCGGCCCTGCGCTTCGAGTTGCGCACGGAGCAGGCGGGGGAGGTCATGGACATCCCCGCCAGTTTGGGCGAGGCCGTGGAAGCGGGGCAAGTCCTGCTGCGGCTCGTGCGCTTCGACGCGCTCGTGGCCCGGGTCGAGGTGCCGGTGGGCCAGCCGTTCGACGCGGCGGCCAAGGCCGCGCGGATCGTGGTGGTCGGCGATGAGGAGCGCACGCTCGTCGGGGAGCGAATTGGACTCGGCGAGAACGTCAGCGCCACGCCCGGCGGGCCCACGTTGCTGTTCCGCGTGCCGACTGCCGGGCTCTCGGTCCGTCCGGGGGCGGCGGTCGTGGCGCACCTGCCGGTACCCGGCGGAATGCGGGATGGCGTGCTCATCCCGCGCAGCGCCGTCATCCGGCTCATGGGCAAGGCCTGGACGTACGTGCAGAGCGGTGAGGAATCGTTCGTGCGCCGCGCGCTGACCGGCGCGGAGTTCGTCGGCGACACCTGGTTCGTCGTCGGCGATTTCCGGGCCGGCGACCGCGTCGTCACCGAAGGCGCCCAAATGCTGCTCTCGGAGGAGCTCAAGGCCCAGATCGAGCGTGAAGCCGCCGCGACCGAGTAAGCGCGCTCCGCAGGCACCGCGAAAGGCAGCCGTCACCCATGCTGCAAGCCATCGTTTCCGTGTCGGTTCGATACCGCGGCGTCATCGTCGCGTTGGCCTGCCTGCTGCTCGGCTACGGTCTGTACGTCGCGGCCCATGCCAAGCTGGACGTGTTCCCCGAGTTCGTCCCGCCGCAGGTCGTCATCCAGAGCGAGGCGCCGGGGTTGTCGCCGGAGCAGGTCGAAGCGCTAGTCACGCGGCCGATCGAGTCCGTCGCGGCGGGGGTCGTCAACCTGGAGACGGTACGGTCGCAGTCGGCCCAGGGGCTCGCGATCGTCACCGCGATCTTCCGCGACGGGACGGACATTCTCGTCGCGCGGCAGATGCTCGGCGAGCGGCTGGCGGAGCTGGCCGGCGAGCTGCCGCAGGGTGTCCGGGCGCCGGAGATGCAGCCGCTCACGTCCGCGACAATGGACCTTTACAAGTTCGGCCTGGCCGCCGACGAAAACGCACCGGTGCGGCCCACGCCGATGGAGCTGCGCACGTTCGCGGACTGGGTGGTGCGACCGCGGCTGCTGGCCGTGCCCGGCGTGGCGAGCGTCAACGTCTACGGCGGCCAGGTGCGGCAGCTCCAGGTGCAGGTCCGGCCCGACCGCCTGATGGCGTACGACCTGTCGCTCGACGACGTGCTCGCCGCCGCCCGCGCGGCCACCGGCGTGCGCGGCGCTGGTTTCGTCGAGACGCCAGCCCAACGGATCGTGCTGCAAACCGAGGGGCAGGCGCTGACGCCGGAGCAGCTCGGCGCGACGATCGTGCGCCAGCGCGGCGCGTCGGTGGTTCGGCTGCGCGACGTGGCCCACGTGCAAGTCGGGGCCCAGCCGAAGTTCGGCGATGCATTGCTCCAGGGCAAGCCGGGCGTCTTTCTGGCCCTGTTGAGCCAGTACGGCGCGAATACTCTGGAAGTCACACAGGCGCTCGAACGGGCGCTGGACGAGATGGAGCCCGGCTTCAAGTCGCAGGGCATCGTCGTCGTCCGCGGCCTGTTCCGCCCGGCCAGCTTCATCGAGTCCGCCATCCGCAACATCAACCGTTCGCTGTTACTGGGCGGGCTGTTCGTGGCTGCGGTGCTGTTCCTGTTTCTGTGGAACTTCCGCACGGCGTTCATCTGTGTCGTCGTCATCCCGTTGTCGCTGTTGGCGGCCATCATCTTGCTCGACCGCGTCGGTGCCACGCTCAACACCATCACGCTCGGCGGCCTAGCCATCGCCATCGGCGTCGTGGTCGATGACGCCATCATCAATGTCGAGAATATTTTCAGGCGGCTGCGTGAGAATGCCGCCGCCGGCGCGCCGCGCTCGATCTTCCAGGTCGTGCTGGACGCCTCGCTTGAAGTGCGCAGCGCGGTCGTCTACGCGACGTTCCTGGTCATCCTGGTTTTCGTGCCAGTCCTGACGATGTCCGGCTTGCAGGGCAAGCTGTTTGCGCCGCTGGCGTGGTCCTACATTCTGGCGGTGCTCGCGTCGCTGGGCGTGGCCTTGACCGTCACGCCGGCGCTATGCACCCTTTTTCTGCCGCAGCGCGCCGAGCGTACGCACGAGCCGCATGCCATCACCGCGCTCAAGGCCGGGTATCGGTGGCTGCTCGCGCGGTTTGCGAACCGGCCGCTGGTCGCAGTCACGCCGGTGCTGCTGCTGTGTGTGCTTGGCGCGTGGCAGGTCCGGCATTTTGGCGGTGAATTCCTGCCCGAGTTCCGCGAGGGCCACTTCGTGGTGCATATCGACGCGATTCCCGGCACGTCGCTGGAGGAGTCGCGCCGGCTGGGCGAGCACGTCTCCGCCCAATTGCTGGCCCTCGACCACGTGCTGACGGTTCCGGAGCAAATCGGCCGGGCCGCCTCGGCCGAAGACCCCTGGGGACCGCAGCGCGGCGAGTTCCACATCAACATCACGCCCAACCTCGGAGCGGGCGAAAACAAGGTCCGCAACGCGATCCGCGAGGTGCTGAGCAGCTTTCCCGGTGTGGTCCACGACATCGCCACGTTCCTCGGTGACCGCATCGGCGAGACCATTTCCGGCGAAAACGCCGCGGTCGTTGTCAGCATCTTCGGCGACGACCTCGATGTCCTGGATCAGAAGGCCGAAGCCGTTCGGCAGTTGCTCGTCGGCCTCCCCGGGGCCGTTGACGCGAAAATCGTCTCGCCGCCGGGCACGCCGCAGATCGCCGTGCAGCTCCGGCACGACCGGCTGACGGAGCTTGGTTTCCGGCCGGTGGAAGTCCTGGACGCGATCCAGACGGCGTTTCAGGGGGCCACGGTCGCGCAGACGTTCGAGGCCGGGCGGACGTTCGACGTGGTGGTCATCCTCGACGAGGCCCTGCGGCGGGAGCCGGAGTCCGTCGGTGCGTTGCTGCTGCGTAACGCCGCGGGCACACACGTCCCGCTGCACGAGCTGGCGGACGTGTACGGCACGCAGGGGCGCTTCATGCTGCTGCACGATGGCGGGCGGCGGCGCCAAACGGTAACCTGCAACGTCGAGGGCCGCGACGTGTCCTCGTTTGTCGCGGAGGCCAAGGAGGCGATCGCCAAGCGGATCGCGTTCCCGGCCGGCATGTATCCGGCGTTCGGCGGCGAGGCCGAGGTGCGGGCCCAAGCCCAGCGGGAGCTGCTATTGCACAGCGGCATCGCGGCGGTCGGCATCATCCTGCTGCTGACGATCGTAATGGGCAACTACCGCAATTTGCTGCTGGTGCTCGTTAACCTGCCGTTTGCGCTGGTCGGCGGCGTCGTGGCGGTCTATCTGACCAGCGGGTCGATTTCCATCGGCGGCCTCGTCGGCTTCGTGACGCTGTTCGGGATTACGACGCGCAATTCGATCATGATGGTTTCGCACTACGAGCACCTCGTGACCGCCGAGGGGATGACGTGGGGGTTGGCGGCGGCGCTGCGCGGCGCGTCCGAGCGGCTCGTCCCGATTCTGATGACCGCGCTCGTGACCGGGCTCGGCCTGCTGCCGATCGCCGTCGGGGCCGAGGCGGCCGGCCGCGAGATCGAAGGGCCGATGGCGGTGGTCATCCTCGGCGGGTTGGCCACGTCCACGCTACTCAACCTGCTCGTCCTGCCCACACTGGCGCTGCGGTTCGGGCGTTTCGTCCCGGCGGTGAGCGGGATGGATTAGGGTTGAATGCCACCCAGGCAGGCAGTCAAGGGAACACGATGAACCGTCAACGTCTGGAGCAACTTCGCGAGATTCACCGGGCCGGCCTGCTGGATGATGTCGTGCCGTTTTGGGAGCGGCACAGCGTGGATCGCGAGCACGGCGGCTTCTTCACGTGCCTGGCCCGCGACGGCAGCCTGTATAGCACGGACAAGCCGGTGTGGCTGCAGGGCCGCGCGACGTGGCTGTTCGCGACGCTGTATGACCGCGTTGCGCCGCGGGCGGAGTGGCTTGATCTCGCCCGGCGGGGCTGTGAATTCATGAACCGCCACTGCTTCGACGAGCGCGGCAAGATGTACTTCCTCGTCACGCGCGACGGGCGGCCGCTGCGGATGCGGCGGTATGTCTACAGCGAGGTTTTCGCCACACTTGGGTACGCGGCGCTTGCGAAGGTGACGGGCGACGCCGATATCCGCCGGCGGGCGATCGAGGTGTTCAACACGTTCTTGCGGTATACGCGGACGCCGGGGTTGACCGAGCCGAAGATGAACCCGCAGGTCCGGCCGCTGACGAGCCTCTCGCCGCGGATGTGTCTGCTGAACATGGCGGACGTGATGTTGGCGATTGACGACGATCCGCGGTACGAGCGCCTCATCGACGAGTGTGTTACGGACGTCTTCCGCGACTTCGTAAGGCTCGATGAGGGGTGCGTGATCGAGCACGTCGGACCAGGCGGCGAGCGCGTCGATGCGCCGGAAGGCCGGGTGATGAACCCCGGGCACGCGATCGAGGTGGCGTGGTTCATGATGGAAATCGGGCGGCGGCGGGGCGACCGCGCCCTGGTCGTGCGGGGGGCGAAGATCCTCGATCTGTCGCTGGCCCGCGGCTGGGATCCGCAGTACGGCGGGCTGCTGTACTTTCTCGACGTGGACGGCAAGCCGGCGACGCAACTCGAGCATGACATGAAGCTGTGGTGGCCGCACAGCGAGGCGCTGTACGCGACGCTGCTGGCGTACCACCTGACGGGCGACGCGAAGTACGCCGGCCTGTACGAACAGGTGCACGAGTGGACGTTCGCGCACTTCCCGGACCGCGAGTTCGGCGAGTGGTTCGGCTATCTGCACCGCGACGGCACGGTCTCGACGCCGCTGAAGGGCAACATCTGGAAGGGGCCGTTCCACATCCCGCGGGCACTGCTGTATTGCTGGAAGCTGCTGGAGGAGATGGCCTCGTAGCGGCGCGAAGTCTGGCGCGGTCGTATACTACGTGCGTGCTCGCGTTCCGGACACTACGAATGCCGCTCGTGTTCGTCGTCGCGGCGTGGTTGCCGTCCGCGGACGCGGGGGCGGCGCGACCTGACGACGCGATCCTGGCACGGCAGGCTGCGCTTGACCGCGCGGGGTTTTCCCCCGGCGTGATCGACGGCGTGGCGGGCGCCAAGATGACGCTGGCGGTGCGCGAGTTTCAAGCGGCGCACGGCCTCGCCGTGACGGGCGGTTTCGACGCACGGACACTGGCCGCGCTCGGCGTCGAGCACGCGCCGCTCACCGTGGAGTACCGGATCACGGCGGCCGATCTGCGCGACATCGGCCCGGTGCCGCGCGGGTGGAAAGCCAAGGCGGGCGTGGACCGCCTGCGGTACGAATCGCTGCTTGCGCTACTCGCTGAGCGCGGGCACTGCAAGTCGGATGTTGTCCGGCGGCTGAATCCACACTGCGAGTGGAAGAGGCGGTGGGCGGGCGACTCGGTGGTGCTGCCGAACGTCACGCCGCAGCGCGTGGCGGAGCCGGTGGCCGCCATCGAGGTCGATCTGGGGCAGAAAGTGGTGCGGGCCAAGGACGGGCACGGGCACACCATCGCCCGGTTTCCGTGTTCGATCGCCAGGTTCGCGGCGAAGCGGCCGCGCGGCACCGCGTGCATCACGTCCGTCGCGTTTGATCCCGAATACCGCTTCAAGCCGGCGATGTGGCCGGAAGTGCATGGCATTCCATCCGATCTGCGGATTCCGCCGGGGCCGCGGAACCCGGTGGGGCTGTGCTGGATCGGGCTGAGCCTGCCGGGATACGGGATTCACGGGACGCCGAATCCGGAGCTGATCGGCAAGACCGGCTCGCACGGGTGCATTCGGCTGACGAATTGGGATGCGGTGCGGCTGGGGCGGATGGTGCGGGTGGGAACGCCGGTGCGGTTTGTGGCGGGGGAGTCGGCGGCGGCGCCTGCGCCTGGGCCGAGGGCACATGTAGCGGTGTCGCATTCTCCCGCCGCGCGGCGCGCGGCGCCGCACCAATCGGCGGTGCGTACGGCGGCGCCGTCACGGGCGCTGCGGCCAGCGGCACCGCGGCCGGCGAAGGAAGAGACGCCGTGGGATTGACGGCGGGCGCGGTCTCGGGCGGGGCGGTCTTGGCAATCTTGGCACACTTGATTGGGACCGTGCGCGGTTCGCGGGCCGAAAAGGGGAAG
>PMMM01000019.1 GCA_003162245.1 Phycisphaerales bacterium
GTCGGCAAGACCGCCGTCGTCGAGGGACTTGCCCAGAAGATCATCGCCCGCCAGGTGCCCGAGCTGCTCTACGACCGCCGGATCGTCATCCTCGACCTCGCCCTCATGGTCGCCGGCACCAAGTACCGCGGCCAGTTCGAGGAGCGCATCAAGGCCGTCATGAACGAGGTCCGGCGGGCCCGCAACGTGATCCTCTTCATCGACGAGCTGCACACGCTGGTCGGTGCGGGCGGGGCCGAGGGCGCCATCGACGCGTCGAACGTGCTGAAGCCGGCGCTGTCGCGCGGCGAAATCCAGTGCATCGGCGCCACGACCTTCGACGAGTTCCGCAAGTACATCGAGAAGGACGCTGCCCTCGCGCGGCGCTTCCAGCCGATTCACGTGAACGAGCCCTCGCTCGAGCACACGCTCGACATCCTGAAGGGGCTGCGCGACCGCTATGAGGCGCACCACCGCGTACAGATTACCGACGCCGCCCTGCGGTCCGCGGCCGAGCTTTCGCACCGCTACATCACCGGGCGGGTGCTGCCCGACAAGGCGATCGACGTGATCGACGAGGCCGGCGCCCGCGTCCGCATCAAGAGCATGACCTTGCCGCCCGACCTCGCCGACCTCGAACGCGAGATCGAGCGCGTCGGCGGCGAAAAGGACGAGGCGGTCAAGAACGCCGACTACGAGCGGGCCGCCGAGCTGCGTGACCGCTGCGAAACGCTCCGCCTGAAGAAGGAATCCATCCAGCGCGACTGGAAGAGCGTCGCCAAGGAGACCGAGGGCATCGTCGACGAAATCGTCATTGGCGAGGTCGTCAGCCGCATGACCGGCATCCCGCTCACGCGCCTGGAAAAAGAGGAGGCCGCCCGCCTGCTCGAGCTGGAGAAGGAGCTACACAAGAAGGTCATCAGCCAGCACGAGGCGATCAGCGCGATCTCGCGCAGCGTCCGCCGCAGCCGCTCCGGCCTCAAGGACCCGAACCGCCCGATGGGCTCGTTCATCTTCCTCGGCCCGTCCGGCGTCGGCAAAACGCTGCTCGCCAAGACGCTCGCCGAGTTCATGTTCGGCGACGAAGAGGCGCTGATGGTGATCGACATGTCCGAGTACATGGAGAAGCACAACGTCAGCCGCCTGATCGGCGCCCCGCCCGGCTACGTCGGCTACGAGGAGGGCGGCCAGCTCACCGAGCGTATCCGCCGCCGGCCGTACGCGGTCGTCCTGCTTGACGAGATCGAGAAGGCCCACCCNNCCCGACGTCTTCAACATGCTCTTGCAGATCATGGAGGAAGGCCGCCTGACCGATTCCTTCGGCCGCCACGTCGACTTCCGCAACGTCGTCCTCATCATGACCAGCAACATCGGGGCGGAGCGGATCATGAGCCAGGACCCGTTCGGGTTCATGAAGCGCGACGAGAACGTCTCGTACGAGAAGATGAAGGACATGCTCATCTCGGAGCTGGAGCGGCATTTCCGCCCCGAGTTCATCAACCGCATCGACGAGCTCGTCGTCTTCCACAAGCTCACGCATGACGACATGATCCAGATCGTCGACCTGGAGGCGGCCAAGGTCGCCCTCCGGCTCAAGAGCAAGGGACTGACGCTGGAGCTGACCGCCGAGGCGAAGGAGTTCCTGGTCACGCAGGGCACCGACGAGAAGTTCGGCGCCCGCCCGCTGCGGCGGACGATCTCCAGCAAGATCGAGGACCCGCTCAGCGAGGACATCCTCCGCGGCAAGTACGCCGACAAGAAGACCATCCGCGTCACCATCGAAGGCACGGGCGACGAGCGCCGTTTCGCCTTCGAGGGCGTCGCAGAGCCCGCCAAGCCGCCGCCGGAAAAGGCCCCCGAGCCCGTCGGCACCGCCGAAGCGACCTAGCGCCGCGCGGCCCGGCGGGGAGGGCGAGGCTCCTGCCGAGCCGGTGGCCAGCGCCGAAGCGACGTAGCGGCTTCCGGCGTGGGGGCGGGGTGGCGTGGGCGTCCCCGCCCGCGCGCCCCCGAATCGCGCCCGAGCGGAAGCGTGGGGTACCTTCGGCGGGGAGTGTCCGAACGCGCAGCGCCCGCCAGCGCCCCTTAACCGAGCCGGCCCAGTCATGGGCCGGTCCCTCCCGCCTACGGACACGTCCTCCCGATCACCGCCACGAACGGATCAATGTCCGCAATCGTCACGCGTCCGTTCGCGACCTGCCGCCCAATCTCGAACCCACCAACTCCGGCGTTGCCGCCCCTCGCGCGGCCGCTATACTGCGGACCGTGCCTACGTCGGGGAACGACAAACCGGGGCGCCGCGCCGCCATCCAATGCCTCGCTGACATTCTCGGCAACCTCATCGCCAACGGTGTTGGCGCCAAACTCACGGCCGCCACTGGTGCCGCTGCGGTCGCCACAGTCGGAACCGCGGCTGCCGCCGGCGCAACCGGAGCAGCACTCGCCCCGGCTGCCCTGCCGGCGGCGGGAATACTCGCGCTCTTCCTCGGCGTGCGCTACTGGCTCGCCAGCAGCGAGGCTCGGAAGTCGGCGGACTTCGAGTCGTGGCTGCGCAAAGCGCTGGACACGCAGGCGGCAGCCTCCGACCGCCAGCTTGCCGAAGATGTCGTGCGCGACTTCGACTCCCGCCTCGACTACACGGGGCTGGAGCACCGTCTGCGTTTCCTGCGCGCCGCAGTGCGCACGGTCCAAGAGCACGAGCAGGATGCAGCCGCGCGCCTCGCCGCCCTGACCAGCCAACTGGATTCCCTGCACGACGCCCAGCAAGCCGAGTTCTCGGCTCTGGAGCGCATCCTCCGCGACCACCACGCCGACCTCCACGACATGCTCGTCGGCGTCAGCGGGCGCCTCGCCGAGTTGGCCGATTGGCTACGCCCTGTGCCGCCGCTGCACATCCCCCGCCGGCCTTACGACCCGCACAGCCCAACCGGGGCGCTGCACTACAGCACCCGCGGCGTCGCGTTCCAGGGCCGCACAGACGAGATGGCGGCCCTGCGGGCATTCGTGGATGAACGCGATCCGCAGGACGCCAGCCGCCAGCGCCCGTTTTGCTGGCTGCTCGCCTGCGGGCCCGGCGGAGCGGGCAAAAGTCGGTCAGCGTTGGAGTTGTGCCTGGAGTTCGAGCCGATTTGGCGCGTAGGCTTCCTGTCCGAGAGCGCCCTCGATTCGTTCGACCCCAATTTGTGGCGCAATTGGCGACCGGACGAGCCGACGCTGATCGTCGTGGACTACGTCGCCCGCTACCCGGCCGCGGTCGGCACCATCTTGCGCACCCTGCAGCACGCGAAGCTCGCGTACCCGGTGCGCTTGCTGCTGCTGGAGCGCGACGCGCCCTCCGGCTGGGCCGAAACGTCGTGGGGCCGCGACCTGCTCGGCAGCGGCGGCGACGAACTCGATGCGAAAGAGGCCGCCTCGACCACCATGGCGCGGGACGAGCGCGGTCACCGTGTGCCGCTGACCGTCGGCGCGCTGCCGTCAGAGTCGTTGTGGGCCGTTATCTGCGACTTGCTCGATCAGCTTCACACACCGCGCCCGTCGCGGGCGGACGCCCTGCGCCTGCTGGCGCAGGTCGACGAAGAGGCCCGCCCGCTTTTCGCCGTCATGCTCGCGCATTTTCTCGCCGAGAGGCCGGACGCTGCGAGCACTTCGTTCTCGCGCGAGACGCTCCTGAGGTTCATCCTCGACCGCGAGCGCCAGCGCTGGGCCCGACTGCACGCGGACAAGCCGGAGTACCTGAACCTGCTCTGTCTCGCGACGCTGTGCGGCGGATTACGTCGCGCGGCCCAGAATGATCCACTGGCATACCCCGCACTGGCCGGTCTCTTGCCAGCGCCGGCGCAGTTCGACGCGCAAGTCTATGCGCTACTGTGCGGCGCCGACGCTCGCCACGAGCTACCCCCGCTGGAGCCGGACATCCTCGGCGAACTCTTTGTATTGGAGCGCCTGCGTACAGAGGATGCGGTCAAAACCCAGCGCCTGGTGGACGCGGCGTGGACGCTGCGCCCGTATGACGAGGACACGAAACGCGGCGTCGTGATCGCCATGCTGCGCATGGTCCGCGACTTTGGGGCGGTCGCGGCCCGCCGCGAGCAGGTTGAGGCACTTTGGATGCAGCGGCCCAGCGACGGACGCGGGCGCCTGGCACGGGCGCAGATGCTCGCGGAGCTCTGCGGCGCGATTGGGGAGAAGCCCCTCACCGAACTCCGCACAGCAGCCCAGGCCGACGACCGCCCGCCGATCCGCGATGCACTCGCCAGCGGCCTGTACAACGTGCTCACCGCCCTGGGCGCCGCCGGGCAGGTCGGCGCGGCGCTGGAGCGCCTGGCGGAATTGCGTGAGCTGCGCCAAGCCGACAACCGCCCGCCGATCCGCGAAGCACTGGCCAAAGGCCTAATCAATGCGGCGGCCGGCCTGCGCGCCGCCGGGCAGGTGGACCCGGCGCTGGAGCGGCTGGCAGAACTGCGTGAACTGCGCCACGCCGATGACCGCCCGCCGATCCGCGAGCTACTGGCCATCGGGCTGACCAATGCGGCGGCGTACCTGGGCGCCTCTGGGCAGGTGGACACGGCGCTGGAGCGCCTGGCGGAATTGCGTGAGCTGCGCCTGGCCGACAACCGCCCGCCGATCCGCGATGCACTCGCCAGCGGCCTGTACAACGTGCTGACGGCCCTGGCCGCCGCCGGGCAGGTCGGCGCGGCGCTGGAGCGGCTGGCAGAACTGCGTGACCTGCGCCACGCCGATGACCGCCCGCCGATCCGCGAAGCACTGGCCAAGGCGCTGTGCAACATGGTCGCAGATCTGGGCACCGCCGGGCAGGTGGACGCGGCGCTGGAGCGCCTGGCGGAATTGCGTGAGCTGCGCCAGGCCGACGACCGCCCGCCGATCCGCGAAGCACTGACCGCCGGCCTGCACAACGTGCTGACGGAGCTAGGCGCCGCCGGGCGCGTGGACGTGGCCCTGGAATGTCTGGCAGAACTGCGTGAGCTGCGCCAGGCCGACGACCGCCCGCTGATCCGCCAAGCACTGGCCGAAGCCCTAGCCAATGCGGCGATGTACCTAGGCGCCTCCGGGCAGGCGGACGCGGCGCTGGAGCGGCTGGCAGAACTGCGTGCGCTGCGCCAGGCGGACGACCGTCCCGGGATCCGCGAAGCACTGGCCGGCGGGCTCACCAACGGCGTAGTAGCGCTCTGCCAGGCGCGCCGGATCGATGAGACCGAGCCCCTGCTCGCCGAGCTATTGGTGCTGGCCAAGAGCGACGGCAGTCAAGCCGCCGCGCTTGCGTTGGGGCAGGCGCACCTCGTCGTCGGAAGTGCGGAGCGCCAACGCGCGCACACCCAAGACGCCGAAGGGCACTTCATGTACGCCCGCTCCCTCGCGCGTCAGTGCTTCCCGCTGGCCGACTTCATCCGAAGACACTTCCCAGGCCTCGAGCCCCCGCCCGCCGCCCCACCCCCGCCTTCGCCTGAAAGCTGACCGCTGTCAGCCGGCCGCTCCCCCGCCGCCTGCCCTCGGCTCCCCCGTTCTTCCCACCGTACCAGCACCAACTCCGCGTCGTCTCTGCTCCTCGGCGTCTCTGCGGTTGCCTTTTTCCGCCAGAATCCGGCAAAATCGCGCACCCGCCGCCAATCCCGCCCAAACCCCCCGCCGCGCCTTGCCCGCCGCACTTTCTATGCTAGTATTCCTAGTATGACNNTACAAACATGAGCATCTTGAGAACCTTCGGCCCTGACGCTCCAAACCGCGGTATTATCGCCCCTCGAAGATGCTCATTGAGCATCTTGCCGCCCCCGCGCGAATTCGCCATTCGTTATTCTCGCCCGCCCACCGCCTCGCCCGCCTTCGCCAGATACTCCCGCAGCGCCCGTGGCGACCAGCTCGTGACGAGGAACCGCTCCGTCACGATCCACGCCGGGCCGGCGATCGGGCCGTATTGCATGTACCACAGCCCGTCGTCCTCGCGGTGCAGCGTGATCGGCGGCGGCCCGCGGCCTTCCGCCGCCGCCTGGTCCAACTCGTCGCGAAACGCCGTGCACACGCCGTCGAGCGTCTTCCGCACGACCGCCGGCTCGTCGCGTATCTCGATCAGCGCCGTCACGGCGATCGGAATCCGCAGCGGGTGCGGCGGATCGTTGTGCAGCACGGCGTGGTCGCCGAGATGGGCGAGCAGGTCGCGTTCGACGTCGAACTGCCCGCGCTCCTGCACCTGCGACCAGATGCGGTCCACCGTCGCCCGCAGCTTCTCGCCCTGGATGCTCATCAGACCGCCGAAGAATTGCCGCAGAAACCGGCCCATCGGCAGCCGATACACCGCATAGCGTGCCTGCGACGGCACCACGGATAGCAGCCGCGGATCGTGGGCGTCCGGATCGGCGTATAGCCGCTTGACGGTTTTGTCGCCGCTGCGAAAGTGCGCCAGACAGAACAGCGCCCGCCCCTCGAGCCCCAGTGCCCAGTGCATCCGCTCGATGGGCTCTGTGCCCCACGCGTCGAAGAACGCGCTAACGTGCCCGTCCACCAGCGGATCGAGCCGCCGCTTGGCCTCCTCGACCGCGACGTAGATTTCGACCAGGGCCTTCCGGGCGCGCCCCTCGCGCGCCGCGGCGAACCACGGATCGCGTCCCAGCGCCGGCGTCTGGCCCTCCGCGACCGCGGCGATGCTCGGCCACACATCCTCGCCCAGCGTCAGCACGAAGCAGTCGTCGATATAGCCCCACGCGATCACGCACCAATCCGGCAGCCGCCGGTCGCGCAGCTCCTGATACGACCACGCGCCGGCCCTCTTCGTCACCAGCGTCGCCGCGGCACTGTCGGTCGCGTCGTTGACCGCTTTCTGAATGACGCGGAGAAACGGGTCCGCCGGGCGCGAGGTCGAAGTCGTCGCGGCCGATGTGGTCGGCGCGTGGTTCTGCACGACCAGCACGCACCGCAGCCGATCCACGCGCTTGGCCTGCGACTCGGCGTCGATCGGCTTCGCGCGGACGTCGATGAGCGCGACGGCGTGCGGGTAGCGGATCATCAGGCCGAACATCTCGGTCGCCCGCACGAAGAGTTGCGTCCCCGTCTGCAGCGATCCGCCCGCCAGCCGCGTCCCCAGTTCGAACAGCGTCTGTAACGTGGAGGGCTCGTCCTCGGCCACCGCCGGAGCGTTCGGCAGCGGCCGCCCGCTCCAGCACAGCAGGCTGTCGGCCGGGACGAGGTCGATCGGCTCGCGCGCCCGCGCCGGCGCAGCGAGGATCAGCACGCTGGCCGCCGCGAGCACGCCGACGAGGCTCGCACTCGCGTGTATCGGCGGGATTAGAGTGCGTGCGCTGGGTGTACGACGGATGCTCATACCCGCGCGAGCCTACCACGCCGCCCGCCGCCCCGCCACGGCTCTGGTCAGCGCTCAGCCCGACGGATATACTCGTTGGCGCTCGGAATCCCAACGGGTAGTGACGCCGCCGGCGATCCGTCGGCGGCGACGCGGTGGCGTAGCTCAGATGGTTTAGAGCGGCGGATTCATAACCCGCAGGTCGCCGGTTCAATTCCGGCCGCCACCATTGGTAGAAAGCCCCTGAGAACATGCTGGAACCGCGGCGTGCCACTTGCGCCGTATTGGGCGGGTGCGGCTGGGCCTTTGCCCGATGGGCGCGCACGACGTGACGTGCGCGGCATGTCCGGGTAACGTCTCCCGGGCGACCGGGCGAGCGGAGATGCGATCATGCGCACTGTTCGGCTGGGCCGAAGCGAACTCCAGACCACGCGCCTCATCTACGGTTGTATGCGGATCGCCGGCACGTGGAACCCGGCCGAGATCGACGAACGGCGGCGGCGCGAAGCCTTCGCCGCCCTCGAAGCGGCTGTCGAGTTCGGCTACAACCACTTCGATCATGCGGACATTTATGCCAACGGCGGATGCGAGCAGCTTCTCGGCGAGTTCCTGAAGGTCAACCCGGGCCTGCGCGAGCGGATAATCATCACGACCAAGGTCGGGATTCGCTGGGCGGGCGACGCGGACGCCGACGCGCCGCACCGCTACGACTTCTCGGCCGGCCACATCGAGCGCTCGTGCGAGGCTTCGCTGAAGCGGCTCGGCATCGAGGTGATCGACGTGTATCTGCTGCACCGGCCCGACGTGCTGATGGCCCCGGGCGAGGTGGCCGGCGCGTTGCAGCGCCTCAAAGAGCAGGGC
The DNA here is from genome assembly GCA_003162245.1 of Phycisphaerales bacterium. Lineage (GTDB taxonomy): Bacteria > Planctomycetota > Phycisphaerae > UBA1845 > Fen-1342 > Fen-1342. Next base: position 8,147 of record PMMM01000019.1, read on the forward strand.
AAAGTCCGCTACTTCGGCGTCAGCAACTTCACGCCGGCTCAGGTCGCGTTGTTGCAATCGCACCTGGGCGAGCCGCTCGTGTGCAACCAGATCGAGGTGCATCCGCTGCGGCTGAGCCCCTTCGAGGACGGCACGCTGGACTACCTGTGCGAGCACGGCATCACGCCGACGTCGTGGAGCCCGGTCGCGGGTGGCCGCCTCGGCGATCCGCCGCGGGCCGACAGCGATGCCCCCGCGCGCCTGCTGGCCGCGCTCGACGCCGAGGCCAAGCGCTGCGGAATCAGCCGCACGGCGGTGGTGCTGGCGTGGCTGCTGCGGCACCCGGCGGGGATTCTGCCGATCGTCGGCAGCCGGCAGCCGGAGCGCATCCGCGAGGCGGTCGCGGCCGAGGGCGTCGAGTTGTCGCGCGAAGCCTGGTATCGGATTTACACGGCGGCCCGCGGACGGGCGTTGCCGTAGGGCGGGGCGCTACTTCATCTTGCTCATGCGGGCGTGAATTCTCTGTGCGCTCGCAAAATCGCTCGCGCCGAAGAAGACCAGAACCACGCGCTCGAGCGCGTCGTGCGTTCCGAGGAACTCAGCGATGGTTCGCAGCGCGATCTCCGTCGCCGGCTCGAACGGATAGCCGAAGATGCCGGTGCTGATCGCGGGGAAAGCCACGCTGCGCACGCCGTTCTCGACCGCAACTTCGAGCGACCGGCGGTAGCAGGACGCGAGCTGCTCCTGTTCGCCGCGCGACCCCCCGCCGTACACCGGGCCAACGGTGTGGATGACGTGGCGGGCCGCCAGGCTGAAGCCGGGCGTAATCTTCGCGTCGCCGGTAGCGCAGCCGCCGAGCTTTCGGCACGCCGCCGCGAGTTGCTCGGCGCCGGCCGCGCGGAAGATAGCGCCGCACACGCCGCCGCCGGGCGCAAGCGCAGAGTTGGCCGCGTTCACGATGGCGTCGACGTCGAGTTTCGTGATGTCGCCCTGTCGCAGCTCGATGCGGGACCAGGCGTCGGTGGGGGGCATGGCTGACTCCTTGTGACTACGCCGTGAAAGCGCACCCGCCAGCGCGCATCGGAGCACGGTTCGCGCCGGCCGTCAATTCGCGGTCCCAGGTTCCCTTCGGCGCCGGGCCGGGCTTACCATGCACCTATGCCGAAGACCCTCTACATCCTCGACGGGCACGCGCAGATCTATCGGGCCTACTACGCCCCGTTCCGCGACCTCTCCTCGCCGGCCGGCGAGCCCACACGCGCGACGTACGTCTTCTGCCAGATGCTGCTCAACCTGATCCACGAGCGCCGCCCGGACTACTTTGTGGTGACGCTCGACGCCGACGAGACGAAGCTGCACCGCTGCCGGATCTACCCCGAGTACAAAGCCCACCGCGACCCAGCGCCGGAGGATTTGCCGCCCCAGGAGCGCCGTATCGTGTCGATCCTCGAGGCGGCGAGCGTCCCGCTCTTGCGGCTCGAGGGCTATGAGGCCGACGACATCATCGCCACGCTCTGCCGGCGGCTGGCGGGGCCGGATTTGCAGGTTTTCGTCGTCAGCCGCGACAAGGACCTCGATCAGCTTCTCACCGACCACGTCGTGCTGTACGACCCGTTCAAGAGCGAGGTCATCACGGCCCAGCGCCTGCTGGAGACGAAGGGCTGGACGCCGGCCCAGGCGGTCGACGTACAAACGCTCACTGGCGACAGCGTGGACAATGTGCCCGGCGTGCCCGGCATCGGTCCCAAAACCGCCGCGAAGCTGCTGGAGAAGTACGGTTCCGCTCAAGGGGTCGTCGAACACGCCGACGAACTGACACCCAAGCAGCGCGAGAATGTGCTCGCGTTCGCGCCACGAATGGAGCTGACGCGACAGCTTGTGACGCTGGATGCGGACGTGCCCATCGAATTCGACCTGTCGCAGGCGGCGTGCGGGCGTTTTGCGTGGGGACGTGTGCGGCCGCTCTTCGAAGAGCTGGGCTTCCGGCGTTTGCAGGAGCAACTGCCCGGCGGCGGCGAGACGCCCGCCGAAGCGCCAAGCGCGAGCGCGGGGCCGGCGACGCCCGCCGTCACTCGCAGTCCGGATCAACCGCCCGTCGCCGCGAACCTGCGCGAGCCGGCCGGCACCCAGTACGAGTTGATTAACACGACCGACGCGTTACAGCGCTTCGCCGCCCGCCTGCGTGCGCAGCCCGAGTTCGCGGTCGACACGGAGACGACGAGCACCAGCTCGATCGACTGCGAATTGGTCGGCATTTCGTTCGCATGGGAGGTCGGGCGCGGGTATTTCCTGCCCGTGCGGAGCGTCTTCGGCGACGTGCTGCCGCTCAGGCAGGTGCAGGCGCTCATCGGCCCGATCCTCGCGGACGACACCAAACGCAAGGTCGGCCAACACCTCAAGTACGACCTCAACGTGCTGCGCAACGCAGGCTTGCCGGTCGCCGGCCCGCTGTTCGACACGATGATCGCCGCGTTCGTGCTCGATCCGACCCGCGGCTCGTACAACCTCGACGGCCTGGTGCTCAGCGCGTTTGACTTCAAGAAGATCCCGACCAGCGACCTCATCGGCAAGGGCAAGCAGCAGTTGCAGATGGACCAGGTGCCGGTCGCGCAGGTCGCCCAGTACGCCGCCGAGGACGCCGACTATACCTGGCGGCTGCGGCTGCTCTACGAGCCGCAACTCGCGCCGGCGGGCGTCGAACGGCTGTTCCACGACGTCGAAATGCCGCTCGTCTCCGTGCTGACGGACATGGAATATAACGGAATCGCGCTGGATGCCGATCTGCTGGCCGGTATCGCACGTGCGATGGCCGCCCGGGTCGAGCAGATCGCCGACGAGGTGCAAAAACTCGCCGGCGCGCGGTTCAACCTCGATTCGCCCAAGCAGCTCGCCGAGGTGCTGTTCGACAAGCTCCGGTACCGCGTGGTGCGGCGGACAAAGACGACGCGCTCGACGGACGCGGAGACGCTCGAGACCCTCGGACGCGAGACGTCCGACCCGCTCTTTGCTCTCCTGCTCGAGTATCGCGAGATGCAGAAGCTCCTCGGCACATATGTCGCGGCGTTGCCGCTGGTTCGCAGCCGCCGCACCGGGCGCATCCACACGAGCTACCACCAGACCGCCGCCGTCACCGGCCGGCTGTCGAGCAGCGAGCCGAACCTGCAGAACATCCCGGTGCGGACCGAGGCGGGCCGGCAAATCCGCCGGGCGTTCGTGCCGCGCAGCCCGGACGAGCTGCTGATCGTCGGCGATTACTCGCAGGTCGAGCTGCGCGTGATGGCCCATTTCTCCGAGGATGAGGCCCTGATCCGCGCCTTCCGCGAAGACCAGGACATCCACGCGTTTGTCGCCGCACAGATCAACGGCGTGCCGCTGGCGCAGGTCACCAAGGAAATGCGGAGCCGCGCGAAGGCGGTGAACTTCGGGATCATTTTCGGGCAGACGGCGTTCGGACTGGCGCAGGCGACCGGGATGAGCCGCTCGGAGGCACNNTGGAGGAGCCGCCGCTCCGCCTCATCCTCGGCAGCGAGGCCTACGCCTACGCGACCGCCGCGGCCCGCGCCCAGGCCGAGCGCTTCGCGGTCAACACGGTGATTCAGGGCTCTGCGGCGGACCTGATCAAGGTCGCGATGATCCGGCTGCACGAGCGGATTCGGCTGGAGCGGCTGCCGCTGCGGATGCTGCTGCAAGTGCACGACGAGCTGGTGTGTGAAGGGCCGCGGGCCGAGGCCCCGGCGCTGGCCGACGCGATTCGCGAGGAGATGAGCGGGGCGATGGAGCTGCGCGTCCCGCTGAAGGTCGACGTGGCCAGTGGGGCGAATTGGCTGGAAGCGAAGTAGGGGGGCGGCGCCACGGCAGCGCATACGGCGGGCCTTGCATCGGCAGATGTTGCCGGTCAAACTCCGGCCCGTTGTGTACACGGGTTTCACGCTGCCCACCGGAGTCGGAGGCGTGGGGCGACATGCCGGTGATTACCTGTCCAAAGTGCCAGGCGCAGTACAAGGTTGCGGAGTCGGCGGCAGGCCGCCGGGCGAAGTGCAAGAAATGCGGGCAGTCGTTCGTGATTCCCGCGCCGGAGCAGCCAGCGGCGCCGCCGGAGACGGGACTCGGCCGGTCGGATTTCGAGGCCCTGGCGGCTGGAGAAGCGCAGGCGGTGCCTGACCCGGTGGTCGCCACGCCGAATGCTGCCACCGGGGCGGCGCGAGTTGGTACCCCCGGCGGGTTCGGTGCCAGTGCTGGCCCGGCCGCGGCGGGGTATGCGGGGTATTTCAATGCTCTGGGTCGCACGCTGACGTTCCCGGGGCAGCGGGACAACCTGGTCACCTATCTATGGGTGTGTTTGTTCCTGGGCATCGGCACGGGCGCGGGCTTCGTGTTTGGCATGTGCTTTGGGTGGGTGATTGCCCTGATCGTGGCCGGCTGGTACATGGCGTTTCAGTTCGGCGTCGTATTGGAGGCCGCGGACGGGAAGGACGAGCTGCCCGACCTGAACTACTTCAGCGGGCTGCTCACCGAACTGCTGATGCCGTTCCTCCAGATGGCGGCCGCGAGCATCGCGTCCTTGCTGCCGGCGATAGTTGCCTTCATCGTAGTCTCGGTTCAGCAGGGGCGCGACGCGCTGGACGTGACCGGCGAAGCGCTGGGGTTGCTGACGGGCCGCTACGGCGTGATCCTCGGGCTGGGGAGCCCCGAGAGCCAGATTCTCGTGGGGGCGCTGCTGGTGGTCGGCGTCTTCCTGTGGCCGATGTTCATCCTGGTTGTGGCGGTCGGCGGTCTGCCAGGGCTGGTTCGGCTGGACCTGATTGGAGCCACGATTCTGCGGTCGCTGCCGGCGTATTGCATCGTGGTGGGGGTCGTGTATGTGAGCCAGGCGCTCGAGTACGTCTCGATTCTGATGCTGGCAGGGCTGGGCGGTCGCGTTCTCCTGGCCGGAGGACGGATCCCGCTGCTGTTACTGCTGCCGGTGGCGATCGTGCTGGTCCGCGTGTACGTCAGCGTTGTCGCGATGCGTGCGATCGGGCTCTACTACCATCATTTCAAGCAGCGGTTCGCGTGGTCGTGGGGGTAGCGCGGCTCCCGCGGGCACTGCTCAAGGAGCAGTGGCACACGCCGTTGGCGTGAGCGTGCGTACGGCTTGCATCACAGCTTCCACTTCGAGCTGGACCATGCAGTTGTGGTGGAGCAGCGGACACTCGCGACGGTAACAGGGCACGCACTCCAGCGGCAACTGCACCACGCGGGCCGACGGATCGTACGGGCCCGTGCGGGCCGGGTTCGTCGGACCGAAGAGCGCGACCAGCGGCCTGCCGAAAGCCGCGGCGATGTGCATCGGCCCCGAGTCATTGCAAATCACGAGCTCCGCGAGCGACAGAACCGCCGCCAGCTCGCGCAACGAAGTCCGGCCGACCAGATCGACCGCCGCGCCATGCGTCGCGGCGATCACCCGGTCGGCAACCGGTCGATCCTCCGCGGCTCCCAACAGAACACATTGCGGAAACCCGTCGGCGTGCAAACGCTCGATCAGCTCCGCGAACCGCTCGGCACGCCACCGCTTCGACTCCCACCGTGCCCCTGGCAGTACCGCCGTGAAGCGCTCCAGCGGCTGGCAGGCAGCGCCGTCGAGCAACCGCCGCGCGTCCGTCAGTTCCTGCGTTCGCAGGCCAAGGGGGAACGCGGGGGTCTGCACGTCCAGCGCGATCGCTCGCGCCAGCCGCAGGTTCATTTCTACCGCGTGACAAGCGCGGCGCGACCCGGCCACGCGCTGTGTGTAAAACAGCCATGCCAGCTCGCGTGCGTCGCCGAACCCCACCCGCCGCGGTGCACCGGTCGCCCAAGCCAGGAATCCGCTGCGGACAAGTCCCTGGAGGTCCAGCACCAGGTTGAACCGCCGCCGCCGCAAGTCGCGTACGAACCGCACGAAGTCCGCCAGCGCCCGCGGGCTCCGCAGCATCCGGCCGTACCCCTGGCGATCAAACGGTATGACCTCGTCCAAGAGCGGGTGGCCGTCGAGCAGGGGGGCGAACGGGCGGCTGACCAGCCACGCGAGGTGCGCGAACGGGTACCGCGCCCGCAACGCCGTCAGCACCGGCAGCGCATGCACGATGTCGCCCAGCGAGCTGGGCTTGATAATCAGTACGCGCGGGTCTTTTCGGCGGTCATCGAGCGGCACGGCAAAGAGTATACGGCGTGCAACGCGATGCGTGATACCCCGCGAGCGGATCGACCCGGGCGCGAGCGAGGCGCCCGCTCAGCAACTCATCTTGAGCGCCAGGAGTTGCTTGACCACCTCGAGGTCCTTGGCGGTGCGTACCTCGATGCGGGCGGGGCGGCCCTCCGGGTAGCGCGGGGCCGTGCGGATCGCCTCGAGGACCTGTGGCGGCAGGCCGGCGCTTTCCGCCGCCGCGACGGCCTTCTCGCCGAGCGCGCAGCTCGCCATGAAGTGCTTCTCCCGCGGCGACATGTAGAGCAGGTTGCGCTTCTTTCCGCGCAGTACCAGCGACCAGCCATACTTCTCGCCGTGGCACTTCCACTCCTCGGAAACGGAGGTTTCCTGCCCCGTGGCGCAGGAGCGCAGCTCGTCCCAAAGCTTCTTGGAGCGCCCCAGGACTCTCGAAAGGTCAGCCTCTGTCGGCTTCTTCGATTTGTCGGTGAAGGCGCTGGTTGCCACCGTGTCGCTCCTTTCGCACATGGCGGGTTGGCGGGCAACGAGGCGTCATCATAGCGTGCCGGCCGCGGTCGGGTGAACTTCGCGCCTTGTGCGGTATGCACGCACAGCCGTTATAATCGTCAGCCGTCCACGACGTGCCATCGGGAGCGGGCGATTATGGTCATCTACACCATCGGGCACTCGAACCACGAGATCGAACGCTTCGTAGAGCTGCTCCGCGTCCACGCGATCGCGACCGTGGTGGACGTGCGCACGTCGCCGTTCTCGAAATACTGCCCGCAGTTCGACAAGGAGCTGCTGCAGACGCTTCTGGCCCGACAGGGCATCCAGTATGTCTTCCTGGGCCGCGAACTGGGCGGGCGTCCTGATGGCGACGAGTTCTACGATGCCGCCGGACACGCCCTCTACGAGCGCATGGCCGAGTCCGAGCGGTTCCGCGGCGGCATTGCCCAGCTCGTGGCCGATCACGCCGACGGGCACGCCGCGCTGATGTGCGGCGAGGAGGACCCGGCCGAGTGCCACCGGCATCTGCTGCTGGCCCGCGTGCTGGACGCCGCCGGCGTCGAGGTGCGGCACATCCGCGGCAGCGGCACCGTGCAGTCCTATCGCGCGGTCATCGAGGCCGCCAAGAAAAGCGAAAGCGGCGTCCTCCAACTGGAGCTGTTCCCGACAGAGGAGACACACGCGTGGAGGTCTACACGATCGGTTTTACCAAGAAAACCGCCCGCGAGTTCTTCGGGGCCCTGAAGCAGGCCGGCGTCCGGCGGCTGATCGACGTGCGGCTGAACAACGTGTCGCAGCTTGCGGGGTTCACGAAGCGCGACGACCTGGCGTTCTTCCTCGACGAGCTCCGCGGGATCGAATACCGCCACGAGCCACTGCTGGCCCCCACGGATGAGATCCTGACGGGATATCGAGGGAAAACCATCGCCTGGGACGAGTACACGCGGCGCTTCCTGACGCTGCTGAGCGAGCGCCACGTCGAGCGGTGCGTCGACAAGTCCCTGTTCGAGGGGCCGAGCGTGTTGCTATGCAGCGAGCCGACGGCCGAGCGTTGCCACCGGCGGCTCATCTTGGAGTACTTGGATCGCCAGTGGGGTGATGTGAGGGCCGTACATCTCTAGGGGAGGCTGCCATGCCGGAATTCGAGGTGATCTGCCTGGCGAACTCGCGCAAGCTCAGCGGCCGCTGCGTCGCCGGGCTGCGAACGGACGGCGGTGGCTGGATTCGGCCGGTGAGCGAGCTGGAGCACGGGATTCTGACGGAGCGGCATTACCAGTACGTCGACGGGACCGAATGCCGCCCGCTGGACGTGCTGCGGATCGACGTCGCACGGCCCGCGCCGGAGTGCCACCAGCCGGAGAACTGGGCCCTGAGCCAGAAGCCGTGGCAATTGGTTTGCCGGCCAGCCGTGAGTCAGCACCGCCAGTTGCTGGCAGCGCATGTCGTCGCCGGACCCACGCTGCTTGGAAGTCGATTCGACCGGATACCCCACGCGACGCTGCGCGCCGCGCCCGCCGCCGCGTCGCTCGCGCTAATCGAGCCGCGCAACCTGCGCTGGCACGTCGGCACGTCGCTACGCGGCAAGACCAAGGTTCGGGCGCTCTTCGAACTGGCGGGCGCGAAGTATGACCTGACGGTCACGGACCCCGTGTGGGAGCAGAAGCTGCTGAGCGCGCCAACGAAGGATGAACTTATCCCGCATCGCGGCCGCGTGTGGCTGACCGTGAGCCTTGGCGAGCCGTTCAGCGACACCTGTTGCTACAAGCTGGTCGCCACCGTGATCGAGCTTTCGGCAGGATCATGATGAAGCGCGAAAGGGGGGCGGCAGCACACGCGTGGACGTTGGGAGGCATCTGGGACAGAATGCTCGGATGATCGCCGCCCAAGCTGCCCGCCGCCCCAGGATTCGGCTCATCAGCCCGAATTCGCCGCTGTCGAACGTGACGATGCCGGAAGTGATCCAGAAGATGACCTTCACGCGGAAGGGGCTCTTCGCGCCGACCGGGCTGATGATCTGTGCCGCGGTCATGCCCCCGCACTGGGATGTCGAGTTGGTGGACGAGTGCACATTGTCCACGCCGCATCGGCCGCGCGCCGACGTCGACCTCGTCGGCATCTCGGCGATGACCACCCAGGCGAAGCGGGCCTACGCATTGGCGGATGCGTACCGGGCGCTGGGTGTGCCGGTGATCCTGGGCGGGATTCACCCCAGCGCGCTGCCCGACGAGGCGCTTCAGCATTGCGACGCCGTCTGCCTCGGCGACGCGGAGTCGACGCTGCCGCATTTGATCGCCGATTTCGACGCCGCGGTTGCGCGCGGCGCCGCGCCATCCACGGCAGTACGCAAGGTCTACGACTGGTCCGCCTTCGAGACCGCCCCGATCGCCACGCCGCGCAAGGACGTCATCAACCCGCAGGATTACCTGGTCGCGAACCCGATCCAGACGACCCGCGGTTGCCCGCACAATTGCCGCTTCTGCACGACCCCCGCGATCTTCGGCCGCCAGTTCCGCCAGCGCCCGATCGCGGACATCGTGGAAGAGATGCGGACCGTGTGCGAAGTGAAGAAGCCCTGGTGCTTTATCTTCGCCGACGACAACTTCGGCGGGAACCAGGCCTGGGCGCTGGAGTTCTGCGAGGCGATCCGGCCGCTGAAGGTATCGTGGGCGTCGCAGTGCGACATCCTGATCAGCAAGAACGATCGCCTGCTGCGGGCGATGCGCGCCAGCGGCTGCCAGGGGCTGATCCTCGGCCTCGAAAGCCCGCGCCCGGCCACGCTCGTCGAGGCCGGCAAGAAGTTCGTGCAGGCCGACACGTACGAGTGGCGGATTCGCAAAATCCAGGCCGCCGGCATCAGCTTGTGGGGCGCGTTCATCTTCGGCTTCGACCACGATACCTGGCAGGACTGCCAGGCCGCCTGCCGCTTCGCCCAACGCATGAACCTGTCGCTGGCGTGCTTCCCGATCCTCACACCGTACCCCGGCACCGCGTTCTTCGACCAATTCCGCCGCGAGGGCCGGCTGCGGACGCTCGATTGGGAGAAGTACAACGGGGCGTCGGTCGTGTACGAGCCGCGGCAGATGGCCGCGAAGCAACTTCGGCACGCCCAGATGGCGGCGTTCGCGGAGTTCTACTCGTTGCGGTCGGCGTTTCGCCGGCTGCACGTCTGGCCGCTGAAGAGCCGGGCCTGGGTGGCGAACATGGCGATCTGGAAGGGGATTCGGTACTACCACGGGCGGAAAGGGCGGCGGGTGCCGACGTTTGCGGACTTCCAGAACCCCGACTCGCCAGCTTGGAACTACCCGGACGAAGCCTGGGCGCGCGGCCCCCAATCCAAGCCGCAAGCGGTAGCGAGCGCGGAGTAGAATCCGCGCCGCGAACGGTAGTGAGCGATTGTCGTGTGCTCCCTGCCGGCCGCGGTTCGGAACGCCGTGTTCGCTCCCGTTCGTGGCTCGGAGTTTCGCCCGGACCTGTGGTGGTCGAGGAGAGCAGCAATGAAAACCTATCGCCAGGAACTGTGGTTCCAGACCCCCACCCGCCGCGCGTTCATCAACATCACGCCGCAGGTGGAGGAGGCGGTCCGTGCCAGCGGCGTGCAGGAGGGGCTGGTGCTGGTCAACGCCATGCACATCACCGCGAGCGTGTTCATCAACGACGACGAACCCGGCCTGCACCGCGATTATGACCGCTGGCTGGAGGGCCTCGCTCCGCACGAGCCGGTCGCGAATTACGAGCACAACCGCACCGGTGAGGACAACGGTGATGCACATCTGAAACGCCAGATTATGGGACGTGAGACGGTCGTCGCCATCTCCGCCGGAAAGCTCGACTTCGGCCCCTGGGAGCAGGTCTTTTACGGCGAGTTCGACGGCCGCCGCCGAAAACGCGTCCTCGTCAAGGTTATCGGTGAGTAATCCCAGGCGTCGGGCGATGGAAACCACGCGGAGGGGCCCTGGAAGGCCGATCGTAGGCGGCCGCGCCCCGGCCGGACAACGGGTTCGAGCCGGGCGCGGCGGCTTGGCTCGGCTGAGCCGGCGATGGGCCACCAGTCGGCCGTCAGGACAACCGCATTCTCGGCAGTTCTG
>PMMM01000049.1 GCA_003162245.1 Phycisphaerales bacterium
AGTTCCGGGACGAAATTGTGGAAGTGAAGAAGGCAGTGGACACCACCATGGCTGCGCTCGACAAGATCGTCGCGCAGACCGTCGAAGAGGCCCGGCTATACACGCAGGCCGGCCTCGACGGGCTGCTGATCGAGAACATGCACGACGTGCCGTACTTGTGCGGGCACGTCGGGCCGGAGATCGTAGCCCTCATGACCGCCGTCGGCCTCGCGGTGCGGCAGGCCAGCACCTTGCCGCTGGGCGTTCAGATTCTCGCGGCGGCGAACCGCGAAGCGCTGGCCGTGGCGCAGGCGTGCGGGGCGGCGTTCGTGCGGGTCGAGAACTTCGCGTACGCGCACGTCGCGGACGAGGGGCTGATGCCGACGGCGGAGGCGGGACCGCTGCTACGCTATCGGCGGCAGATTGCCGCGGAGCACGTTCGGATCATCGCGGACGTGAAGAAGAAGCACTCGAGTCACGCAATCACGGCCGACGTGCCGCTGGCCGAGGCCGCGAAAACGGCCGAATTCTTCGGGGCCGACGGCGTCGTCGTCACCGGTGTCGCGACGGGCGAACCGGCCGCGGTCGAAGATGTGAAGACGGTGAAACAGGCGGTGCGCGTGCCTGTTTTCATCGGCTCCGGCCTGACGGCGGAGAATCTGGTGCAGTATTGGCCGCACGCCGACGTGTTCATCGTTGGGTCGTACTTCAAGGTGGACGGCCTCTGGTCGAATGTGATCGACAGCGCTCGCGTGGGCCGGTTCATGGCGGCGGTCGGCGCGGCGCGCGGCCGGTGATCTAACCGCAGATGGCGCGGGAGGCGCGCAAGCGGAGCATAAGCGTGGATGGACGACTCACCGTCATCGCCGGCTGCATGTTTGCCGGCAAGACGATACGGCTGATCGAGCATTTGGAGGCCGCGCGGGCCGCGGGCCGGCGTGTGGTCGCGTGCAAGCATCGGCTGGACGCCCGGTATCATCCGGATCGCCTCGTCACGCATGACGGGCGCGAATTTCCGGCGATTGCAGTCGCGGATTGCGCGGAACTGGCCGCGCGTGCCGACGCGGCGGAGGTCGTCGGCGTCGATGAGGCGCAATTCTTCGGACGGGAGCTGCCGGCGGTCTGTCAGACGCTGTTGGCGGTGGGCAAGACGGTGATCGTGGCCGGCATCGACCACGACATGTGGGGCCAACCGTTTCCGCCGCTGCCGCAGCTCAAGGCGCTGGCCGACAAGGTGGAGCAGAAGTACGCACCGTGCGCCGTTTGCGGGCAGCCGGCGGAGTTGCATCAACGGATGGTGCCGGTGGTGGATGGGAACCTCGTCGGCGGGCCGCGCGAGTTTCAGCCGCGCTGCCGGACGCACTTTTCCCCACCGCCGCTGCCGCCGCCGGTATATGAATAGGGTTCAGGGTTCGGGGGCCGGGATTCGGGCCTCAGGGTTCAGGACTGCGGCGGGCGATTGACACGTGACGCGGGACAGGCTATCCAACCGCGGTGGTCGAGCGAGCGGCGCGCAGGAGCGCCGGCGCCGGCGGATTCCCCGGATCGGAGAGACAAGCGTGGCGAAACCGAAGGTCGGCGTGCTGGGTGGCGGGGTCGTGGGCGGGGCGATGGTCAAGCTGTGCGGCCCCGACACGGTCGTGTTTGACCCGTACAAGCCCGAGCACGCCGGCAACAAGGACAAGATCGACGCGTGCGACGTCGTCTTCATCTGCGTGCCGACGCCGATGGCACCCGACGGCCATTGCGACACGACCATCGTGGAGGAAACGGTCGCGTGGGTGAAAGCACCCCTGCTCATCATCCGCTCGACGGTCGCGCCGGGCACGACCGACCGCCTGCGCCAGAAATACAACAAACGCATCGTTTTTCAGCCCGAATACCTGGGCGAGACCGTCAGCCACCTCTTCGGCAACATGGCGGAGCGCGCGTTCATCGTGCTGGGCGGCACGCCCGAGGATGTGTCGCGGGCCGCCGACTTCTACAAGCACTATTACAACTCCTATGCGCACTTCTACTTCGGCGATGCCCTGACCGCCGAAGTCTGCAAGTATATGGAGAATGCGTTTTACGCCGTCAAGGTGACATTCGTGAACGAGTTCTACGACGTCGCCAAGGCGCACGGCGTGGACTTCAACCAGCTCCGCGAGCTGTGGCTGGCGGACCCGCGCATCAGCCGCGATCACACCTTCGTGTACCCGGACAACCGCGGCTTCTCCGGCAAGTGCCTGCCGAAGGACTGCAGCGCGCTGGTCCACGCGTGCCGGCAGAAGGGCTACGAGCCGGAGTTCATGGCCGCGTGTCTAAAGATCAACGAGAGGTTCCAGGCGCTGAACAAGAACCGCTGAGCCGCACGGGCGAGGGATGGCCGCGATGAGTTCCGCCAGCGCGACACGTTTGGTACTGCTGCCCGGCCTGGGCGCCGACGTGCGGCAGTTCGACCCGCAGCGGGCGGCGCTGCCCGGACTGGAAGTGCCGGCGTGGTTGCCGCACGGGCCCGACGAATCGCTGTCGGATTATGGCCGGCGCATGGCGGCGACGATCGCGCCCTCCGCGGAGTTCTACCTGGGCGGCTCGTCCTTCGGGGGCATGGTGGCGCAGGAAATGGTCCGGCACTTGCAGCCGGCACCGCGCGCGGTGTTCCTGATCGCGAGTTGCCGCAGCGGCGCGGCGATCGCGCCGCACCTGCGGTACTTCGTCGATTTCGCGGGGCTCTTTCCGGAGCGTACGTTTGAGGCCGGACAGGGCGCGACGCCGCTGTTCGTCAGCAAGTTCGGCCAGCTCCTGCCGTCGCAGCGGATGTTCTTCGAGGAGATGCTGGTCGCCGCACAGCCGGCGTTCGTGCGCTGGGGGATCCGCGCGATCACGGAGTGGCTGGGGGCGGGCGAGCTGCCGATGCCGGTGTACCACATCCACGGCAGCGACGACGAGTTGATTCCGTGCGAGAACGTCCACGCCGACCACGTAATCCCGGGCGGCGGGCATCTCATCAACGTGACGCACGCGGCGGACGTGAATGCGTTCCTCGCCGAGCGGCTCGAGACGCGGCCGCCGGAGGCGTGAGGTGCGGGCCGCGGGGGCGCCGCAGGGCACTACGTGGCGCGCTGCAAGACGCCACCCAACCAGGCGCTGAGCTCGCGGCCGCGATAAACCACGACAAGTGCGGCGAGCGCCCACAGGACAATGGCGGCCTGGAACGGGCGGTCGCGCAGCAGCACGGCGGTCGGTCCATCGACGCGGCCGTGCTCGACAAGCAAGGCGAAGCGGAAGATCGCGTACACGACGATCGGCAGCGTGTAGAGCAGGTAGTTGGTCCCGAACTCATCGAGCGTCCGCTTGTCGTTGGCATACAGCATGAAGCTGACGACCGCGATGCCGGCCGTCAGGGTGGTCATGTGATTGAGCAGGTCGGGCGTGTACGCAATCAGCGTTCTGCGGTGGCGCGCCACGTCGGCGCGGGTCTGCTCGGCCAGCGCCGTCAGCTCGCAGCGCCGCTTGCTGAAACCCAGGAACAGGCAGAGCGTGAAGGTGCACAGCACCAGCCAGTGCGAGATCACGACGTGTACGAGTACGGCCCCGGCGACCGCCCGCAGGACGAAGCCGATTCCGATCAGGATCACGTCGAGCAGCGCAACGTGCTTGAACACGAAGGTGTAGGCGGCTTGGAGCACGAGGTACAGCGCCGCGACGATGAAAAACCCGAGGTCGAGCCAAAGTCCGCCGCCCAGACCGCCCGCAAGCAGCAGCACGGCAAACGCGCCCGCCGCCGCCGCCGAGACCGTGCCCGCCGCCACCGGCCGCAGCTTCTTGGTCGGGTGCAGGCGGTCCTCCTTGCGATCGTGGATGTCGTTCAGCACGTAGACGCCGCTGCTGACGAGGCAGAAGCACACGAAGCCGAGCAGGACGGTGCCCAGAGCCGGCCATTGGAGGTGCCCGTCTTCGAACAGCTTGTGTCCGAACACGACGCCGGCGAAGAGAAACAGGTTCTTCGTCCACTGACCCGGCCGCATCAGTCGCAAGTACGGCATCGGCTCTCCGTGAGGAACCGCCGCAAGGTATTCAGGACCGCTGACAACGTCGCATTGTGTGTGGCCGACGGGCGGCGGTCAACGCACGCTCGAGGCCGGGGCTACTTCAGCGATGCGTCGGGCTGCACGTCGGTCGGAAAGACCCATGAGAGCGGCGACGGTCCGGTGACCTCCGCCGACCCGCCGCGGTCCGTCCCCCCCGGCAGGCGCAACGTGGCCCGTTCGTCGCCCAACTGAATCGTCAAGACGAAGGCGCCCTCACGCGCCTCGGCGTCAACGCGGGGCGGCTGCCCGGCGGCGGCGCGGTCTGTGACCAGCACCGTCACGAATACGGCCGGGTTGCCCCCCTGCGCCGGCTCGATCTCGATGCGGCCCCAGTGCGGCGTCTGGCCAAACTCGGGTCCCAGCAGCCCGGGCGCGCCCAGGCGGTACCACGCATTCAACGCCCCGCGGTGCTCTGCCGGGATGACCAGGCGCTCGAAGCCGTTCTCCTCGCCGCCGATGTATGTGCGGCCCGCGTACGGTCCATCCTTGATGAGCAGCGCCTTGGCCGGGCCGCCCACTACCCGCAGGCGCTTCGGCGTGGGGGCCGCGGCGGTCAGCCAGAGGCCGCCGTCACGCTCGGTCCAGTGCAGCCAGTTCGCGGCGTCGCACCGCCAGACCCCGGCCTCGTTTGTCGTTCCCGCAACGCGGGCGCCATCCGGCAACGCAGCGCCGTCGACCTCTGGACGCGACGGCAGGTTCAGGACCCAGGTCGGCACGGCCATGCCGTGCGCGAGCGTAACGCGGTCCACAACGACCAGCACGCGGCTCAAGAGGAACGCGAACTCGCGCGTGTAAGTGCTCACGACGCGCGCGTCGTACGCAGGCGTCAGATCGAGGGCCACGTACGCCGCCGCGTCGTGTTGCCCATACGCCAGCGTCCGGCCCGTCTGGCGGTGCTGCGCGGCGAGCGGCGTCGCGAAATCGCTGCACGTCTCCTCGATGCAGCGTTGTCCGCCCACGGGCACGTAGGGCACGCCGTACCAGCGCGCGGCGGACGATGGCTCCCAGCAAACCAGGCAGTTGTGGGCGATCGTGGCCGTGCAGAATTGCTCGAAGTCGAAGGACTGCGGCTTGTTGCCCAGGCGCTGGAGCCCGCCCTTGCTGGCGACGGCCTCGAAGCTGATGTCGTCGGCGGCGTCCACCGCCAGGTGCCCGCTGCGGTACACGAGGAAGTGCCCGGCCGCGAAGTGCTGGCGGCGGCGCAGGAACGGCTGTGCCGCGTCAATCCAGACCGCGGTCGCTTCGAGGCCGGCGGGGCTGCGAAAGATCACCGCGCCGCCCAGGTTGCGCGCCGCCGGCAGTTGCGCTGGCGTGCATTGCGGGAGGTCGGCGACGTCGAAGACAATGGGGACCCAACGCCAAGAAAGAGCCAGGGGGTCGGACGAATCGCGCAGCGTGGCCTCCACGTGTTGCGCCACGAGCGCCGCCGCCGGATCGCGCGTGCGCGCGGCCAGCAGGTGGGCGGTCAGTGGGAGCAACTCGCGCCAGGCGGGCGCCGGCGTAAGCGGAGCACGGTTGCCGTCGTCCCGGATGAAGTTGTGTGCCAGCGCGGGGTGCTCGAGCGTCGCGAAAACGTAATGCTCCAGCCAGCGGCCGACCGTGGGACGGTAATCCGCCCAAGCGTCGCGCCCGAGGAGTCGCCCCGCCAACTCAACCGCGAGGACCGTGTCGCTCTCCTCGCGTGCGGCGACCGCCGGACCCGTCGGGCTCAGCCCGCGCGAATTCACAAAGGTGGGGAAGGTGGTCTCAAAGTACTTGCGGCCCGCCTCGAGCACCTTCGACCGCGTCGCGGCCCAGCTCGGAGTCGGGTCGTCGGTCTCGTCCACGGCCAGCGCCAGGGCCAGCGCCGCGAGCCGGTCGCGGAAATGTCGTGGGTCAAGTGGGCTGTCCGCCGGCGTGAGCGGCAGCGCGGCCTCACGCAGCCGGACTACGAAACCGCGGCGGGCCGCCGGCGCGAGGTCCAGCCAACACCAGTCCAGCGCGAGGATCAATTCGAGCGTATCCGTCGCGGCCGTCTCGTCGCTTTGCAGAGCGGTGTCGATCAGCTCGCGCCCGCCGGCGTCGCCCGGCCCGCTCGGATCGACGAGGTGCAGGAAGGCGGCGGCCAGCAGCTCACCCGGCAGCGGGGCGCTCGGCACTCGCCGGAGGGAGTGCATCCGCAGCGCCTGGAAATCCGCCGCAAACCGGCCGAACTTGCCCCACCCGCGGGACGCGTCGGCCGGCTCGCCCACGCCGCACGCGTGCCGGAAGCGCGGGACATCGTCGGGAGCGATGAGCAAGCGGGGGTGGTCGTCGGCCCGAAGCACAGCGTGGCCGGCGGACAGCAGGAATATGGCGGCCGATGCCAGCGCGATGCGGCCGCGCGGGGCGCTGCGCATGGGGTTCTCCAGGGGTGCATCCGGGGCGGCGTCGATTCGGAGCCGGGCTGGCACTAATAGTCCGTCATTATAGCCCGGGCGGTCCAGCGACTCTTACAGCGGACGACTAGAGCCGCGCCGCCACCCGCCGGAAATGGTACCCGAAGATCGCCAGGGTCATCGCCTCGCCGAACGCCCGCGGATGGAACAGCAGCGATTTCGTGAAGAACTTCCAGAACTCGCGCCGCCCCGGCGTCCAGACGCCGATCACCCACAGCGAGTATACAAACGCGCGCACCTCGGACCACGGCCGTTGTGTGCGCGGGCCGCGCTGCCGATAGGTCCGTAGGAACGTCAGCGCCCGACGATAATACTCCCGGGGCGTGTACAGCCGCTTGACCAGCGCGCGGTACCCGTTGACCAGCGTATCCCGGTCCAGCTTCGGCACGAAGTTGACGACCGCGTCGAGGTTGTTCCCCGTGCTTTCGCGTAGCAGCCGCCCTTCCCGCTTGAGCCGCTCGAACAGCCGCGTGCGCGGCAGCGCGGTCAGCATCCCTACCATCGCGGTGACCACCCCGGCGTCCTGGATGAACCGCCGCTGCCGCTCGAAAATGTTGCTCGTGTCGTTGTCGAACCCCACGATGAACCCCCCCATCACTTCCAGGCCCGCCTCCTGAATCTGGTTCACCGCGCCCACCAGGTCACGCGACGTGTTCTGCACCTTCGAGCACTCGAGCAGGCTGCCCTCCTCCGGCGTCTCGAGCCCGA
Organism: Phycisphaerales bacterium; assembly: GCA_003162245.1. GTDB lineage: Bacteria > Planctomycetota > Phycisphaerae > UBA1845 > Fen-1342 > Fen-1342. The sequence continues at coordinate 7,178 of PMMM01000049.1, forward strand.
TGAACACTTTCTTGAATCCCGCCGCCACCAGCAGGTCCAACAGCTCCGGATCGTCCACCAGGTTCAGCGACGCCTCCGTGATGAACGGCACCCGGATCTTCCGGCGCGCCCGCCAGGCGATGAGCGCCCGGAGCAGCTCCTTCACCTTCGGCTTGTGGCCGATGAAGTTGTCGTCGACGATGAAAATCGTGCCGCCCCACCCCGTGTCGATTAAGGCGTCCAACTCCGCGATCACTTGCGCCGGCGTCTTCGCCCGCGGCACGCGCCCGTACACCGCCACGATGTCGCAGAACTCGCAGTCAAACGGGCAACCCCGCGAGAACTGCACCGACATCGTCGCATAATCACGCTGCTCGACCAGGTCCCAGCGCGGCACGGGCGTCTGGCGCACGTCCGGCTTGCACGCATCCTGATACACCGCCTGCACGTGCCCGGCGCGCATGTCCGCCAGCAGCGCCGGCATGATGTTCTCCGCTTCGCCGAGCACGAAGTGCGGAATCTCCGGGAACCGCTCGTGCGCCGACGTGACCAGCGGACCCCCGGCAATCACGGTCTTCCCCAACGCGTTGCAGCGCGCCGCCACTTCGCGCACCGAGTGCTCGTGCACGAGCATCGCGGACACGAGCACGTAGTCCGCCCACCCGATCTCCTCGTCCGTCAGCCGCCGCACGTTCAGGTCCACCAACTTCAGCTTCCACTCGCGCGGCAGCAGGGCCGCCACCGTCAGCAGCCCCAGCGGCGGATACGCCGCCTTCTTCGCGATGAACCGCATGATGTGCTGGAAGCTCCAGAACGTGTCCGGCGTGGTCGGTGAGACAAGCAGTATGTTCATCAGATTCTCGGCGGCCCGAACCATCGGTGCCGCAACCGCGTCGGTCGCGGCTCCGCTGCCACATTATAGTATCGCGTGTAGCGTACCACACCGCGAGAACTTTGGCACCCCCGCCCCCGGGGCAATTATGCCCACGTGCCTCCCGGCGGCGCGCGGCTTCGCCATCCCGATCAGCATGACCAAGAACATCATGCACAACCTGATCGCCACCGACCACGTGACCCGCGGCTGGTTCGGCGTCGCCGCCCAGCCCTGCACGTACCGGCCGGCACCCACGATGTAGCGGCCGGCGCGCCTGCCGGCCGTCGAACGCCATGTGGTATGCTACGCGCAGCACCATTACCACCCAGCAAGGACCAACGCCCATGACCGACTGCGACATCCTCATCCGCAACGGAAACATCTACGACGGCACCGGCTCGGCCCCCGTCTCCGCCGACCTCGCCATCCGCGGCGACAGGATCGTCGTCATCGACGCCCGCACCCAATTCCGCGCCCGCTCCGAGATCGAGGCGCGCGGCCTCGCCGTCGCCCCCGGCTTCATCAACATGCTGAGCTGGGCCGGCGAAGCCCTCCTCCACGACGGCCGCTCCCAGAGCGACATCCGCCAGGGCGTCACCCTCGAGGTCATGGGCGAGGGCTGGTCGATGGGCCCCCTCAACGCCGCCCTCAAGCAGGAGCAGCTCGAACAGCAGGGCGACGTCAAATACGACATCAACTGGTCCACCCTCGGCGAATACCTCGACTACGTGACGGAGCGCGGCGTTTCCTGCAACGTCGCGTCCTTCGTTGGCGCCACGACCCTTCGCATCCACGAGCTCGGCCACGCGAACCGCCGCGCCACGCCCGCCGAGCTCTACCGCATGTGTGCCCTCGTCCGCCAGGCGATGGAAGAAGGCGCCATGGGCGTCGCCTCCTCGCTCATCTACGCCCCCTCGATCTTCGCCGACACCGACGAGCTCATCGCCCTGGCCGAGGTCGCCGCCCGCTATGACGGCCTGTACATCTCGCACCTGCGGAACGAGGCCGACAACCTGCTCGAAGCCTTCGACGAATTCATGACCATCGCCCGCCGCGCGAACATCCGCGCCGAGGTCTACCACATCAAGGCCTCCGGCCGCGCCAACTGGAACAAGCTCGACGAGCTGCTCGCCCGCATCGAGGCCGCGCAGGCCGAGGGCCTCGCCGTCACCGCCGACATGTACACCTACAACGCCAGCTCCACCGGCCTCGACAGCGTCATGCCGCCCTGGGTCCAGGAAGGCGGCCGCAAGGCCTGGATCGAGCGCCTCAAGGACCCCGCCATCCGCGCGCGCGTCAAACGCGAGATGAACACGCCCACCAAGGAATGGGACAACGGCTGGGTCTCCTGCGGCACGCCGGAGAACATCATCCTCGTCGGCTTCAAGAAGGAGCATCTCAAGCCCCTCTCCGGCAAGACCCTCGCCGAGGTCGCCGCCCTCCGCGGCACCCCGCCGGAAGACACCGCGCTCGACCTCGTCGTCGAGGACGAGAGCAACGTCGGCGCCGCCTTCTTCACGATGTCCGAGGACAACGTCCGCAAAGAAATCCAGGTCCCGTGGATCAGCTTCTGCTCCGACGCCCAGTCGATAGCGACCGAGGGCGTCTTCCTCAAACGCAGCCCCCACCCGCGCACCTACGGCTCCTTCGCCCGCGTCCTCGGCAAGTACACGCGCGACGAGAAGCTGATTCCGCTCGCCGACGCCATCCGCCGCCTGACCTCGCTGCCCGCGGCGAACCTGAAAATCGACCGCCGCGGCCGCCTCGCCCCCGGCTACTTCGCGGATGTCGTCATCTTCGACCCCGCCACCATCGCCGACCGCTCCACCTTCAAGCAGCCCCACCAATACTCCGTCGGCGTCCAGCACGTCCTCGTCAACGGCGTCCCGGTCCTCCGCAACGGCGACCACACCGGCGCCACCCCCGGCCGCGTCGTCCGCGGCCCTGGCTGGACCCGCAAAGCGTAGTATGACCCCCCTCCCTCCCAGGGAGGGGCCGGGGGAGAGTCCAGCGTCGGATGGCACGGGCAGGCATACTCCGGCGCCCGCGCAATCCGAGCCGCGACCGGCAGGGAGCGCACCCCCCGCACACTCTCCGCCCCGCCCGCGCCGCGTGTGTTCCGAGCGCGACAGCCGGCCAGCCGCCCCTAACCGAGCCGGCCCAGCGACTGTCGCGCGCCTGATAACCCGCCACTCACCATCGAACAAGGAAGTCTCGGGTCATGGCAGCGCGGCCCCAACCCGGTGCGGGGCATTGAAAAGCACGACTCGCGGGTCAGTCGCGCGCCCGGGGCCACCGTAGTGCATAAGTGCCGTACGAGGAGCTCGACTACGGTGCCGCCGGCGCCGCCGCAGCTTGGGTGGCAGCGCTTTAGTCGTTCAGCCTCGCGCGCCACTCCGCAGCCTGCCTGTCGTATCCCTTGTCCGGCACGGCGGCGTGCCAAGCCTCGTAGAGTCGGACCAACTTCTCGAGCACGGATCGCCAATGCAGCCGCCGGCTCGCCTCCGAGCGCCCACACTGCTCGGCCGCGTCGCGCAGCAGCGCTTCGGCCTCCGCGTGCCGTCCGACGGTCGTGAGCGCCGCCGCCAGCCCGATCTGCGGATACAGCGCGTCCGGGTGATCGGCCGGCAGGACGCGCCGGTACATTCCCAACGCCGCTTCGTACTTGGGCAGCGCCTCCGCGGGCCGGGCCAGGGATCGCAGGCAAGCGGCCACGTTGCCCAGGCTCTGCGCCACGTCGGGATGGTCCCCCGGGAAAAGCCGCTGGCGCATCTCCAGGGCCCCTTCGTACTTGGGCAGCGCTTCCGCCGACCGGCCGAGGGACTGCAGGCAAAAGGCCACGTTGTTCAGGCCGTTCGCCACGTCGGGATGGTCGCCCGGGAAGAGGCGCTGTCGCATTTCCAACGCCGCTTCGCATTTGGGCAGCGCCTCCGCCGACCGCCCGAGGGATTGCAGGCAAGTGGCCATGTTGTTCAGGGCGTTCGCCACGTCGGGATGATCGCCCGGGAAGAGCCGCTGGAGCATTTCCAACGCCGCTTCGCACTTGGGCAGCGCTTCCGCCGACCGGCCGAGGGATTGCAGGCAAGCGGCCACGTTGTTCAGGCTCCTCGCCACGTCGGGATGGTCGCCCGGGAAGAGCCGCTGGCACATTTCCAACGCCGCTTCAAATTTGGGCAGCGCCTCCGCCGACCGGCCGAGGGATTGCAGGCAACCGGCCACGCTGTTCAGGGCGCTCGCCACGTCGGGATGGTCGTCCGGGAAGAGCCGCTGGCACATTTCCAACGCCGCTTCGTACTTGGGCAGCGCGTCCGCCAACCGGCCCAGCGATTGCAAGCAAGCGGCCACGTTGTTCAGGCTCTGCGCCACGTCGGGGTGGTCGCCCGGGACGAGCCGCTGCCGCATCTCCAACGCCGCTTCAAACTCGGGCAGCGCCTCCGCCGACCGGCCGAGGGATTGCAGGCAAAAGGCCACGTTGCCCAGGCTCGTCGCCACGTCGGGATGGCCGCCCGGGAAGAGTTGCTGGCGCACCTCCAGGGCCTGTTCCAGCCAGGTCTCTGCTTCTGTCAAATCTGCTCCGTAGGTTGCCGAGCGCTTTGCCCTCAACAATGACAGCGCTAGGCTATTGAGGACGCGAGGATCGTCGCCACGGATCCTGACCGCACGCCGGAACCAGTCTGCCGCCGAGTCATAGTCCTCCGCCGCCCAGAACCGTTCACCGCGCGTCACGAAGTACATGTAGTCTTCTTGCTCACGTCCTTGACGGCGCATCTCTTCAATCTGCTCGGCGATCCGATCAGCAGCGCCGAGATCGCCGAGGAGTACCTTCGCGCGATGTTGGTCGATGAGCGAAGCGTGCGCCGAGGCACGCTCCACAAACTCCCGCAGGTCGGCGGGTAGCTGGAGCGGCTCGGGATCGCGCTTTAGCTCCTTGGGACGGCCCTCGGACAGGGCCAGCATCTGAGCCAGTTTCTCTTCTTGACGCAAGCCTGGGTTGGCCTGCACCAACATCATCTGCTGTATTGCGTCGCCCTGCGCGAGTAAGGCGCGAACGCCCTTCTCGATCCTGGCCAGGGTCTCGCGAACGTTGTCAAACCGCACGATCACTTCTTCGTGATACCGTGTCTGCTCAAGGCGAACGCGGGCCACGATTGCGTCGAGTGCCGAAATGCTCGCCGAGACATCCACCAGCGCGCGCTTGACGGCCGCGTCGTCCATCGGCGCGCCCGCGGCCGAACGCCGTAGCAACTCGCCCATTATGTCAAGTTGCATCGCGGCCCAAGCCTTGCCGCCGTGCTCGTAGTCGTGCTTGAGGGCTTCCCGCAAGGACACCGCAAAAGTCAACGAGAGCTCGCGGATGACGTGTCGCCGACCCTGCTCCGTGAGCGCGGACACGCGGGCCGCACGTGCCCAGTCGTCGAGTAGTCCGCCCCAACGGGGAATATCGAGCGCCGGCTGGCGCGGATTCTCCACGAAAACCCAGAGCTCGCGCTCGGTGAGCGGCACGATGCGCTGGTCCTGTTCTTCCGCGAGTCTCCGCCAGGCCTGCGGCACCACCTCCGCGATTGCAGATAGTATTTCGCGATCGCTGTTTTCGCTTACCAGCTCCCGAACCTTGAGGAGCATCACGCGAACAGTTTGCCCCACCAGGTTGGCGATGTCGTGGTTAGCATAGAGCGCTTCGGCATGTGGAAATTCCGCCGCCAGGTAGCGGTGGACATCCGTTGCCGCAAGGTGCATCGCCATCTCGCCCCCCGCGGCGAGCACCGCGAACGCAACTACTACGGCCCGTCGTCTAACGCCCCAACCGGTTCGGCGAAGATGTCCGTTCGGGATAGGAGCGGGTTCGCCGGCATGGCCCGCGCGTCCAACGACGTGTGCAATAACTGCCACGACAAGCAGAGCGCTTGCCGCGAATCCGATTCCATAAACGAGCCTGCCGGACTCAACGAGCGCCCAGCGCACGGGCCGGAACAGGAGTAGGACCATCAGCACGCCGTAGGGAGCAATACACAGGACCAGAACGGCGCAGCGCAGATACCATCCAAGCCCGCGTGGGGTGGCTACTGCATGTGTCGGGGACTCATCGTGCATGCAAGGCTGCCTCGCGTCGTTGCGCATCATTCTACAGGAATCGAACTTGTCGGGGGGACTACCCGGGGGGCACAGCCACCTATTCTCGGTTCTAGGTTCCCCGGGAAGCACCGATTGGGCCTGCCGGCTTCAGCCGGTCGGCCTTTGCCACCGCCTTGCAGGCGGTGGACATCGGCCGACGCTGGACCCTCGTACCCAGCCAGCCTTCAGCCGGCTTCTGAGCCAATGAGCAAGTCCGCCCGAAGCCGCCCACGAGCGCATTCCCGGCCCCGCCGCCCTTTCCCCACGCCGCCCCGCCACCAGCCGCCCAGAAACGCACAAAATCGCGCCGCCCCCGCCGATCTCCGCCAGCCGCCAACAGACCCGCCGCCCCGCCTACCCTTCGCCCCGTTTCCGATGAATACTTACCCTATCCGCGTGAGGACGTTCCCCGCGCCTGTCCGGCTGAGAGCTGACGGCTGATAGCTGAGAGCTTCCGATGTTCCCTGTCACCCCGCAACGTCCCGATAATCAAGTGTGCCAAGGGGGGGGTACACACCTTGGCACACTTGGCATCCTTGGGTTTCTAGCCGCCCCAGCGGCCTTTTATCCGGAACTATGCCAACCGCTTGGCACGCTGGCCCGCCCGGCGATCTCATTCGCCATTCGCGGCCGATGTCGGCCTCTACCGTAGGATGCTGAGGATATTCGAGTACTGGTCCGTCCAGACCGGCGCCGTGCGGTTCGGCCCGAGCCGCTGCCAGCGTTCATCCTCCGCCAGCGTACCCACATCCCCCACCCGCCGGGCCATGACGACGTACTCGGACGCCGTCTTGCCGGTCGCTTTGTCCTCCGGGCTCACCGCCCGGTCGGCGCGGCCATAGCAGACCAAGCCGCGCTGGGCCGCGAGGTTCGCAAGCAGCGGCGACAGGCGCAGATACTGGTTCGAGACGTGGAACGCGAGCACGCCGCCGTCCGCGAGCTTGTCGACGTACAAATCGAGCGCCTCGCGCGTCACCAGGTGCGTCGGGATCGAGTCCGAGCTGAACGCGTCGAGGATCAGCAGGTCATACGACCCGCGCGGTGCGGCGGCCAGCGTCAAACGCCCGTCGCCGAGCACGATGTCGTACGTCCCGCGGCATTGGCTTAGGTAGCTGAAGTAGCGCGGGTCCGCGGCGATCCGTGCGACGCCGGGGTCAATCTCGTAGAACGTGAAATGGTCGCCCGGCTCGGCGTAGCAGGCGACCGTGCCGGCCCCCAGGCCGATGACGCCGACGCGCGGGTCGGCGGTCTTCTCGCGTAGCAGCGCGAACACGTCGCCGATCGGCCCGTGGCGGTGGTAGTAGGTCGTCGGCTCGCCGGCACAGGCCGGATCGACGCTCTGGCTGCCGTGGACCGTCCCGCCGTGCACCAGCACGCGGAATTGCCCGTCGGCCGCGAGCAGCACCCGCTTGACGCCGAAGAAGTTGCGTTCGATGTGCAGCGAACGGCCTTCGCGCAGGCTGGCGTGGACCAGGTTGACCGCGAGCAGCGCCGCGAAGCCAAAGGCGAACCGCAGCGGGCGGTGCCTGAAGCTGTAGCATACGAGCATCGGGACGACGTAGCCGAAGACGATCATGCCGACGGTTTCGGCCCAGCCGACGGCGCGGAGGAAAAGCACGACGGCGATCGTCAGCAGACCGAAAGCGGCCGGCACCAGGAAATCGCGAATTCGATCCCGCCGCGTGCAAGCTAGCGTCCCCGGCAGCGCCAGGCACGCGAGCATCATCGCGAGTGGGTACTCGATGACCACGTCGAACGCGAGCGGCGCGAGGATCGCGTTGAACAGCCCACCCACGACGCCGCCGACCGACATCCACAAGTAGTATTCCGTGAGGTGCGCCGCCGCGGGCCGGTCCGCCGCGAGCCGCCCGTGACACACGACGCCGATAACGAAAAAGACCGCGAGATGCAGGGCAATCAGCTCCCAGCGCAAGGCCGGTAGCGGCGTGAAGAACAGCGTCGCGAGCAGCACGAGGCCGACGGGCAGCAGCCGGACCATCAGGCGTTGTGGCAGCACCGGCCTGCGGGCGAACACGACGATGAACGTGAGCAGGTAGAGCGCGAGCGGGATCACCCATAACAGCGGTACCGCTGCGAGGTCGGTCGTGATGTGGGTCGTGACGCCGAGCATGAGGCTCGACGGGATGAAGGCCATGGACACCCACCAGAGGCGGCGCCACGAGGTCGGTCGGGCCTCGCAGCGTGATTGGGCCGGGACGCTCACATTCCCAACCGCCACGCCGGCGTTCTGCGGGCGCGCGTGCAGAAGTGCCGCCGCGCAGGCGGTGACCAGCAACACGAGCAACAAGTAGCCGCCGGCCCAGGCGTGGCTTTGCTCCGCAAGGGCCAATCGGGGCTCGACCAGCAGCGGATACGCCAGCAAGGCGAGCAGGCTGCCCGCGTTGCTGGCGGCGTAGAGGAAGTATGGGTCGGCTGCCGCCGGGTGACCGGTGCCTGCGAACCAGCGTTGCAGGAGCGGCGCGGTAGTGGAAAGCGCGAAGAACGGGACGCCGACCGTCACGAGCAGCCGCCAGAGTAGCCACCAGACCGGATTGTCGCCGCTGGGCGGGGCCGTTCCTTTGACGACGACGATCGGCAGCACGAGCAACGGGAGCAGCATGACGAACTGGTGGATCGTCGCCTGCCGCCGGATGCCGAGAACCGTGCTGGTCAGATGCGCGTAGCCGTAGCCGGCGACAAGGACGATCTGGAAGAAGACGACACAGGTGTTCCAGACGGCTGGCGTGCCGCCGAGGATCGGCAGAAGCATCTTGCCGACCAGCGGCTCGACGAGGAACAGCAATGTGGAGCTGACGAAGAGCGTCGCGGCGAAGACAGCGAGGATCGCGGCGTCCGCGGTGCGCCACCGCGGTGCCCACTGTGCACGGCCGAGTTGAGGGAATGCCGTTTCGCCCGCCACGTTCGTGTCTCCGGGACGGCCGCGGGGCCGGCGTCGCGCCGGCGTCGGTACGCAGCCCCGTGGTGTAATCGGCTGGTTCGGGGGGCGTTGTTGCTATCGCCCCGTTACCCATAATCGTGCGGGGCGGGCGGCGTGCAGGGCGGGAAACGTGGACCTCAGTGGGGTACACTACTCCTCGGTCGCCGGCGAGCCGCCGCAGATGCGGTGTGCTGAGCGAGGAGCCATGCCGTGGACAGGTCCAGCCGCCTCCCGCTACCTCCGTTGCTGCTCAGCCTTGCTGTCGCCGCCCTGTTGACCGCCTGCAACGGCCGGCCCGACATCACGCCGCGATGCGACAAGGTCACGGGTTTGACTCCGGCCGAGGCGGATGCCCGCGCGGAGCAGGTCCGACACGACCCGGTCGCCTATGTCCGGAAGGTCGCGGCCAACTGCCGGCAGCTCAGGCAGTACACGCTCACGTTCGTGCGTTACGAGCGGCGCGGGCTCTTCCCGCGGCTGTACGGTCCGGAGCACATTCGCTGCTGGTTTCGCCAGAAGCCGTTCAGCGTTCGCATGAAGTGGCTGGACGAGGATCTGAAGTACGGCGAGAGCGTTTACGTGCAAGGGCAGGCGGACAACAAAGTTCGCTTCGTGACGCGCTGGTGGGTGCCGGGCCTCAAGGCGCCGCCGGGCGTCAACGTCGTGGACCTTGGCACGCCGGTGGCCTGGGGGGAGTCGAAGCGGCCGTTGAGCGACTTCGGGTTGCAGCGGATGATGGACAAGAGCCTCGCGGCGCTGGATCAGGACGCGAAGGGCGTGGCGGTCACGTACGACGGTCTCGTGCAGATGCCTGGCGACGGGCGCACGGCGCACTTCGTTCGCCTGGAGTATCCCGCTTCGCGAAACCCCGCGCCCATTCAGGAGCTGTACGTCGACGTGGCGACCGACCTGCCCGCCGGGACTGTGCTGCGGGACGCAGCGGGCCGGATCGACGCAGCGTACTACTACACCGATTTGGACGTTCGCGTGAAACTCACGGACGACGACTTTTTGCTCGACGGGGAGCGTGGCGGGTCGCGGTAGCCCGTGTCCGCGAGCGACGTTCGTGCGGCCGGAACGTGCAAGGTCCCATAATCATCAGGCGCGGCAGACAGCTCCGCAGCGCACGACTTGTAGTCCTATAGAAACGCGCGACTTGCGCGCGGTCGAGTGGACTTTTGCACGGGGTGGTTCCTACAACCTGTTGGGGCTTGGGCCGCCCCCCCGTGCCGGACGGTGTGGTTCGGTGGAAGGAAGCACCGCCCGGGACGTCAAAACACCGGAGACTGTCAGATGTGCGGCATCGCTGGGGTACTTAACTACGCTAGCAGGACACCGGTCGACCCAGCGGCGCTGCTCCGAATGTGCACGGCGATGGGGCACCGCGGTCCAGACGCCGCCGGCACGCTGGTCCGTCCGCAGCACGGTCTGGGGTTGGGGCACGTCCGGTTGAGCATTATTGACGTCGCCGGTGGCGACCAGCCGATCGGGAACGAGGACGGGACGGTTTGGACGATCTTCAACGGAGAGATCTACAACTACAAAGAGCTGCGGGGGCAGCTCGAGGCGGCGGGGCATCGGTTCCGGACCAGCACGGACACCGAGGTACTTGTTCATCTGTATGAGGAAAAGGGCGAACGGCTGGTCGACGACCTGCTGGGGGACTTCGCGCTCGCGATCTGGGACGACCGGCGCGGCGAGTTGCTGCTGGCGCGCGACCGCCTGGGCGTCAAGCCGCTCTACTATGCGGACTACCAAGGGCGCTTCGCGTTCGCCAGCACGCTGCCGGCGCTGCTGGAAGGCTCGAACGCTCCGCGCGTCATCGACCCGCTCGCGATCCAGAGTTACCTGACGTTCTACACCGTGCAGGCCCCGCTCACGATCTACCGGCACATGCACAAGCTGCTGCCGGGGCATTTGCTCACCGTGCGCAACCGACAAGTGCGCATACGCCGCTATTGGGACTTCGAGTTCGAGCCGGACCACGCGCGCGGCGTGGATTCGTTCGCCGAGGAACTCGACGGGCTGATTCACGACGCGGTGCGGCGGCAGATGGTGGCGGACGTGCCGCTGGGGGCGTTTCTCAGCGGCGGGGTCGATTCGAGCACGGTCGTGAGCACGATGGCGCGCTACTCGAGCGGGCCCGTGAAAACGTTCAGCATCGGATTCCGCGAGGCGGCGTACGACGAGTCGCGCTATTACAAGCCGCTGGTCCGCGCACTGGGCGTCGAACATCACGAGTTGGTTTTCGAGCCCAACCTGTTGGATGACGTAACGCACGTCGTGCAGATGTTCGGGGAGCCGTGCGCGATCGCGTCGGCGTTCCCACTGTACTACCTGGCGAAGCTGGCGCGGCAGCACGTGACGGTCGCGCTGTCAGGCGACGGGCCTGACGAGATCTTCGCGGGCTACGAGCGGCGCTACAGCTACTTCCGCACGATGGACCGCGCACGCCGGCTTGTGCCACGGCCGCTGCTGCGCGCGCTCGAGCGCGCGGCGCAGGTCACGTCGCTGGTCAAGACGACCAACGGCCTCGGCAACACGCTCCGCCGCGGGCGGAAATTCTTCGAAACCACCGTGCTGCCACCAGAACAGTGGCTGCCGTTCCTGACGATCAATCGCACCGCGCTGACGGAGCCGGCGGCGCTCATGGCCTGCCAGCCGGCGGCGGGCGAGACGTTGCCGTACGTGGACGCTTTCCTTAGCCGGGCGGGCGGCGGGGACTGGATGCAGCCCTTCCTGTACGCCGACATCAAGGTCATGCTGCCGGACGAGATGTTTACGAAGCTCGACGCGATGACGATGGCGAACGGGCTCGAGGGGCGCGTGCCGCTGTGCGACCACCGGATCGTCGAGCTGGCCGCGCGAATCCCGTCGCAGCTCAAGTTCGACGGGCGGATCGGAAAGGCCGTCATGCGGCGTGCGGTGCAGAAGCGGTTGCCGCAGGCAATCATGGAGCGGCCGAAGGTCGGCTTCAACGTCCCGCTGAACGAGTGGTTCCGCGACGAGCTGTACCCGATGGCCCACGATCTACTCACCGACGCGTCCTTCGCCGCGTCCGGCCTTTTCGAACCCGCAGCCGCACAGGCCATGCTCGAGCAGCACCGGAGCGGGCACCAGAACTATGGGGGCGTGATCTGGTCGCTGGTTGCATTTGAGCTCTGGCGGCGGTCCGAGCCTGTGGCGCAGGGCGCCGTGCTGCCGACGAAGACCGAGCGGCCGCCCGAGGGGCCCGCGCTGGTCACCGCCGCGTAGCGCGCAGCTTCTTCCCATCCGCCGTCGCCGCGACGCTGCGGAAGGCGAAGCGCTTCTCGGCCGGCACACGCCAGTGGTAGAGGGGACCCTCTGTCGGCTAGCATGTGCCGCGCCGCGCCAGGATTGAAGCCCGGCGGCGCGAGGCCCGCGATGTCGAAGTTCTCGCACGAAGACGAACAACACCTCCGGCGTGCGCTCCAGCTTGCAGCCCGTGGGCAGGGGTACGTCGAGCCCAATCCTATGGTGGGGTGCGTGATCGCGAGCCACGGCCGCGTCATCGGCGAAGGATACCACCATCGTTTCGGCGGGCCGCACGCGGAGGTTGACGCACTGCGGCGCTGCACGGCTACGCCGCGCGGGGCGACCGTCTACGTGACGCTCGAGCCGTGCTGCCACTATGGCAAGACGCCACCGTGCACCGAGGCGTTGATTGGGGCGGAGGTTGCACGCGTGGTCGCGCCGCTGGAGGACCCCAACCCCGCGGTCGCGGGCGGTGGGTTTGCGCGGCTGCGCAAGGCGGGCATTCGGACGGATGTCGGTCTGTTGCGCGAGGAAGTGGCCCGGCTTAACGCGCCGTTCTTCAAGCTGGTCCAGCGACATCGGCCGTGGGTGATCCTCAAGTGGGCCCAGAGTCTGGACGGCAAGATCGCGACACGCATGGGCGAGAGCAAGTGGATTACCGACGAGGTCTGCCGGGCCCATGCACATCGGACGCGCGGGCGCGTGGACGCGATTGTAGTGGGCATCGGTACGGTGCTGCGCGACGATCCGCTCCTGACGTGCCGCGCCGGTCGGCCGCGGCGCATTGTCACGCGCGTGGTACTCGACACGAACCTGCGCACGCCGGCGACGAGTCACCTTGTCCGCACCGCCCGCGACATCCCGACCTGGGTCTTCTGCAGCCGTGGTGCGTCCGCCCGGCGGGCCGCCGTGCTGGAGAAGGCCGGCTGCGTGCTGCACCACGTGGCGCGGACGCGGCACGGCGTATCGCTGCCGGCGGTACTCGACACGCTGGGCCGGAACGCGATGACGAACGTACTGGTCGAAGGCGGCGGCACGGTCCTCGGGCGCTTCTTCGACGAACGTCTGGCCGACGAGCTGCACGTCTACATCGCCCCCCTGCTGATCGGCGGGCGCGCTGCGCCGGGCCCCCTCAACGCCCGGGGCGTGGCGAAGGTTGCGGAGTCCCTGCGCCTGTCCGGCCGCGCAACGCTGCAGCGCCTTGGCAACGGTTGCCTGCTCGTGGCGCGGGCCAGCTCGGCCAAGTAGGACGCTCGCGGAACAACCGGCAGACAGGAAACGTCCGTGGCGGACGCGCTGCGGGCTGTGGTCGATGAAAGGAGAGACGACATGGACATCCTGGCGGAATTAGCCCAGCACCTGCTATCCGGCGACGATCAGAAAGTGTCGGAGCTGACGCGGCAGGCCATCGCCGCGGGGTTGCCGCCCAAGCAAATCCTCGACGACGGATTGATCGCCGGCATGACGATCGTCGGCGAGAGATTCAAGTGTCACGACCTGTATCTGCCGGATGTGCTGATGGCGGCGCAGGCGATGAACGCCGGCCTGGAGCATCTGAAGCCGCTGTTGGTCCGCGAGGGTGTCCCGTCGCTCGGCAAGGTCGTGCTCGGGTCGGTGCAGGGCGACCTGCACGACATCGGCAAGAACCTCGTCGGCGTGCTGCTCAAGGGAGCGGGGTTCGAGGTGGTCGACCTTGGCAGCGACGTCGCGCCCGAGCGGTTCGTCGAGGCCGCCACGCAGCACGCCGCCGCGATCATCGGCATGTCGGCGTTGCTGACCACGACGATGCCGGAGATGGCGCGGGTCGTGGCGCTGCTCAAGGAGCAGCGGCTGGACGGGCGGTTCAAGACGATCATCGGCGGCGCGCCGGTTACGGAGCGTTATGCCCGCGAGATCGGGGCGGACGCCTACGGGTTCGACGCGGCCAACGCGGTGGAACGCGTGAAGGGCCTGATGGGCAAGTAGCGAAACTCGGCCGTCGGCTCCGAGCCGTCAGCGATCAGCTTTCAGCGGTCCGCCGGGGGGAGCAGGTCCGCCAAGGATGCCAAGCGCTTGGCATAGTTCCGGATAAAAGGGCCGCTGACGGTGCGGGAAGGGTAAGTGTGCCAAGTGTGCCAAGGTGTGNNGCACACTTGATTATCCGGACGTTGGGCAAGGCAACCGCGGAGGCGCGGAGAGCGCCGCGGACGCAGAGCGGGCGACCTGGTGGGAAGCACGTTCATAGAAAAGCTATCGGCAATCAGCTTTCGGCTCTCAGCCGGGCCTGCAAGCGCGGACCATCCGCGCGGGTACGGGATGAGTATTCACCGGAAACCGACGGAAAACCAGGCGGGGCGGGCGGGTTGCGCGAGATTGGCGGCGGCGAGCGGAGATCGGCGGATTCTGGCGGAGAAAGGCAACCGCAGAGACGCAGAGCAGCGGAGAAAACGCAGAGGAGGCCAGGGGTTCAGGGATCGAGGGACTGAGGGACCAAGCGGTCGAGGGACCGAGGGATCAAGGGCCGACGCGAACGGACGCGCGCGGTTACGGTTGAGCGGGGCGCGCGAGGAGGCGATAGGTCAGTCCGCCCAAGACAGCGCCGGCCAGTGGGGCAAGCCAGAATAACCAAAAGTTGTGCGAGCGCCGGCCCGCCGACGACGAGTGCCGGCCCGGTGCTGCGGGCGGGATTGACCGAGAGGTTCGTAACGGGGATGCCGACCAGGTGGATGAGCGTCAGCGACAAGCCGATCGCCAGCGGCGCGAAGCCGGCCGGCGCCCGCGCGTCCGTCGACCCCAAAATGACCAGCAGGAAGAAGTAGGTCAACACGATCTCGGCGAGCAGGCAGGCCCCCAGCGAATAGCCGCCGGGCGACCGCTCCGCGAAGCCGTTGGTGGCGAAAGCGCCGGCCTGGCCCGCATTGATCGCGAACCCGGGCCGTCCAGAGGCGATCAGGTACAGCACGCCGGCGGCGGCGGCCGCGGCGAGGACCTGGGCGATGATGTAGCCGGGGAGGTCCTTGGCCTGGAAGCGGCCGCCCGCCCATAAGCCGACGGAAACGGCGGGGTTGAAGTGGCCGCCGGAAATGTGTCCGACGGCGTAGACCATCGTGAGCACGGTCAGACCGAAGGCCAGCGCAACGCCGAGCAGCCCGATGCCGAGATTGATGGGCGTGGCACCCTCCGTGGCGAGGAACTTGGCGGCGAGCACGGCACTGCCGCAGCCGCCGAAGACCAGCCAGAACGTGCCGAGAAACTCGGCGCCGAGACGACGTGCGTTTGACATGGGTTCACCTCGTGCGTGGTTCGCGTTTCGTGGAGCCGCACATTGAACCGGTGGCGACGCGCAACGCGCGCGGCGCTGCGGCCGAGATTCACGATATGGCGCGCCAGCGATTTCGGCCGACCGGCGGCATTCTTGCGCGAGGGGCGGCGGGTGTCAATCGGCGGGCGGGCGAAAGGCAACCGCCAAGACGCCAAGACGCCAAGAGCGCCGANNGAGCGCCGAGGACGCGGAGAAGAGACAGGTGTTCAGACGGGCGGGGCGGGCGGGCGCGGACGGCCGAGGGGCCGAGGGGCGGTGGCGAAACATGGCGATGCGAACGGCCGTCGCCGTGGCACCTCGCACCCGGCGTTTTGATCCCGTGCGTCAAGGACGCACCCTAGGCGCTGCGTCGCTGTCGCTCGTGTCTTGGGCGGATGGCGGAGGTCAGCTTGCTCTCCGCCGGGCAACGGTCAGGCCAGCCGCCAACAGCAGCAGTCCAGCGGGCTCCGGGAAGGCGGTGGCGGTAAAGGTCGCGGTCATTTGCGTGTCGTATGAAAACTGCCCGTAACCAACGTCGAGCGTTTCGCCGGCGACGACCAAGGCCGAGGCCGTCAACTGCCCCTCGTAACCCACAAAGCCGCTTGGGGCGAGGTGGATCAAGCTCGTGGCCTCACGATTCACATCCAGGGACAGGTGAAGCATGCCATAAATGGGCGATTCGTACAGCCCTTGGAAACTGAGCCGGAGCGGAGTGCCCGCGGGCAACTCCGGCGTCGTGCCGATGGTCAGGTGGGACGGCGCGAGCGTGCCGACCTCACAATTGCTAGACAGGCTTTCGGAAGTGAACGCGTCCAGGTTCCCGCCTGATGAGCCGCTGGTGAAGGATATGTCGCAGTGGTGGCCGCCATCGGTTACGCTGGCGGAGTTCGTACCGTACTGCACCCACTGCGTGCCCGGGGGCTCCATGAGGTCGATCCGCGCGTAAACACTGCAATCAAAGGTCAGGGGCACGCTCAGTGGGTCCGCTAGCGCGCCCGACCGGACCGCCACCGCGAACGCAACCACCGCCACGCATCTAGCTACGCTGCTGCTGGACATGGTCCACCTCCTGCGCTTAGCGGCCGCGCGCGTGCGGGCCTCCCACAGCGAGCACCGCGCTGGCGTCGCAAGACGCTTGGTCCTGCGAACCGTCTAAGGCGTTGATCCGGTTACCCGTTAGCTTTCAGTGTACAAGTTCGCCCGGCCGAGATCAAGGGTGGCGGGCAGGAGTCTGGCGGGGCGTGAGGAGGCGGGGACGGGCACGAATAGCGAATGCCGACCGAGAGAGGCGGCCGGGGGCGGGCGCGGTATCATGGCGGCGGCAGGTCAAACGCGGGATCGGATGCCAGGAGAAGCAGGCATGGCGGAGAGCAGGGAGCCGCGGGTTTTTCGGCTGAAGTGCGGCGGGAGTCTCACCACGAAGGAACGAAGGACACGAGGGTAGCCTTGGGGCAGACAGCGAAGGACCGCACGCGGCATGGCGATGAACAGTTGGAAGCAGGTGATTTTGCCGCAGGGCGTGGAGAAACCGGCATGTCAAACGGCAGGGACTCGCGGGCGTTTCGTCTCAAATGCGCGAAATGCGGCGGGGTGATTTTATGCTCGGAATCGATTGTCGAAACCGGTGGAGCGTGCGCGGATTGCGGGCAGGCGATCGTCATCGAGGCCTATCCGCCACTGCTCAAGGTCGCGGAAGANNCGGCGGGATGAGGAACGGCGGGTGCAACGGGAAGCCGAGGAGCGGCAGCGGGAGGAAGAGCGCGCGCACCAACGCGAGGAGGCGCGTAAGCAGCGCGAGAAGGAGAACGAGAAATCGCGGGAGGAGGCCCGGCTGCGCAAGGAGAGCCTACAGCGTTGGGAAGAGGAACAACGGCAAAAGGACGCGGAGCGGCGAGAACGAGAAGAGCGGGAGGCGCGCGTCGGCGGGTTATTGCAGGCGACGGAGCCGGTGCGGGGCGTGCCGGCGTACAAGGCACTTGAGACTACGTCAACGCTGCTGGACATTTTCGGGGCGGTCTACGTCATCGTTGCGATCGCGTTGGTCCTGGTGGCCGTCAACGGTAAGGACGCGTCGGTTACGGTTCCTTGCATCGCCGGCGCGCTGATTGCGGTCGTGGTGGCCATCGTTGTGTGGGGTTTGGCGCAACTGCTGCGTGCGATACGCGACATGGCGATGAACAGTTGGAAGCAGGTCATCTTGCTGCAGGACGTGGAGAAGCAGGGCCGAGAAGGGACCAAGGGACCGAGGGATCGTGGGGCCAAGGGGCCAGACCGGGGAACCGAGGGGCCGAGCGATCAAGAGGGGGCGGGCGGCGCGGGGGCGGAGACGGCGGCGGAATAGGTGGGGCCGCGGATTCGCAGCGGCCTTCGCACGGCGCGGGGGCGGGCGCTGTACAATGGCTGAACATGGGCCAACGCCGTAGTCGGGCTTGGACCTGCCGCTGGGGCGGCGCGGGAAGAGAGAGCGCCATTCGCAAAGGAGAGGAGACCGATGAG
Organism: Phycisphaerales bacterium; assembly: GCA_003162245.1. Lineage (GTDB taxonomy): Bacteria > Planctomycetota > Phycisphaerae > UBA1845 > Fen-1342 > Fen-1342. The sequence goes on from PMMM01000049.1 coordinate 25,133, forward strand.
ACACCCATTCAGAAACTCGGGATCGGGGCCGGCCCGCCGGATGCTCGGCGCGGTGGCGGTTGTCGGGGCGCTGACCATGACCGCCCACGCCGACGTGTGGTCGGTGGTGAACCTCAACCCCGCCGGGTCGACTGACTCGTATGGCATGGGCGTGTACGGCGGCCAGCAGGTGGGCATGGCCCTCGTGGGCGGCGTCCAAAACGAATACCGTGCCAGCCTGTGGACCGGTTCGGCGGCGTCGTGGGTGAACCTGAACCCCGCCGGGTCGACCTACTCGTATGCCACCGGCGTGTACGGCGGCCAGCAGGTGGGCGTGGCCATCATGGGCGATGTCTACCGTGCCAGCCTGTGGAGCGGGACGGCGGCGTCCTGGGTGGACCTCAGCCCCGCCGGGGCGACAGACTCAGTGGCCCGCAGCGTTTACGGCAGCCGGCAGGTGGGCCGTGCCACCGTGGGCGGCGTCCGGCGGGCCAGCCTGTGGACCGGCTCGGCGGCGTCGTGGGTGGACCTGAACCCGGCCGGGGCGACTGACTCGTACGCCGTCGGCGTGTACGCCGGCCAGCAGGTGGGCATAGCCCTCGTGGGCGGCGTCTATCGCGCCAGCCTGTGGAGCGGGACGGCGGCGTCGTGGGTGGACCTGACCCCCGGCGGGGCGACTGAGTCAGATGCCCTCGGTGTGTACGGCGGGCAGCAGGTGGGCTATGCCTACGTGGGCGCCGGCCAGCGTGCGAGCCTGTGGACCGGGACGGCAGCGTCGTGGGTGGACCTCAACCCCGCCGGGGCGACTTACTCGTGGGCCTTCGGCGTGTACGCCGGGCAGCAGGTGGGCTATGCCCTCGTGGGCGATGTCTATCGTGCCAGCCTGTGGAGCGGGACGGCGGCGTCGTGGGTGGACTTGCACCAGTTCCTGCCGGCGGGCTTTACATCATCCTACGCCAACGGCATCTGGGACGATGGAGTAACTACCTACGTCGTTGGCTACGGGTACAACGGCACGGCCGGGCGCAACGAGGCGCTGATGTGGGTCGCGCCCGTGCCCGAGCCGGCTAGCGGCGTGGTGTTGGCCGCGGGTCTGTTGGCCTTCTCGCTGCGCCGGCGGAGCAGGTAGTCAGAATCGGCAAGCGGCGGAAACGCCGGCGGCTGGAGCGCGCTTCGAGGGACTCTATGAGGTGGCTAGGCCCGCTCCAGGCGCGCAGCGGCGTCGAGATACCTGTCCCGCATCGCTGTGAGAATAAGTTCTAGCTGGGACAACTTCTTGCTCACAAGGGTCCGCGCATCGTCCTCCGTGTAGTCTCTGTCCTCACGGCTCCATTCCGATTTCGAGATCGAGTAATCAAAGCCGAAGCCGGCGTAGTCAATGCGAATGCGCCCAAATAGGTCGGCCATATCGGGATGATTTGCCATGTCGCAGCACGCGGTCAGGCACACAATGGAGTTCAGCGCGTTCTCGACGAGATCGTGAATGGAGTCCATTTCCTCGCCGAACGGGTCATCAAGTTCGGGCCGTTCCCGCAGCCGACCGATACGGTGCAAGCCGAATTCACAAGCGGCGGCATTCAGCTTTGCTTGGTGGGCGACATTCACTTTAAGGAGGGTCATGATCACTCCCGGTATGTCGCAAGCAGCTGCGACCTGCGCTACGTCGGCCACGGGGGCCCGGCTACTTCCTGCGGGGCGCGCCCCCTGGGCGTGCCGACGCTCGCCGCCGAAGAGGCGAAGAGGGTCACCTCGTCGTCAGTGGGGGTCTCCGGAAAGTCCTGACGTGGGACTCTTCGGAGGCTGATGTCGGCCTGATCCATGTCATCTAAGGCCATACGATTGTCCGGAACGAGCGCTCGAAGAGGGATTCCGATTCGCGCCGGCCTGTCCCAGACGATCCAGAAGCCTAGTGGGAAGAACTTAAGTACGTGGCCAACAAGGGTCGGCCCGCCCCCCCACCACTGCTTGGCGACCCCCTTCATGAAGACCTGCTGCCTGTGCGGGTAAACCCAGCAGTATATCTCGGCCTGGCTCGGCAGGGGGGCGTCTTTGTCCAGGAAGTAAGCGCGCAGCGCGTCCTGAAACGGAGCGCGCACCGGGGGCGAGCCCGCTTCGCACGCCGCGTTCGCGGCCAGTACGTGGCCGACAATCGCTCGGGCCACGCGCTGTGGCTTCATCCGCACCAGGACGCTCTCGGGCATTGCAATTCCGCGCTCATACGCGGCTCGCGCGCGGGCAGAAATCGCGCGGCAGAGTTTGGCCAGGTCTGGGTCGTACTCGCAGCCCAGGCGTACTGAGTTGCATGGTTTGCACACGCTGCGAAAGTGAGTTCCGCCTTGCGAGATCGTCGACCGGTGTGGCGAGCGGCCTCCAGCCGCGGCGGCGAAGGTCCGGAGGACCATGTCGCTGACGTTGTCGCACGCTCTCGGCGGGACATGGTCGATTGTCAGACGCCCATAGTTGCCGCACAGGGCACAGTACCCCTCCTTTGGTCCCTGGACGTGAACGCGCTCGTCGGTCGTTTTCCGGGACTGGCGGTGCACGCTACTTCTTCACCTCATACTCCGCGTCGATGACGTCGTCGTCTTTTTTGGGTTTCGGCGCCGGGCACACCGGTGGGGGTGGGGCCGGGTTGGGGGCCGCCGGGGGCACCAGACGCGGCGGCGGCGGATTTGTAGACGGCTTCGCCGACCTTGTAGGACGCCGTCGTCAGGTCCTTGATGACGCGTTCGATGACGGCGGCGGCGTCGCTCTTGGTCACGTCCTTGAGGCGGTTGACGGCCTGCTCGATCTCGGTGCGGACGGCGGCG
>PMMM01000063.1 GCA_003162245.1 Phycisphaerales bacterium
AGGAAGCGGCAATCCGCGCCGCGCTGGTCGCCGAAATAGCCGGTTCTGGCCGCCTTTCGCGCCTCCTCCGCGCGCCCGCGCCCCGTTGGGTAGGCCGGCACGCTGGTGCCAGCCGTACGCTCGTGCGAGAATCCCGCCCCGTGCCCATCTTGTGAGGTTCCGCCATGACCACCGCCGCCGGCGTCGTCGTGACCAACGGCATCTACGAGCTGCAGGAGGACCTGGCCGCTTCGCCGTTCCACAGCCCCGACATGGCACCGGTCACGCGGGCGCGGCGCAAGTGGGGCATGAGGGACATCGCCGCCCTGTGGATTTCGATGTCCGCCTGCATCCCGACGTACATGCTGGCGTCGTCCCTGATCGACGGCGGCATGAACTGGTGGCAGGCCGTGGTGACCATCTCGCTGGGCAACGTGATCGTACTCATCCCGATGGTGCTCAACGCCCACGCCGGCACGCGCTACGGCATTCCCTTTCCGGTCTACTGCCGGGCGGCGTTCGGGCTGCGCGGCGCGAACGTCCCGGCCCTGTCGCGGGCGTTCGTCGCCTGCGGCTGGTTCGGCATCCAGACGTGGATCGGCGGCTGGGCGATCTTCAAGATTCTGGCGGTGTACTTTCCCGCGTGGGAGACGCTGCCGAAGCCGTTCCTGGGCATCAGCGCCCCGCAGCTCGCCTGCTTCCTGCTGTTCTGGGCGATCAACGTGCTCGTGATCTACCGGGGCATCGAGACCATCCGCTTCCTGCTGAACATCAAGGCGCCGTTGCTCATCGCCCTGGGCCTGCTGCTGCTGGCCTGGGCCCATCGCCAGGCCGGCGGCTTCGGCCCGATCCTCTCGCAGCCGTCCGCGTTTGTCCCCGGCGGCCCGAAGGCGGGGCAGTTCTGGGTCTTCTTCTTCCCGGCACTGACCGCCAACGTCGGCTTCTGGGCCACGCTGGCGCTGAACATCCCGGACTTCACGCGTTACGCCTACTCGCAACGCGACCAGGTGATCGGCCAGGCGCTCGGGTTGCCCACGACGATGGCCCTCTACTCCTTCATCGGCGTCGCCGTCACGTCCGCGACCATCGTGATCTATGGCCAGCCGATCTGGGACCCCGTCGTGCTGCTGGCCCGCATGACGAACCCCGCGGTGCTGGTGATCTCGATGTTCGCGCTGTGCCTGGCGACGCTCGCGACCAACATCGCCGCCAACGTCGTCAGCCCGGCCAACGATTTCGCCCACCTGTGGCCCAAACGCATTTCCTTCCGCACCGGCGGCCTGATCACCGGCGTCATCGGCATCCTGATCCAGCCCTGGCGGCTCGTCGCCGACCCATCCGGCTACATCTTCAAGTGGCTGGTCGCGTACTCCGGGCTGCTGGGCTCGGTCGGCGGCATTCTGATCGCCGACTACTACCTGATTCGTCGCGCGCGGCTCGATCTAGCGGGTCTGTATCGCGTCGACGGCCCGTACTGGTACTCCGGCGGCGTGAACCCGCTGGCCCTGATCGCGCTGCTGGCGGGTATCGCCCCCTGCGTGCCGGGTTTTCTGGCGACGGTAGCGGACGTGCCGGTTTTGCCGGTCTGGGTGGAGATGTACCACTACGCCTGGTTCATCAGCTTCGCCGTGTCGCTGGCGGTGTACGTGGTGCTGATGAGGGCCTTCCGTCGCGCGTAGCGCTTCGGCCAGGGGCCTAGAAGTAGGCCGCGTTTTCGTCGGGGGGGGCGTAGGGGTCGAAGATCTGCGGGAAGTTGAAGGTGACGTGGCCGTCCGCGAACAGCAGGTTGCCGTGGGCGCGGCCGTGGAAGTGCCACTGGGCCCGCGCGTCCTGCGGGTCGAGCATCGGGTTGAACACAGGCTCCTGGAACACGATCTTCTTCGGCGTGCGCTTGATTTCGGCCATGCGCAGGCCGCGGCAACTCGCAATGCCGAACGTCGGGACCAGGGAGGGCTGACCGGGCGTATCGATCTCGCGGCTGTCGCTGCAATACGTGTAGCTGGTGCCGTGCTCGACAAAGAACTTGCCGTACAGGTTGAAGTAGGCGTAGGCATCGCCGGCGTCGGCCGGACACTCGAACAGGTCGTTCCGCTTCCGCTCGACCTGCCACTTGTCGTCGATCGTGTTGTCCTCGACCGCGAAGTAGCGGTTCATGGGGCGCTGGCTCTCAGGAATCTGGCTGCCGAGCGACCCGTGCCAGTTGCTTCGCCCGATGTACCCCAGGCAGCCGTAAAACTGCGCGTCCGGGTACGTGTCGCGGTTGTCGTTGAGGTAGAACTGGACGGCCTGGCCGATGCTGCGCAGATTGGCCTGGCATTTGGCCTTCTTGGCCTGTGCCCGGGCCCCGGAGAGCGCCGGCAAGAGCAACGCCACGAGCAGCGCGATGATCGCGACCACGACGAGCAGCTCGATCAACGTGAAGGCACCGCGGCGACGCATAACATCTCCTGCGACATCGGGATTATTCCCGAGGCGCGGCTTGGCGACAAGCAAAAGCCGGTGCGACCAACGCGGGCCGCCCGCTACCGGCGCCACGTGTCGGCTGCGAGGCCGCGGATCACCTGCACGCGGTTGTTGCCCGAGTCGAGGATGAAAACGCGGTCGCCGGGCGCGACGACCGCGGCCCACGGATACGCGAGCTGCCCCGGCTTGCGGCCCGCGGTGCCCCACACGCCGAGGCTGTGGCCGGACGCGTCGAACCGCTGCACGCGATTGTTGCCGTACTCGGCGACGACGAACGTGCCGTCCGTCAGGCGGTCGAGGCCGTATGGGAAACGGAGTTCGCCGAGCGCCGCCCCGTCGCGGCCGAACGTGCCAAGCAATTCGCCGGCCGCCGTGAAATGACAGATGCGATGGTTGCACGCGTCGGCCACCCACAGCGTGCCGTCGTCGTCGAGCAACAGCGCCTGCGGTCGCTGGAGCTGGGCCGGTCCGGCCGCGCGTCCGCCGAAGCTGAACAGATACTCCCAGCTCGGCGAGAACTTGCTGATGCGGTCGTTGCCGCCGTACTCGGCGACGTAGATGTCGCCCGCGGGCGTGACAGCCACGTCCGTCGGCAGGATGAACTGCCCGGGCCCCTCGCCGCGCGACCCGAACTCCCCGATGTGCGTGCCGTCGGCGTCGAACACCGTCACATGCGAGTAATGCGTGTCCGCGGCGTAGATCTTCCCGTCCGGCCCGGCGCCGAGGCCGGTCGGCTTGCCGGCCTGCCACTCGGGCATCCGCCAGCCGAACGCGAACCGGCCGTCGCGCGTGAAGCACTGGATGCGCGCGGCCTTGTCGACGATGTATAGCCGATCATTCGCGCCCCGCACGGCCGCCCGTGGATAGCTGAACTCCCCCGGCCCCATGCCGGTCTCGCCAAACACGAACTCAAGCCCCGGCGCGTCCGCCCCGCTTTCGTCGCAGGCCGGCAGCCAGCAGAGCATCAGCAACGCCGCGGCGAGTACGAGCCGGCCGCCGCAGTCGTGGACAAGGCCGTGCCCCGTCCTACCCGCGTGTGCCCGGTCCCGAGCTGTCATCCCGTTGCGCTTTCGGCCACAGACGCGGCAGGGTGGCCGGTGGTTTCGCGCTGCCGCCGAACTTCTCTTTCGCGAGGCGAAGGGCCTTGAGCAGCTCGTCCCGGCTGATCGGCCGCTGCTGCTTGACCAGCACCTCGTCGTCGGGAGTCGTGATCACGAAGCCGGGCACCATCTTGATGCCCCACTTCTCGGCGAGCGGCCGGTCCCAGTCGAAATCCAGGACGGTGCAGATCAGGCTGCGCGTCTCGCCGACGACCTCGAGATCGCCGAGCATGTGCTCCTCGAACTCCGTGCAGTCCTTGAGATACCAGTTTCGGAAGTAGACGAAGGTGAGCTTGTGCTCCCGCTGTGCGACAGCGTGCGCGTCCTGATAGGTCGGGCCGTGCCAGCGAATCGACGTGACCCCCGGCCAGTGAACGCCTTCGCTGCACCCCGCGAGTAACGTCAACAGCGCCAAGCCAGCCGCGGCACCCGCCCGTGGCCGCGAAGCCGCCCGCCCGAGCCACCCGGGTCGAACCCTCGTCGCCCCGGGTGGCCGGCCGCGCTCCTGGTGTGTGTGCCGCTGACCCACGCGTCTACGGTTTCTCCACCGGCTTCTCCGGCCCGTGGCCGGTGTGCTTCGCCTTGTCCGCGTCCTTGTACTTCACGCCGCAGCCCCACGGCGTGGTCTCGGCCAGAGGCACGTCTTTGCCGGCGAGGACGGCGTTGAGCGCGTCGTCCACGTAAGTGCGGACCTCGCTCTCCGGCTTCTTGCCGAACTGGTCGTCGTGCAGGGCGCCGGCGTAGGCCAGCTTGCCCTTGTTGATAACGAAGATGTGCGGGGTCGTCTTGGCCCCGAGCGCCTTGCCGACCTTGCCGTCGTTGTCCATCAGGATCGTGAACGGCAACCCGGCGTCCTTGATGTACGTCTCGTTCTCCTCCGGCTTGCGCGAGAACGTGCTTTCGACGCCGAGCCAAACGACGCCCTTATCGGCGAACTTCTGCTGCAGCGCCTTGACGACCGGGACCGACTTGCGGCTCCACGGGCACTCCTGGTTCACCCAGTCGAGGACCAGGACCTTGTCCTTGTAGTCGGACAGCTTGTGCTTGGTGCCGGTGCAGTCGAGCAGCGTGAAGTCCGGCACCTCCTGCCCGACCTTGACCGCCGCGGGCTTCTCGGCCGGCTCTGCTGCGAGTTTCTTCTCCGGCTTGTCGTCGCCCGCAAAGGCGATCGTGACCGCAAGCAGGGCCGCGGACGCGGCAGCGACCCAGAATCGTGCGTTCGTCATTGCGCGAATCTCCCTTGCTAATCCCAACGGCTCGCGCTCAAATCCTTGGTGGATTCTATCCAGCACGGCCCGGAACGCCAAGACGGCCGCCAAGCCAAGGAGCATCGGCGCGATGGCGTCGCTCGAAACACTTCTGCCTGCGGAACTCGACCGAGCGCTGCCGTTGCTGCTCGGCAGCGCGGTCACCGGGCGCCTGGCAGATCCGGGACAGGTCGCTGCCTTTCGCGAGTACTTGGCCGAAGGCACGCTCGGGTGGGAAGGATGGCGCTGCGGTGCCGCCGAGACGCCGAGCGCGCTGTTACTCGCCGTGCTGCTCGCAGGCCGCACGACGATCATCATCACGCCCGCGCCCGGGCTGCCCGGGATCGTTCCCGACGACGAGTGGCAGGTGACGGTGGAAGGGCTGGCGCGTTTGCGGGAACGGAGCCTGCACTATGCGCAAGTTCTGCTGGAACCTGGGGCGGCGGGCCAGCGCGAGCTGCTGATGCGGGCCGGGTTCCGTCCGCTGGCGCCGCTGACGTACCTGGAGCGCGACGCCCTGTACCCGTGGGTGGACCCGCCCGCCCGCAATGAGGCGGAATGGGTCCAATATGATGCGCGCACATACGCTGACTTCGCCCGGGTCATTTCTGAAACGTACCGCGACAGCCGCGATTGCCCGGAGCTGAGCGGGTTACGCCCAATCGACGACGTCCTGCGGGCGCACCAGGCCGCCGGGCGTTTCGATCCGCGCCTATGGGAATTGGCGCGCTTGGCGGGCCAGGAAGCGGCGTGCCTGCTGCTCACGCGGCTGGCGCGTGATACGGTTCTGGACGTGGTGTACATGGGCGTGGTGCCGGCCTGGCGCCGGCGCGGGGTCGGCAGGCTGTTGCTGCGGCGTGCGCTGGAGCAGTGCCGCGCACGAAATGCGCGGCGGCTGACCGTCGTGGTCGACGCGCGTAACGTGCCGGCCGCGCGTTTGTACGAGCGTTTCGGGTTCGTGCGCGCGGCGCAACGGGACGCGTACGTGTACCGCTGGAGCTGACGTCGGGACGCGTGTGCGGAGCCCGGACGAGTCGCACCCGGTGGACAACCTGTGAGGACAAAGTTTTTTTTGCATCATCAACGTCTGACGCTGCGTGGCTTGCGCGCTTGTCATCACTTTTGCAGCGCCGGCGGCGTTGCGTAGTGCGCGAGGCTGTGTTATGATTCCGTCACGAAGTCGTGAGCGGGAGATCAGTTTTAGGCACGCTCGTTCGGCATCTTCTCAACGTCTGATTTGTGCGACATACTCGCGCCGTGAGGTGGACGGTGGAGCTTGCGCTAAGGGAGAAGGTCTGCGCCATCCGCGAACACGTAGCCGACCTGATTGGGGCCACGCGCTTTCGCACTTGGTTTGGCGAGACGGCGAGTTTTCGGCTCGAAGGCGACGTGCTCGACGTGCAGGTCGCCAACGAGTTCGTCGGGAACTGGATCAGCACGAATTTCATGACGCACCTGATCGAAGCGGGGCGCAAGGTCGTCGGGGCTGAGCCGCGCGTGGCGATCCGGGTGGTGAACGGGCGCGCCGCGCCCCAGGCGCCGCGGCCGGCGGACGGCGATTCGCCCCCGGCGGGGTGTCCCGCTCCGCGGGTAGCGCCACCGGGCCCGCCTCCAGCGGTTCGCACCAGACCGACGCTCCGCAGCGAGTTGGACGAGTTTGTCGTCGGACCATCGAACCAGCTTGCGTTCTCGGTGGTCTCGTCGGTCGCGCACGCTCCCGGCCAGGCCTTCAAGCACGTCGTCCTGCACGGCGGGTGCGGTCTCGGAAAGACGCACCTGCTCCAGGGGATCTGCAACGGCGTGAACCGCGCGCACCCCGGACTGGAGTGGCGGTACCTGTCCGGCGAGGAGTTCACCAACGAGTTCATCTACGCCGTCAAGACCGGACGCGTCGATGGCTTCCGCGCGCGGTTCCGGAACGTGGACCTGCTGGTCATCGACGACATCCACTTCCTCGCGAACAAGAAGGCGACGCAGGAGGAGTTCCTCCACACGTTTAACGCCATCGACGCCTCCGGCAAGACCGTCGTCCTCTCCTCCGACCGGCATCCCCGGAACATCGCGACCCTCTCCGAGCCCCTCATCGATCGCCTGATCGCGGCGATGGTGGTCGAGGTGTACCCGCCGGACTTCGCGACCCGGCGGGAGATCCTGCGGCGGCGGGCGGCGGCGATGCACTGTGCGCTGCCCAGCGAGGTGCTCGATTTCCTCGCGCACCGCATCACCCGCAACGTGCGCGAGCTCGAGGGGGCCCTCTTCAAGCTCGTGGCGGTGGCCTCGTTGACGAAGGAGCCGATCGGCGTCGATCTGGCACGCCGGACGGTCGAGGACTACGTGCCGGCCGCGCGCCCCCCCGAGGCGCCCGAGATCGAACGGCTCGTGGCCGCCCACTTCGGCGTTACCGGCGAGGCCCTCCGCTCGGACTCCCGGGACCGCTCCGTGACCCAGGCGCGGTCGATCGTCATGTACCTGCTTCGCAAGCACACCCGCCTCAGTTCCCCCGAAGTCGGCCGCCTACTGGGCAACAAGCAGCACTCCACCGTGCTGATGGCGGTGCAACGCGTCGAAAAGGCGCGCGATCACGGCGGCACGGCGCTCTGGAAGACGCCGGGCGGCGTGCGCGAGGTTCCCATGGCTGAGGTGCTCGACGAGCTTGAGCAACGCCTGCTGCGCCGGCGGGAGGCTGGCGCCGCCCCATCGTGAGCGAGCCCGATTCCAAGCGGGCGCCGGCTCGCACATTTCCCGTCGCCAGATGACCCATCGGCATATAAGATGTCCGTGCCGTTGTCCGGCGTGCGCGCGGACGGGCCGAGCACGCCATCGGGCCGGATCTTGGGAGAAGCCATGACGAGTCGAACGACATTACGGCGGCTGACGATGCTCGTGGCACTGACGGGCGTAGTGTTCGTCAACGGCTGCCTGGCGGGGTGGGAGCGGAATCTGGACATCCTCTTCGCTCCGGATGCGCTCGGCAACGCGCTGGTCGCCCCTTACAGCCCCGTCCGTCAGATCGTCGAATTCTTCGTGCGTTGGGTCTATGGATAGCCCCCATGGCGGCGCTGATCATCCGGCTTCCCGACGGGGCGACCCGCACGCTTCAGCTCACGGCGCGCCCGATCACGATCGGACGTTCGGCGAGCTGCGACGTTCAATTCCCCAGCGACGACGTTTCGCGCGAGCACGCCGAAATCTGGCTCGACGAGACGGGGCGCGTGCTGGTCAGCGACAAGGGTTCGAAGAACGGGACGCGCGTCGACCGCGGCGAGGCGTTTCGCAACGCGGTCCGGACTGCCAGCCAGAGCCTGCGGGTCGGCGAATACGAGATCGAGATCGTCGGCGGCGCACCGCCGTCCGAGCCGCGCACCGAGGTGCGGTTCCAGCATGACACAGCCGAGCGACCAGGCGAAACGAGCTTCTTCCCTTCGAGCCGCCGGCTCGAGATCGACCTGAACCAGCGCCGCCTGGAGCTGCTCATCGGCCTGGGCGAGCGGATCGGCGGGACCTTCGAGCGCAGCCAGTTGCTCGAGCAGGCGCTGGACGCGTGCTGCGAGGCACTCGGCTTCGAGCGCGGCCTGATCGCGCTCAAGGCGCCGCGCGGGGAAATCGAGTTGCCCGTGACCCGCAACGTCCGGCAGGACGAAACCGGCGCGTACACGGTCAGCCGCACGCTCATCAACAAGGCCCTGGTGCACGGGGAGTGCGCGGTGGTGAACGACCTGGCCGTGGACCTGGCCGGCCAGATCACCGAGAGCCTGGTGCGCTTCCCGATCCGCTCGGCCCTATGCGTGCCGATCCTGCACCGCGACGAGATCCTGGGCGTGATCTACGGGGATCGCGTGACGACGTCCGCCAAGTACGTGCCGGGCGACGTGGCGTTTCTGGCGGCGATCGCGCGGCAGGTCGGCGTCGGGGTGATGAACCTGCGGTTGCTCGCCAGGCACGTCGACCTGCAAAAAGTGCTCGAAGAGCTCAAGCAGGCTCGGACGATCCAGCAGGCGCTGTTCCCCGCCGGTCCGCTGCGCGCCGGCCGCTTTCAGTTTGCCGGGTACAACGAGCCGTCGTCGCACGTGGGCGGCGATTACTACGACTATTTCGCGCTGGACGGCGGACGCGTCGGCGTGACGATCGCGGACGTCACCGGGCATGGGCTGCCGGCCGCCCTGATGATGGCGAATTTCCAGGCTGCCGTGCACATCGGGTTGACCGCGGACATCCCGCTGCCGGAGTTGGCCGGGCACCTGAATCGGCTGGTGTGCGGAAACACGCAGAGCAACGTCTTCATCACCGCCATCGTCGGACGGCTCGACGTGGCACGCGGCATACTCGAGTTCGTCAACGCCGGGCATCCGGCGCCGCTCCTGCTCGATCGCGACCAGACGCGCACGCTGAGCGAAGGGATTTCGCTGCCGCTCGGCGTCGAGCCGGAGGAGCGTTTTCGTCTGCAGCAGCTTGAGGCCGGCACCGGACTCGAGGCGGCCCTGTTCTACACCGACGGGCTGATCGAGGCGGAGGACCCGGCGGGACAGATGCTCCAGGTCGCCCCCGTCCGCGCGGCGCTGGGGGCGCTGACCGACCGCACGCCGGACAATTTGCTGCGCACGGCATTGGCCGTCGTCAATCGCCACCTCGGGTCCGGGAAGAACCTGGACGACCTGACGCTGCTCGCGATGCACTGCGCGTCGGCCTGAGCCGTTCATACCCCCTGTGCTACAAGCGTTTGGAACATCCGCGCGCCGCGGGGCGCACGCGGCTCTACGGAAACACCGCGACGGGGACGCCGAGCGGGCGCACCGTGTCCGCAATCCGCCCCAGCTCCACCGCGCTGAGCGGATCGACGAACGCTTCGGCCGCATGGCGGGCGACGGTGTAGAGCTGCACCAATGCGATCCGCGCGCCGCCCGCCAGCAGCCCGCGCACGCGCTCGACGTAGGCGGCGATCTCGGGCGGCGGCGGGGGCTGGCCGTGCAGGCGCAGGAACATGGATTGCAGCACGATCGGCCGCACGCGGGCCGCGGCCAGAAGATTGTCGATGATCTGTTGCAGGCTGAGGCCCGCCCGGTTGACCTGGCGGAAGTACTCCTCGGTGCCGGCGTCCAGCTTCGCCCAGATCTCGCCGTTGTGCTGGTCGAGAACCCTGAGGGCGGCGACGACCGCAGGCTGCGCCAGCCCGGACGCGTTCGTGATCAGCACGAGCTTCACGTCGGCGAGCCCGTAGTCGTGTCGCACAGCGGCGGCGACGTTGACGGCTGCCGGGAACGCCGGCGAAAGCGTGGGCTCGCCGTCGCCCGAGAATGCGAGGTCGTTGAGGCGTTGGAACGCGGGCGGAATGCCGCGGAATCCCGGCTCGTCGAAGAGTTGGGCGCGCGTCGCCACGAGGTGGCGGAGTTCCGCTTCGAGCTGGGCGAGGTCGACCGGAGCTTCCGCCGCGGGTTCGCCCGACTCGCGCTCCACGGAGCAGTACGTGCAGTGGAAGCTGCACGATCCCGACGGGCAGAGATTGATGCCAATGCTCAAGCCCTGGCTGCGGCGCGAGATAACCGGATAGACGTACCGGAACTCCCGCCAGCGGCGGGGATGCGAGGCAAACGCGTTTTTGAGGGGCTCCAACATCGGTTTTGACCCGGGTCGCGCGCCGTGTTGTCTGCGGCGCGGGGCGACTCGCGCCCCTCGATTGTACGCGAATGGCGCGCGCGCCGCCGCGCGGATAGAAACCGCGCGCGATGCGGGGCAGCGCGCCGGACCGCGCTATAATTCGATCAGAGGACTGGAATAACTGCCGGGCCCGCAGGGTTATGGCGGATGGCAAATCTCCTCCACGCGTGTGGAGGAGTATTGGCAGGATGTTGCTCGGCTCGCCCGTCTTGCCAACAAGCGGCGTGCCCGCTCTTTGGCGACAAAGAGCGGGCCGCTCTCTTTTTGAGGGACCAATCCAAGGACGCGGGGGGCGGCCAGCGGCTGGGGCCTACTCGGCCAGCAGCCGCACGTGCTCTGGGACGCAGCGTGCGAGCACGCCGGCGTCGTAGCCGCCCTCCAGTGCGCTCAGCAGCCGGCCCTGTGCGTGCCGCTCCGCCAAGTCGACCAGCGTCTTCGTCATCCAGGCGAAAATCTCGTCGGAGAGGGACAGGTTGCCGAGCGGGTCGTCCTCGTGCGCGTCGAAGCCGGCGGAGACGAGGACCATCTGCGGGGCATAGCGGGCGACGGCCGGAATGATGCGGTCGGTAAACGCCGCACGGTACTCGTCGTCGGTGGCCCCGGGCAGAAAGGGGATGTTCATGGTATATCCGTGGCCGCGGCCGACGCCGGCCTCGTCCTCGAATCCCGTCCCCGGGTACATGTAGTTGGGATGGGCGTGCAGGCTGATGACGAGCACGGACGGGTCCGCGTCGAACGTGTGCTGCGTGCCGTTGCAGTGGTGCACGTCGAAATCGACGATCAACAGGCGGTCATACTTGAACTCCGCCTTGAGCACGCACGCCGCCAGCGCGATGTTGTTGAGGAGGCAGAAGCCCATCGAGCGGTCGGCTTCGGCGTGGTGGCCCGGGGGACGCACGGCGCAGAACGCGCGGCGCAGCTCGCCGCGGGCCACTTGGCGGGCGGCCGCGATCACGCCGCCGGCGGCTAGCCGGGCGATGTCGAAGCTCTCGGGGCAAATCGTGCTGTCGGGCACGTCGATGTAGGGGTAGCCCTGGCGGCACGCCGCGTCCAGGCGCGTCAGGTAGTCGTGCGTGTGGACGAGCTGGAGCGTGGCGTCGGCGGCCGGGGCGGGTTCGATCCGCTGGCAACTTCTCAGCAAGCCAGCCGAATCGAGGGCCTCCTGAATCACGCGCAGGCGGGCGGGGGACTCCGGGTGGCCCTCCCCCGTGGCGTGCCGGCGGAAACGTTCGTCGAGCAGGATTCCCGTGGTGGCCATACGCTCAGTGTAGCGGGCGATGCGGCCTTCGTCAGCAGCGCAACAAGTGCGCCACGTTCTGACCGCGGCGCGGGCCAGGCACAGGGCGCGCGTCTGATCAGCCGATGAAAGAGACGCTGGACGGGCGACTTGTGAGCGCCGAGGACCCTGCCGACGCCGGGTCCTGCTCTGTCAACTTTGCCACGGAGGATTTGTCATGCAGTTTGCGAAGCGTGTCGTGCCCTGGTCGTTGGCGTGTGTGCTGTCGCTGGCCATCGGGTGTGCACAGCAGACCCAGAAGAACGTCACCACGCAGCAGAAGAGCACGCCGCAGGCTGCGCACCGGAACGCGCGGTTGACCGCGGCCCCGAAGGTGCCGCAGAAGGCCGGCGGCACGGAGACATCGGAAAAGGCCAACCAGCAGATCATCGACCGCCTCCAGATCGCCGCGCAGATTCGCAAGGCGGCCACCGAGCAGGCCCAGCAGTCGGCCACTCAGAAACCTGTCGGCGGGGTGCGTCAGCCGGCGGCGGTGACCGCGCAGCGCGTGGCCAGGACCAGCATGATTCAGAAGGCGCCGCAGCCGACAACGCCGTCGCCGAACCCGTCCGCGACGGCGCGCCCGTCCAAGAACTAGCGTCCGGAGTCCCGAATCCGCCGGAGAATTCCGGTGGGGCGGACAAGCCGCCGCGCAGCCCCCGAATCAGAACAGGTCCAGCGGATCCACGTCCACCGTGAACCGCTGGACCTGCGGCGCGAGTTGCTTCTCGGCGGCGGCCTGGTGCAGCAGGCGCTGCACCGACGTGTCGCGCGGGCCGCGGACCAGCACCTGCCAGCGGAACATCTCGCGCAGCCGCGGCACCACGCATGGCTCGGCGGGATCGATGCGCAACGCTGCGTGAATCCGCCCGGCCTGGGTGCGCAGTCCCTCCGCCAACCGCTCGGCCGCCGCCCGCGCCCGGCCCGGACGGGCATCCGCACAAACCAGCCGTGCCAGCCGCGTGAAAGGCGGGTAGCCGAACCGGCGGCGCGCGTCGAGCTCGCTCTTCGCAAACGCCTCGTAGTCCAGCCGCAGCGCGTGCACGATGACCGGCGCTGGGCGCTGGGTCGTCTGCACGAGAGCCAGTGACGCGCCCTCGCGCCGGCCGGCGCGTCCGACCACCTGCACGATGAGCTGAAAGACACGCTCGCCGGCCCGAAAATCAGGGAGCGCGAGGGTGGCGTCCGCGTCGATGACGCCAACGAGCCGCACGCAGGGGAAATCCAGCCCCTTCGCGACCATCTGCGTACCGAGCATGATGTCCGCCGCACCGGCCTCGAAGCCTTGCAGCGCCGCCCGGTAATCCTCCCGTCGCCGCATCGTGTCGCTGTCGAGCCGCAGCAGGCGCGCCTCGGGAAACAGCCGCCGCAACTCCTCTTCCAGGCGCTGAATGGCCAGCCCCGTGCGCTCCAGGCGGCCGCCGCAGGAGTCATCGAGGCACCGGTCGCGGACCGGCGCCTGCAGGCCGCAGCGGTGGCACTTGAGCCGGCCCTCGCTCTGATGGTAGACGAGGTGACTGCCGCAGCGTTCGCACCGCACCGCCAGCCCGCAGCGCGTGCAGCGCAGGTACACGGCGTACCCGCGGCGATTGTGCAGCAGGATGCACTGCTGCTTAGCCTGCAAGGTGTGCTGAATCTGCATTTGCAGGTCCGGCGAAAGCAGGGCCGATGAGGAAGCGGTCTCGCGGTCGCCGCCGTGGATTTGGCCGACCTCGGGCAGCCGGGCCCCGGGCACGCGCTGTGGCAGGCGCAGGAGCTCAAAGTGCGCGCGCTTCTGCGCGTTCTGCCAGGTCTCCAACGCCGGCGTAGCGGAGCCGAGCACGACCGGGACGTGCTCGATCTGGCCGCGCTTGATGGCCACGTCGCGGGCATGATAGAACGGGGCGGCCAGGTTCTTGAAGCTGCCCTCCTGCTCCTCGTCG
The DNA here is from genome assembly GCA_003162245.1 of Phycisphaerales bacterium. GTDB lineage: Bacteria > Planctomycetota > Phycisphaerae > UBA1845 > Fen-1342 > Fen-1342. The sequence continues at coordinate 13,640 of PMMM01000063.1, forward strand.
ACCACGATCAGCCCCAGCCGTGGACACGGCGCGAACACCGCGGTCCGCGTGCCGATCACCACGTCGATCTGCCCGCCGGCGATGGCCGCCAGCGTGTCGCGGCGGACACGCACCGGGAGCTGGCTGTGCAGCACCGCGACGCGGGAGAAACGCCGGGCCAGGCGATCGACGATCTGCGTGGCCAGCGCGATCTCCGGGATCAGCAGGATGGCCTGCCGGCCCGCCTGCGCGACGGCGCGCATCGCGCGCACGTATACCTCCGTCTTGCCGCTGCCCGGCACGCCGAAGAGCAGGAAGACGCGAAACCGGCCCGCGTCGCCGAGCGCGCCGCAGACGCGCTCCAGCGCGGCCTGCTGCCCCGGGGTCAGCGCGAACCGGTCCTCGTGGCATTCCGCCGGCGCCGAATCCGCCTGCGCTGCCGACTCCGCGGCGCGCGGCGGGGCGGGCTCGTGTTGGACCGTGCATTCGACCAGGCCCTGCTGGCGGAGAGTGCGCAATGTGCCGGCGCGGACGCCGGCTTGTCGCAAAGCCGTGGCCTGCTCGATCTCGCCGGTGCCGACCGCCGCGAGCAATCCCGCTTGTCGCGTGGTCAGCTTCCGGTCCGGCGTGGCGCCCGTAACCCGCAGGTACGTGACGTTCCGCAGACGCGGCTGGCGGACCGACGCCGGCAGGAGTGCGGCGAAGGTCCTCCACGGCGAGCAAACGTAGTAATCACTGACCCATAACCCCAGCTCGACGAGTGTCGGCGACAGCCACGGCGGGCCGGCCTGGGCTTCGACCACCGCGCGACGCGTGTGGTCCCAGGCTTGCGGCGTCACGCGCACGCACAGCCCCTCCACGGTGCGGCGGCCCCGGCCGAAGGGGACGCGCAGGAGCGCTCCGGGGTGCGTGGCGTCCGCCAGGGCGTCCGGGACCGCATAGGAATAGAGGCGCGTGGCCGGGGCGTTGACGGCCACGTCCGCGACAGGATGCCGCCCGGGCTGACCTTCGGAAGGTACGAGCCAGAGTTGTCGTCCGGGCCGCTCGCTGGTCGCGTCTTCGGTCACTGGGCTGGGCCGCCGTGTGTTCGCCGGTAGTTGCGCCACCAGACCTTCCCATAAAGGACGATCCTCCGCAACGGGAGCGGAGGCGGGGGGCGTCGCGTGCGAGGAACTGCAAAGGGAGCGTCATGGCGGGACACGCTTCTGCCGATGCATCTTCCGGTGGGCCCTTCGCGGGATGGCGGCCGAAGCTGCGCAGTGTCGAAGGTGACGGCGATGCGGGAGACTGGGAAGCAACGGATTATCGTCGTGGATGACGACCGCGCCATGCGCGAGCTGCTGCGCCGGCAGTTGGTGCAGGCGGGTTATGACGTTGTCGCCTACGACGACGGGCGTGCGGCCCTGCAACTGATCGCGGGCTTGGGCAGCGGCATCATTCTGGCGGACTGGTCGATGCCCGGGATGGACGGGCTGGAGCTCTGCCGCGCCGTCCGCGAGCTGGAAGCGCTGCAGACCCTGCGCTCCGTGTACTTCATTCTGCTGACGGCCCACGGCAGCAAAGACCACGTGATCGAGGGGCTGGGCGCGGGGGCCAACGACTATCTCACCAAACCGTATCACTCGGGCGAGCTGCTGGCGCGCATCCACGTCGGCGCGCGCTTTCTGCGGCTCCAGGACGAGCTGCTACAACGCACGCTCGAGTATCACAAGGCCAACGCGCAGTTGGCCGTGCTCACGCAGAAGCTGGAGAAGTTGGCCAACACCGACGCCCTGACCGGGCTCGCCAACCGGCGGCGCCTGTTCGCACGGCTGGGGGAGACCTGGGAGCTTTCCACGCGGCGCAACTACCCGCTGAGCTGCATCATGCTCGACCTGGACCGGTTCAAGGGCATCAACGACACGCACGGCCACGACGCCGGTGACCGGGTCTTGTGCGACGCCGCGGAGATCGTCCGGAGCGCGGCCGCGCGGCCGGAGCTCTGCGCCCGCTTCGGCGGCGAGGAGTTCGTCGTGCTGTGCCCGGGCGCGCCGGCCGGCGAGGCGGTCGTGCTCGCGGAGACGATTCGTCAGGCCGTCGCCGCTCACGTGGCCGTGTACAACGGAACGCAGGTCGGCGTGACGATCAGTTGCGGCGTGGCCGAGCGGACCGCCGGCATGGCCGACGCGGACGCGCTGCTCCGGCAGGCGGACACGGCGCTCTACGCGGCCAAGGAGCGCGGCCGCAACCGGACGTACGTACTTGGCTGTGACGGGGCGACCCGCGCCGCGGAGTGCGGCGAGCCGGTCGGCAACGCGGCGCAGGACGGGGCCGTCGCGCATGGCACGGCTACCCACCAAGCTGCATCATGCTCAACCCGGGCCGCTTCAAGTGCATCAACGACACCCACGACCGCGACGCCAGGGACGTTCGGCGACTAACTTGCACGACCGGTCGGCGACGGTCTGGCCACACAGCAGAGGCGAACCAGCTTTCCCAGCTTGACGTAGATGTCTGGGGCGGGCAGGTTTCGCCGCACCGCATCCTCCAGCTCGGCCGCCACAGATCCGATCGGCTCGAATCCGTAGCCGGGGGCTTCGGCTTTCATGGCGCGGGCTTCCCGTTCGATCGTGGCCAGGTCGGCGTCCGCATAGGCCTGCTGTACTCGCTGCGCCCGAAGTCGCAGGTCACGGACAAACTGCTCAATCGCGCTGGCTATTCCAGGATGATCGATGGCCACGCTGCTGCAGAGCGGCTCCGGCCGCAAGCGGTCGATCAGGTCAGCGATGGCGTCGCGATCCGGCGGCTTGGTTAGATAATCATCGCACCCGGCCTGCAGGCAACGCTCCCGGTCGCCAGGGGCGGTCAAGCCCGTGACGGCGACGATCGGCTGCGCGTAGCGTTTGGCGCGCAGCGTGCGTGTGGTCGCGAACCCGTCCAGTACGGGCATCTCCATGTCCATAAGAACGACGTCAAAGTGCTGGGAGAGCGCCTTCTCGATAGCCTCCCGGCCGTTTTCGCAGGCGACGACGTCAGCGCTGACGCCCTTTAGCATCTGGGTCAAGAGGGTCCGGGCGGTGGGGCTGTCGTCCACCAGCAGCACCCGCACTCGCAGGGCCTGTGCAACAAATAGGGCGAGGTCGATCGGTTGCTGAAAACGCACATCGGCTTCGTACACCGAGCCCGTGCCCGAGATGTATCTGCAACGCACCACCTTGCCCGTGACGGAGTGCCAGTGGTTGTGCGTCGTGATCAAATGGACTTTGCACACCGAGTCCGGGTAGACAAGGTTGCCCACCAGAAAGGAGATCCCATCGGGCCCGATATTGCGGCCCGGCGCGACATAGCGCGCCGCGCCCCCATCGGCTAGCTGGAACTCGACGCGCAACGCCGGCACCCGGTAGGGATAGCGCTCCGGCCCGCCCTTGCCGGGATGGCGGGGCTGCGGCTCCTCGGCGTCGAGACTGTCGAGAATCCACCGCACCGTTGCGTTGTCCACCCGCAGGGCTCGCTGCGATTCCACCGCCGTTCCTCCGAAACGTCGTGTTCCCCAAGTGGCTTCTGCGGTGTTGCACCGACGCGAGCACCAGCCTTCGCCCCGGCGCATTCGGCGGGCTGCGTACTACCTGTCCCCGATGGCCTCGAACGCCGCGCCGACGTGGTAGTGCGTACCATCGAACGCGTATATGCTGACTATGCGGCAGTGCCAGGTCTGGCGGACCAAACCGGGCACTCTGAGCCCAATAGTGAGCGAGCCGCCGACCATCACCAGCGTGCGAATCTTGAACCCCACGCCGCGCACGCCCAGATCGACCACCTCGATGGGTACTTCTTCGCATGTCTCGCGCTCGCGCCCGACTCGGGCGACCGCTGGACAGTGGCACAACGGGAAGCGGCCCCCCCCCTCTGCCATGTGTTCCGGCCGGCCGCCGAAACGCTCGACGATCTCGGCCAGGACGGAGGGGGAAAGTAGGCGGTCGTGAACCAAGTTGTATCTCCGATTGCTGTGTGCCCCAGTAGCCCGCGGTTCGGATTACGGAGCTCGCAGCGTTAGTCCGATAAAAGTGCCCCTCGACAGACTCCTTGCCGACATCCGCGGAGACCAAGTTCAGGTCACCCACAAGAGGTTGCTCCTGGCGGCCGGCACCGCTATCCTGAGGATGGCGTGCCTTGAGACCGGGCGGCCCCGCTCTCCGAACCGGCAGGAGACCGCTTCAACTCATACAACGACGAACATTGTCGGCGCGCTCAAAAAAAGCGTGCCCTCTGTCTGGTTTGTGACGCAGCCGATCACAGGACTGGTTAATGGCGACCCTGGGTTCAATGGGTGTCATCGAGTTGCAGGGGCACTTGCTCTCGCGGGCGGACAGCCTGCGCGGGTACGTGGCGACGAAAATCCCCCCGCCATTAGGGAACCTGCTCTCCGCAGAAGATGTACTCCAAGAGACGTTCGTGGCGGCGTTCCAGAATATCGGGAGCTTTGTGCCAAACGGGCCCGATGCACTCGATCGTTGGCTGATCACGATTGCCAATCGAAAACTGATCGACGCGCTAAAGAGGGCGCATCGCATAAAGCGCGGTGGACTTGGCCCGGTTCAACCCGGTCAGCCGCGACGCAGCTCATCCTTGGCCGGTCTGCTGGCGCAGTTCGGCGCGGCGCGGCGCACGCCCAGCCGCGAGCTTTCGATGAGGGAGGCCGCGGACGCGATCCACGTAGCCTTGAGCGACCTTGGCGCTGACCGTCGCCGCGCCGTCCTGCTGCGATTTGTGGAAGGGCTGTCCCTGAAGGAAATCTCGCAGAAGATGGGCAAGTCCTACGCGGCAGTTAACAGTCTGTTGTTTCACGGGTTGCGCGAGCTGCGCACCAAGCTGGGACGTGCGACGCGGTTTTTCAGCGACGCACGCTCGGCAGACGCCGAAGCGACTCGGGCAAGCAAAGCCCCACCGCTGTAAGAGAGCCCTGTGGACGCAGCCAATTCGCGATCTGCGGAGACCGGCGGCGACGCGTCTGTCCGGGCTAGCCGGGTCCGGGCCGTTCTGCAACAGTTCCTGGGCATGGAGGTGAGTTCCTGGCCGAACGACGCGCTTCTCGCGGAGTGCTATCCGGAGCTCATGCCCGAGTTCGGCCAGCGGCTCCAGGTGCTGCGGACCATTCGGGCGGCCGCGGAGCAGGCCGCGTCCCGGGGCTCAACGCCTGAACCGACCGATTTGCTGGACGCCATCTGTCAGGATGACCTGCGCTTTCTGCGGGATGAGCTCGTCGATTACGAAGTGCTGGAGCGCGTGCAATACGGCGGCCAGGGCATCGTCTACAAGGGCGTGCAGCGCGCCACGAAGCGCATTGTGGCCATCAAGGTCCTCCTGGATGGTCCGCTGGCCACGCCGCGGCAGCGCCAGCGCTTTGCGCGGGAGGTCGAGCTCTGCTCACGCCTGCAGCACGTGAACATCGTGACGCTTTACGAAAGCGGGGTCATTCGCGGGCGAAACTACTGTGCGATGGAGTTTGTGGAAGGGCTGCCGATCGACGAGTACGTTCTACTGCACGCGCCCGCAGCGCAGCAGATCGTCCGTCTTTTTGTGACGGTCTGCCGGGCCATCAACTATGCCCACCAGCGTGGGATCATCCATCGCGACTTGAGCCCGGCGAATATCATGGTCGATCTGGAGAGCCAGCCTCACATTCTCGATTTCGGGCTGGCCAAGGACGCTTGGACGGATGGGGAACAGGGCCAGGCGATTTCCATGGCAGGGCAGGTCGTGGGTACGTTGCCGTATTTGAGCCCGGAGCAGGTCGGCGGTCTTGATGGCCAGGTCGATGTGCGCTCCGACATTTACTCGTTGGGCGCCGTGTTGTACCAGCTCCTGTCGGGCTCGCCGCTCTATCCGGACGCCGACAGCCCGTCGGCTTTGCGCGAGAGCATCCTGAACGCGGAACCGCTGCCGCTGCGGGCCGCAGCTCGGCGGTGCCGTGCCGAGGCTCCCCAGGCGCCCGATGGCCTGACCCGCGACACCGAGATGATCCTCTGCAAGGCGCTCGCGAAGGACAAAGAGCGTCGCTACCAGTCTGCGGCGGCGCTGGCCGACGACCTGGAACGCTATCTCGTCGGCGACGCGGTCGAAGCGCGTGCCCAAAGCCGATGGTACCTTCTGCGCAAGGCGATCCGTAGGCACCGACTGGTCTTCGGCGTTGCAGCCGCATTCCTTCTGGCGGTGGGGGCCGGCAGCGCTGCGGTGACCGCCCTCTGGATCGAGGCAGCGGCGCAGCGCGACAACGCGCGGCAGGCTACCCGGGTGGCGCATTCCATGTTCGACAAGGTGGTAACGGAGGTGGATAGCGCGATTCGTCCGTTGGCCGGCGGTATCGAGGTCCGGAACCGGCTCCTGGGATACGTGGCTGCCGAATTACCAAGCCTCGAGCGCTTGGTGGCATCGGACACCAAGCTGGTCAACGTCCTGGAGAAGCTGCACGAGTGCCAAGGGGATGTCGACGCCGCGCAAGGTCGGCGGCTTGAGGCTCAGCAGCACTATCGCACGTTCCTCGACATTGCGCTGCGCGAGCGCGACGCGGAGCCCAGCAGCCTTGAGGCCACGAGCGATCTGGTTCGCGCGCATCGCAAGTTGGCGTCTGTCGCCGACGACGCGGATGCGCACTTCGAACGCGCGATCGAGCTGGCTCAACGGCTAGTCGGCGAACAGCCGCACACAACGGAGTTCAGGTACGCCCTTTGCCAGACCCAGATCGAATTCGGACACCGCCTGTTTCTGGAGGGGGCCTACGAACGTGCCACCCAGCAAGTGGATGCCGGCATAGCGCTGGCCCAATCGCTCGACTCGGCCCAGCCCGCTGACGATCGCTGGGCCGCACTGATGGCGCTGGCGCAAGAGCGGGCGAGCGAGCTGCGCTTCAAGCTGGGCGACGGCCCGCGGGCCATCGCTGCGCTCGAGGAATGTCTGCGGCTGCGCCAGGGGCTCAGCGCGGCCCATCCTGCCGATGTGGACTGCCGTCACAAGATGTTGCGGGCCTCTCTCCGTTTGGGCAATGCCTACCGCGATGCGGGACGGCCCGAGGCGGCCCGGCAGCTATTCGAGCAAGCCGTGGCGGCGGGTGAGTACCTAACACTGGTAGACCCCGGTGTTTCGGATTGGAAACGCGATCTCATCGTTGCTCGCGAGGCGCTGGCAACGCTGCTTCTGAATGCAGGTGATTTTGAGCGTGCCCGCCCACACTGCGAAGCCGTGCTCGCTATGGCGAGCGAACTGAGGCAGAAGGACCCCACCAATGCTGTTTGGGCCGACCTCCTGGCAGCGGGGCACATGGGGCGCGCTGACCTGTTTCTCGCGGAGGGTGACCCCGGTGCTGCGCGCAGCGACTGCGAAGCGACCGTGGCCATCCGTGAGGAGTTGTGCGCACGCGATCCGCAGAATCCGACGCTTCAGTCCGACTTAGCGTTCGCGTATGACTGGCTGGGCAAGTGCTGCCGCAGGCTCGGGCAGGCTGCCGACGCCAAGGCCTACTACGAGCAGGCGTACGAACTCCGTCGGTCGCTTCAACGGGTGCAGCCGGACGTTTTCGAACGGAAGATGGACGTGATCCTCTCGCAAACCAAACTGGCGACCTGGCGTCTTGACCAAGGCACGGCGGAGGATGACGCTGCCGCTGCGCAGTTCCTACAGGAGGCCGAAGCAGGCCTATTGGCCCTCGATCGTGCGGGCAAGTTGGCCGGCCAGGAGAGCCGGTACGCGTCTTGGTTGCCGGCGATCCGCAAGAACCAGGCGCTGGTCGCGGAGCGGGCCAGGGAGCGGGGCCAGCGCAAAGCCGACAACATCGACCATGTTGCACATTCGGCCTCTGCGCCGAGCGGTCAATGAAGTTCCGCTAACTCGGGTTGGGGTGAGGACGATCATCAATCTCCACTGGCTCGTCCGTTCCCTCCTTGATTGGCGTAGGTTCGCTGGCCAGCGTAAACACATACGTCATCGCGGCGGCATTGGCGTAGGGCGCGCTGCCCGGCAGGGCAGCAATTGCCGCGAGACTGTAAACCAGATCGGGGTCCTCCGGATGTTCCGCGACCGCCGTGCCTTCGAGCAGCGGCGGCTCGGCAAACTCGCCGGGCAGGGGTTCCGCAACGTCTGCATGCTGGACCCACCAGAGCCCATCGGACGAGTCTACGACCGGCGTGCCTTGGGTCCAGACCGTCGTAACACCCTCGATCTTCCGGCGGCACCGGACTTCGTCGATGCGCCAGCCGACGGAGCCGGTATCCACAGCCTGTGCGGAGAGCGTGAGCTCAACCTCGAAAACGATCGTACTCCGGGGGTCGTCCGGTAATTCGCGAATGTAGTAAGCGATCTGCTGATTCGGTGGGAAGGTCGCTTGGGCAACGGCCGAGCCGCCGCAGAGAACGGCGAGCACCTGGATCGAAGCGAGCAGGTGATGAACGCGCATAATCTCTCCTTTCTTGGTCCGCCGGGGACCGCTAGCCTGGTGATCGGGCGCGCTAGGACGACCACACAGCGTGCCCCGGGCCAAACGCGCGCTTGTGTGGCCGTCCCGGCGCTATGGACAGGGAGGCGAATCGTTCTTTGCCCCGTTCGGCCCGGCGATCGTCGTCAGTCCGAACCCGCGTGCAGCCTTTGCCAGCCGCACGACGCCTCCATTCATCTAACGACAAGTAGGCCGCGCGCGCTCATGAGTTACGTGTTGAATCGTGGCCCTATGGTCCGCGGATGCGTAGTATTCCCGCCGCTGGCTGGAGGATGTCCGCCCCGACGTGAATCCCCGCCACGCTGGCTGCGCGGGTCGGGCAGAGCGTGGCGCAGGTGGTGGTGTTGCAGGGCCTTCACGGCGTCCCGATAAGGCGCCAGACGTGCTCTTGCGGGAAGCGGTCGTCTACAGGAACAGGGCCACGACCTCGGCAGCGGGGTTCTGTGCGACGGCGCGGACCTCATCCAGGCCGCGGTCGCGCGACACTTGACGATCCCGCACTGAATCCGACCGGACCGGCTACAATGTCACGATGCGAATCCTGATTACCAACGACGACGGCATCCTGGCGCCCGGCCTCGAGGCGCTGTACAGCGCGGTCGCGGACCTGGGACACGTGGACGTGGTGGCGCCGGACGACGCGCAGTCCGCCGCCGGGCATTCGATCTCGGTCTCCAAGCCGCTGCTGGTGCGGCGCGTACACGTCAACAACGTCTTTCACGGCTGGAGCGTCGCCGGGCGGCCAGCCGACTGCGTCAAGCTGGCGATGATTAAGCTGCTGGAGCAGCGGCCGGACCTCGTGCTCAGCGGCATCAACGCGGGCGCCAACACGGGCATCAACGTGCTGTACAGCGGCACGATCGCCGGGGCGGTCGAGGCCGCGGTGTTCGGGGTGCCGGCGGTCGCGTTCTCATTGCAGCTCTCCGACGAGCTGGATTTCCGCAAGGCGGCCCGCATCTCGCGCGTCGTGCTCGACCGCTTCCTGGCGGCGAATCCGGAGCCCGGGCTGTGCCTGAGCGTCAACATCCCGCCGCTGGACAAGGGCTGGCCGCGCGGTGTGCGCTGCTGCCGGCAGGCCCGGGTCACCTGGGACGAACACTACGAGGTGCGCACCGACCAGGATGGTCAGAAGATGTACTGGCTGAACGGCCGGCTGCCGGACCACGACGCCTCGCCGGACACCGATATCGCCGTGGTCCGCGAGGGCTATGTCGCCGTCACACCGCTGCGCGCGGACCTGACGGACGACGACCGGCTGCGTGCGGTCGCCGCGTGGACTTGGCCCACGTCGTTCGTCTGACCGAGCGTGGATGCACCGCCCCGAATTTACCGCGCGGCGCACGCACGAGCGCGGCTTTTCCGCAGCTCGTTCCACCCAGTGCGTTTGGCCAAGGTATACTATGCCTCCGGCTAAAGGATGTCGCTTGCGCAGGTTCCGGTGACCATCCCCGAGGACCGCGGGATGTCAGCCTCTGGCTTTCCACCGACAAGCGCCGGGCGCGGCGCGCAGATTCGCGACGTAATTGACGACTGCATGCGTCGTCGGGCGCACGGTGAGGCTTTGCGCGACGCCGATGTTCTGGCCGCACATCCCGGCCTCATGCCGGAGCTGGGCGAGGAGTTGGCCCGGGCAGCCGCGAGCGGGTCGTCGCACGTTTCGGGGCGCACGGCCAGTGCCGCGATGGATTCCGACGCCGAGTGTTTCGCTGGCGTCCGTCCCCCGGTCGTAGCGGACACCTTCCCCGGCTATGAGGTCATGCGCGAGCTGAGCCGCGGCGGCCAGGGGATCGTCTACCAGGCTATCCAAGCGCACACCAAACGCCTGGTCGCCATCAAGGTCTTGCGCGGCGGGGCCGGGGCGTCGAAGTCGGCGCGGTTGCGTTTTGAGCGTGAAGTTGAGCTTGTTGCCCGGCTCCAGCACCCGAACATCATCTCGATCTTCCATTCCGGCGTCACGGGCGACGACCGCCAGTTCTACGTGATGGATTACGTCCGCGGCGTGCCGCTGCAGCGCTACGTGCAGGAGAAGCAGCAGACGCTCGAGGACGCCCTGCGGCTGTTTGCGACGGTTTGCGATGCGGTGCAGCTCGCGCACCGGCACGGGATCATTCACCGCGACCTGAAACCGTCGAACATCCTCGTTGATCTGGACGGTAAGCCGCACGTTCTCGATTTCGGCTTGGCCAAGTGGGTGGCCACGCCGGTCGAGACCGCCATTTCCCTGACGGACGACGTGGTCGGGACGCTGCCGTACATGTCGCCGGAGCAGGCCGCCGGCGGCCCCGGCGCGCTCGACGTGCGCACCGACGTGTACTCGCTGGNNGCTGTACGAGCTGCTGACCGGCGGCTTCCCGTACCCGGTGGCCGGTCGGACCGCGGACATCCTGCGCCACATCGCGGAGACGCCAGCGGTGCCGCCAAGTCGGCAATGGAACCGCGCGCGCGGGATCGCGCAGCGGAGCCGGCGACCCGTGCGACCGGGCGAATGCCCGCTGGACGCCGAAGTCCAGACCATCGTTCTACAGGCGCTCGCCAAGGAGCGCACGCGCCGCTACGCGAGCGCCGGCGAGTTGGCGGATGACGTCCGCCGCTACCTGGCCGGCGAGCCGATTCAGGCGCGCCGCGATAGCTTGACGTATCTCGCGTGGGCGCGCGCTCGCCGAGTACTGCGGCGGCAACCGCTGACCGCAACGGTCGGCGGCCTAGTGTTGGCCGCGTTGGCGACGCAGTACGTCGCCGTGCCGCTCGTCTATCGGTGGACGCCGTTGAACGACTACTACGAAGCGGCCCTGGCCACTATTCCGCCGGCCGGTCCGGCCCCGGATTTCGAGGATGTGCGCGTAATCGGGCTGACCGACCGAACCGACGTGGCGGAGCTCGCGCAGGCCGCGGGGTTGGCAGATGTCGACGCGGCAAACCGGCCAAGCCTGCGGCGGCTGCACGGCGCCCTGATGGCACGGTTGGCCACCAGCGGGCTGCGGGCGCTGGCGTGGGACATCTGCTTCGCGGCGCCGTCGGAGTTTGACGACGATCTGGCACGCGGCTTTCAAGCCGTGCGGGCGCATGGCGCGGACGTAATCGTGAGCGTCGCGGACTGGAAGCTCAGCGAAGCGGGGCTGCCGGCGCTCGCCCCGGCGATTCTGCCGCACGTCAAATGGGGTGCGACGACCGCGGACTTCTCGGGCGAGCGGCCCTGGTCGCTGGATTTGGTCGTCGAACGTCGCGACTGCGAGCCGATGCCGTCGCTGGCGTTGCTGGCGGTTGCGTCGTACCGCCAGCCGGGAGCGGACGCGCTCCTGCTGGTCGATTCGTCGCGCCAGACCATCGGCCTGCGCTTCTGGAAGCCGGCCCCCGCGGCCCCGCGGGCCAAGCAGTGGCTCGAGGGCGGAGGGGTTGTGCACCTGACCGGGCTCTGGGCGCTCCCGGCCGATGATGAGCAGTACGGCCTGCGCGCGGGCGACGTGATCGGACACTACTTTGTCACGATCCCGCCTGATGCAGTGCTAAGACGCGGCACGCTGGAGTATCAGGACGTATTCGCAGCGAGCGAGGCGCAGTTACGGCGTTGGCTGGCCGGCCGGATGGTCGTCGTCGCCGATTTGCGTCCGGACACCGACCGCTACCCGTACACGGACAGGCGGGTCGTGGCCGAGGCCTACGGCCAGGCGGCGGCGATCGAAGCGTTGCTGCGCAGCGCCGCGATTCGCACGCCGACGACCACGCACACGCGGACGATTGTCGGGTTGGCGGTGTTGGCTGGTGGCGGTGCCGGCCTGCTCTTGCACCGCTCACGCGCCAAAGGTATGACACTCCTAATCATCCTCGTCGCGGCGGTCGGCGTCGCATCGGTCGAGGCGTACCGGACGCATCAATACCTGGTGAATCCGTTGGTGCCGGCCTTCGCGTTGGTGGCAAGCGGCGTGTGCGTGGCGTTCGCCCGCCGACACGCCCAGGCCGGACAAGTGGGAACCGAAACAAGGGAGGCATCACCATGAAGCACTGTGCGATGGTCATGGCTGTGACCCTGGCGGGTTGTCTGACGGGGTGCCAATCGGCCGGAGCGCGACCTTGTGAAGCGCGCCGCCTGGAGGGCCCTGCGCGGCGCAGCACGACGGCGCGCGTTATCGACGTCCAGCCGCTGTTGCTCGGGCACACGTACCGGACCGACAAGGTGCTGCGGCTGGCGGATGTCGCCGGCCCGCAGCGCACCTGGCAGATCCTGGTGGGCCCCAACCTCAGCGGCGGGACAGCGACGATTTGCTACACGAACACCGAGCCGGACATCTTCGTTGAGAACGGCTGGGCCTATGTGGTCGTGGCGTCCACCGGACCGCCTCCAACGACCGGCAGTGACTGGGGCCAAGCGCGAACCAAACGCGTCTCAGGCACGGCTGCGGGCACGCGTTTCATCGTGCAGGAGCAAAACGGCGTTCACCGTGTGATCCTGTTGAGTGGGCCGCCGGATACGGTCCGCGTAATCCTGGACGGCGACCGGAAGACCGGGAGCGACCTCAAGGCGCCTCAGACGTTCTTCGAGGTCGGCCCGCAGGACAAGACGCTGCCCCCGCCGCAAACCATCGACGACCACAAGACCCCCGCGGTGAGCGAACTGGTCCAGCACGTCGAAACGGTCGCCGCGCTGGCGGGCGTGAAGTAGGGAAGTTAGGACCGCCAAGGCGCTTTGGCGGTTGTCCTTCGGGCCACGAGAGAGCGTTGTAGTACGGAGAACGCGCGGACTCATCGGCACGTCCGCGCGGAGCCCCCAGCGTATGCCGCCCGCTCGTTACAAGTCAGTTCTTTGACTCGGGCGGGATGATCGACACCAGCCGGCCGCGGAATTCGACCACCCCGTCGGCCAGGGCGAACAGGGTGTCATCGCGGCCGCGGCCGACGTTGCGCCCGGGCTTGAAGGGCGTGCCGCACTGGCGGACGATGATCGCGCCGACGCGGGCAAGTTGCCCGCCGCCGAGCTTCACGCCGCGGAACTGCGGATTGCTGTCGCGTCCGTTGCGCGTCGAGCCTTGACCTTTTTTGTGAGCCATAACGACCTACCTCTGCTGACGCAGCATTGTGGACAGCGCCGCGCGTGCCGCGGGGACAATCAGCGCATAACCCAACGGGTGTCGCCCCGCTCTGGGACGGCCTCGAAGCCCGTTTTGGGCGAGCCAGGGAGAGTATAGCGGATCTCGAGGGTTTTGCGAAGGGTGAAGTGCTTGGGATTGACCAGCACCTCGCGCTCCCGGCCGTCCGGCCCGGCGATCTTGCGCATTTCGGGCTGTTCGGGCTTGTAGACGGGGTTGCGGACGAGCTGGGTCTCGCCGCTGAGTCCGGCGATGTAAACCGCGAAGTCATTTAGAGTTAGGTCAACCTGTCGCCAGATGGCCACCGACTCGCGGGCGTTGTCTTCCCCCGTCAGCAGTGCGCCCCAGGCCTTGACCGGATCGACCAAGTACGGGTGCGTGACGTGATGCCGCTCGGCAATCGCGTCGAACACCAACGGGGTGATGCCCATGTCCGTATCGAGCACGCGCAGGTCCGCGGTGACGATCTGGAATAGCGGCGCGAAGCGCTGGCTGCGCCCGGTGTTGTTGATCACCGTGTACACCACGTACCAGTACACCACGGGGCGATCTGAACCGGGGAGCTGCAACTCGATCCGCTTCGGGTCCAAGAACTTGATGTCGAGTTCCCACGAGAGCGGCGTAGCCGACGGCTGCGGCCCCGCGCCGACCTTCGTGTCAGCCGCAGGCGCGAACGCCAGCCACAGGACCCAAGGTGTCAACGCGTGAAACATGCGACGCTCCTAGCCGCGGTATTGATCGCGGATGATCTGGCTCGCGGGCCCGCCGGGGACATTCAACGCCCCCAGCGTCCGGGACGCAGCCTCGCGAATCGTCAGGTCGGCGTCGCTCTCGGCCGTGTCCACGATCTTCTTGATGGCGTCGGCCCCGAGCAAGTTGCCGCGGCGCTTGGCGGCCTCGGCCAGCGCCGTGAACATCTTCACCCGCGTGTCCAGCGGCTCGTTCGTGTCGAACGCCAGGGCCGCGATCGCTTCCTGTGCCTTCGTGGACCCGAGATACCCCAGGACCTCGACGATGGTCTGCCGCAGAGCGGCGTCTTTTGTCGCCAGCGACGTCAGCAACGCCGGCTCGGCGTCGGCCACGTTGAAGAGCGGGTTGTTCGTCATAGCCAGCAGCCGCAGGACTTCCGCAGCTTCCTGGGCGAGCTTGGCCCCGACCTCCGGCGTGACGGCTTTGGCGCCGACGGCCTGCGACACGGCCGCGACGGCCTTGGAGAGCTGGGCGGCGGCGGGTTGGTCGGAGACCTCGCCCAGGCGGTAATCCGCCCGGACCAGATCGCGAACCGTGTCCGCGGCACCCGGCTTGGTGACGAGGATCACAGGGGTGGAGCGGAAGCGGAATTCGGAGCGGAGCGCGGTCAGCGCATCGGTCAGCACCGGCTGCTGCATGTTGGAGGCGAGGCAGATCACGTCCAGGCCGGGCAACTGCGTCCGCACCTTCTCCAGGCCGGGATACAGTTGCGCATCGACCAGGACCTCGTACCCCTCCTCACGCAGGCCCGCCGCCACGACGTTCGCCGACGCCGCATCGGGATCGACCACCAGCGCGTTCCGCCCGCCGGCGTAGAGCATCAACGCTTCGGACAGCACCGGCATCAGGTTCTGGTAGTTCTGGAACGGCCGGTCGGGGCGGGCCAGCCCCAGCGTGAGGCCGGCGCGGACCCGCACCATGCGGTTTGCGAATGACAGCGCTTCGGCCAGCGGGAGGCGCCCGGACGCGTCGCCGACCAGGCTGGCCGGACCGGCCGTCTGCCGCAGGGCCTCGACGGCGCCCAGGGCGACCGCCGGGTCGGACGTATCCACCGCGCGGGCCAGGGTCATCAGGCAGTACTCAGCGCCCGCGGACTGTGCGAAGTACGCTGCCGGCGGGTAGTCCGGCGGGCGGGTCTGATCGGTCAGGCCGGCCGGGAGCTGGGCCTCACGGCGGAAGTTGGCCGCCAGCCACAGCGCCAGCGCGGGCTTCAAGCCCGGGTCCAGCCGCATGGCCTCCTCGCAGCAGCGCAAGGCCATGACCTCGTTGAAGATCGCGGTCGGGACCTCGATGTTCTGGAGGAGGTCGTCGCGCCAATACCACACGTTTGTGTTGTCCAGGCGCGGGTCGGCAGCCAGCGACGACTTGTCCGCGTAGTAGTCCTCGGCGAGCGCATAGAACGCCAGCGCCGCCGGCAGGTCGCGATCGAAGGCGGTGCCGCGGGCCTGGATGGCGTCCAGCGCGGCCGAGACGGCTGCGCGGACCGGCGACGTCGCGTTGGGGTCCTGTGCCAACTGCAGCAGGTACGGTACGGCCTGGAGGTATCCGATCTTCCCCAGGGCCGCGATGACATAGCCCTTCGTCACGTCGTCGTTGATGCGCAGCGCCATCACCAGCGGGTTCAGGCCGGGGTGGTCGATTTGCGGCAGGCAGCGGAGGATCGGCTGAAGCAGGTCCCGCTGCGTCGGGTCGCGCAGCGTCTGGACAATGAACGGAATCGCGTACTCACCCGAGTCCTTCAGCGCGTCGACCGCGTTCTCGAAGGCGCGCGGCGTGCCGCCGAGCCGCCCGATGTTCTCCTTGATGCGCGTGGGGTCGGCCTTGATGTCGCGCTCGCCGCGGTCGAGCTGCCGGAGGATTTCCTTGGCCACGTCGCCGACGACCGGGTCGTTGAGCAACTGGATGAGGATGTCGCGGCGCTTGGGGACGCGGTCGACGAACTCGAGCAGGGCGACGGAGTCGGCGTGGGAATCGAGCAGCTTGCGGAAGTTGGCGTAGGCGACGTCGAACCGGCCGAGCTGGCAGAAGTAGAAGCCGTCATCGGCCTCGTTCATCTGCTCGCGGCCGTCGGTGAGGAGTTGGGCGACCTCCTTGGCCTGCGGTCCGAGCGCAGCGCTCTTGAGGTCATCCTCGAAGAGCAGGACGGCGCCGCCGATCTTCGTCCTCCGCACCGTGTAATCGGAGAGCAGCGCGATACGGAAGGGCGAGGGTTTGAGTGCCAGCAGTTCGCCGAACGCGGCCTCGGATTTTTTCTGGTCGCGCACGAGGATCGCCTGCATGGCGGCTTCCCAGTGCTGCCAGGCCTCGGCGGCGGGGCCGGTGATGAAGCCCTGCGTGGACGGCCGGGCCTCGTCGGCCGCGCGGTTCGTCGGCACGAAAAACAGGCCGACGAAGAAGGCCCCAACGCATAGATACCCAGTGCGTTTCAACATAGCCACCTCCGCGTGGCAACCGGTCGGGCAGGGTTGCTGGGTTGCGGGACGACCACAAAATCAGGCCGCGATTATAGCGCCAGGGGGTACGCTGTCAAACCGCACGGACCGGTCCCGGACACGGCCTGGACCCCGCCCCGGGCCCGCCGCACGCCACAAGCGCACGGGTTTCGGTTGACCGTGCGGCGGGGCTCGTGCTAGCCTAGCTTTATGACGACGAGTGCTGCCGAGAGCGTGCCGGTCTGGACCGCCTGGCTGACACGTGTGCGGTTCGCGCTGGCGACCGCGGGCGTGTGGGCGGGCTTGCATTACCTCGCGGGCGGGCACGTGCTGCCGCCCGGCCTGGATCGGCCCCTCGTCCTGGCCGGGGCACCCCACGGGCTGGCCGCCGGCCTGCTGGTTATCGGCGTGCTCTGGATCGGAGCGGCCGTGGCGTGCCTGCTCGGCGGCGTGGGCGACGGCCGGCGGTCACTGATGATCCTCGGCGCGGCCCTGGCGCTGTGGGCCTGCGAGGGCGGCACGCGGGGCGGAACCATGGATGCCTGGCTCCTGCTGTGCCACGAACGCCCGGGCCCGCCGACCAGCGGGCCGTACTGGTGGCTGCTGGCGGACTACCTGTGCTACCTCGTCGCGATCGGCGGCGCCGCCGCCATCAGCGCGCTGTTCGCCGGCCAGGGTGGCCGCGGCGCGGCCTTGCGTCAGATGTTCGGCGGCGGGGCGTCCGGGCGTGTATCGGCCGATGGCCCGCTAGCGTTGCTGGTGACGACGCTCGTGACCGGCGTCGCGGTGTTCTTCCTGACCGGTCCGCCCGAGGGCGCCACGCTGCGCGGCCAAGTGTATTTCGCCGTCGGGCTGGGCTCCGTCGCGGGCGTGTACGCGGCCCGGAAGCTGGTGAAAACGAGCAACCCGATCTGGTACTGGCCCGCGCCGTTCCTTGTCGGCATCGTGGGTCTCGTCGGCGCGGCGCTGAATCCGGCCCTGATGTTGCCTGCCGCGTATCGCCAGCTCGACACGATCCCGGCCTGGGGGCTGGCCCGCCCACTGCCGGTCGAGATGGTCGGCGTCGGGCTGCTGGCGTGTCTGTGGATGCTGCGCGGCACGGCGGCGAGCCGCGAGTAGAGTCAGTCATGCGTTTTCGGCGGCCCAAACGGCTCGAGGACTTGTGGGAGGAGTTGCGGGCGCGGATGATCGCCGAGACGTCCGTCTGGCTTACCGATGCCCTGGCGCATCCCGAGCGCGCCGTGCGAATTCCGACCATCATGGCGGACTCGGGCCGGTTCCCGCCGTCCCTGTCGCGTGCCTTCTGGGAGCCGTTGCTCGCGGAGTAGAGAAAAAACGGCGTCAGGAGCCGTTTCTACGAAAGGCGTCGCAAGAACGCCGGACCTTCGAGGAGGCAGCTCGTGAGCACAACCGGATTGAGTGCCCTGCCGGCGCTGACGCCGACCCCGCCCCAGCGCCTTATCTCCCTCGACGCGTTTCGCGGGATCACCATCGCCGGCATGATCCTGGTCAACAACCCCGGCAGTTGGAAGTACGTCTATGGGCCGCTGGAGCACGCCCCATGGAACGGCTGGACGCCCACCGACCTCGTGTTCCCCTTCTTCCTCTTCATCGTCGGCGTGGCGATGACGTTCTCGTTTAGCAGCCGGCTGGAGCAAGGCACTCGCCGCGTGACGTTGGTGGCGCAAGTCGCGCGCCGATCGGCGATCCTGATCCTGTTGGGGCTGATCATGACGGGCTATCCGGACCCCGTGCTCGTGCCGCCAGGCACTAACGCGCCCGCCGCGACCATGTTCAGCTTCCCCGCGCTGCGGGACATCGGCCCCTACGTTCTCTTCCTGGCGGGTCTGGTCCTGCTCTTCCTCGACCAGCCGGTGCTGCGCTTCCGTCCCTTGACGCCGGCGACCATTCGCAAGGCCATCGCCGGGGCCTTACTGGTGGGGGCGGTCGTCTACTTTGCCCTGGATTGGCACCACTTCGGCACTGTCACTGCTCCTAAGTTCGGCACGCAGCTCCGCGTGCCGGGCATCTTGCAGCGCATCGGCCTGTGCTACTTCTTCGCCTCGCTGGTCGTCATGTGGTGCGACGCCTGGGGCCGGGCAGCGATCGGGGCGCTGCTGCTGATCGGCTACTGGGCACTCGTGACGTACGTCCATCCGCCGGCCGGGTACGATGCACCGGTCAAGGACCTCGCGGGCCTGCTCCACGATTGGGTCGACACGCGGCTCCTCGGCATGCACATTTACAGCGAGCGACCCGACCCCGAGGGACTGCTCAGCACGCTGCCCGCGATCGCGACCGTGCTCGCCGGTGTGCTCACCGGCCAGTGGCTCCGGAGCCCGCGCGACAAGACCGACAAGCTCATCGGCCTGTTCGTCGCGGCCAACATCGTGCTCGTGCTCGGACTGTGGGTGAGCTGGGTGTTCCCGCTCAACAAGAAGATCTGGACCAGTTCCTACGTCCTCGCGACCGCCGGCGTCGCCTTGAACTTCCTCGCCCTTTGCTACTGGCTCATCGATATCAAGGGCCACCGCAAGTGGGCCTGGCCCTTCGTCGTCTTCGGCAGCAACGCGATCGTCGTCTACGTGGCGGCCAGCATGACGGCCAAGATACTGGTGCTCGTCCAGGTGGCCGGTGGCCAAACGACCGCGAAGGGTTGGCTCTACGAGCACGTGTGCGCAAGTTGGGCCGGGCCGCTGAACGGCTCGCTCGTCTACCCGATTCTCCTCAACTTGTTCTGGCTCATCCCGATGTACGTCCTGTACCGCCTGAAGATCTTCGTGAAGATCTGAGCCGTGGTACGCAGGCTGCCAGCCCGCCGCCCCCTGTGCTACCTCGCGTGCGGCTGCACGCTCCTCGCCGGCTGCGCCACTGCCGAACCCATGCGGCGTGCCCCAGTCGAGCTTAACCCCCGCTGGACCTACGACCACGATGGCATCATCCGCGGCGACACGGCAACCAGGCGGCTCGCCCTCGTTTTCACCGGCGGCGACTACGGCGAGGGCGGCCCGCGCATCCTCGACGTGCTCAACGCGCACGGCATCAAAGCCTCATTTTTCGTTACTGGGCAGTTCCTGGCCGATCCGCAGCGCCGGTCGCTCGTCCGCCGCATGGTCGCCGAGGGCCATTACGTCGGCCCGCACTCGGACGCGCACCTGCTCTACTGCGCCTGGGAAGACCGCCCGCGCACCCTGGTTACCCAGGACGCCTTCCGCCGCGACTTGCAGAAGAACATCGCCGACCTCCGCGGCTTGGGAGCGTTGCGCAGCAACGGGCCAATCTACTTCATCCCGCCCTACGAGTGGTTCAACGTAGACCAGGTCCGCTGGGCGCGCGACATGGGCGTCGTGCTCTTCAACTTCACGCCCGGCAGCGGCTCCAACCGCGATTGGATCCCGGAGGGCGAGCCCGGCTTCGTGCCGTCCACGACCATCCTCGGGGACATTCTCGCCTACGAGCAAAAGGACCCCCGCGGCCTCAACGGTTTCCTGCTCCTCCTGCACCTCGGCTCGCTCCGCCAAGACAAGATGCATCTCCAGCTCGAGCCGCTGGTTACCGAGCTGTCGCGCCGCGGCTACACGTTCACCCGCGTCGACGACCTGCTGCGGCCCTAGACGGCCACGATCTGCCTTGGCAGCCGCCCGCGTCCGCGCTATACTGCCCCCGTCTCCTTCGTGGGCAACCTGTGGCGTCGGGTCAGGAGGCGAGCATCATGTTCAGCATCATCCCCCGGAACATGGCGTTCTTCGATTTGTTCGACAAAGCCGCCGCCATCGCGGTGCGCGCGGCCGAGGCCTACGCCTTGCTCGGACATGACTACGCCAACCGCGAGGAGCACGTCGCCCGCA
The DNA here is from genome assembly GCA_003162245.1 of Phycisphaerales bacterium. GTDB lineage: Bacteria > Planctomycetota > Phycisphaerae > UBA1845 > Fen-1342 > Fen-1342. The sequence goes on from PMMM01000063.1 coordinate 34,194, forward strand.
TCCGCCAGTCCGAGCACGACGGCGACGAGGTCGCCCATCGCGCCTACGACCACCTCGATAAGAGCTTCATCACGCCGTTCGACCGCGAGGACATTGAGACCCTTATGACCCGCGTGGACGACGTGATCGACGAGATCGACGCCGCGGCCAAGCGCATGATGCTCTACCAGATCCCCGAGACGACGCCGGCTTTCACCAAGCAGACCGACGTGCTCCTCAAGGCCTGCCGGCTGATGGGCGAGGCCGTCTCCAAGCTGCGCGACCTGAAAAAACCCAACGGGCTGAACGACAAGCTCGTCGAGATCCACTTCCTCGAGAACGTCGGCGACGACATCAACCACGCCGCGCTCGCCGAGCTCTTCGAACGCGGCGGCGACCCGTTGCTCGTGATGAAGTGGAAGGAGATCTACGACATGACCGAGCGGGCCATCGACCGCTGTGAGGACATCGCCAACGTGATCCGCGGCATCATGGTCAAGAACGCCTGATCCACACACTCGATGGTCACCTACACCCTCCTCATCGTCGTCGTAGCCCTCGTGTTCGATTTCTTCAACGGGGTCAAGGATGCGGCCAACTCCGTCGCCACCATCGTCAGCACGCGCGTCCTCTCGCCGCGCAAAGCCGTGCTGTGGGCGGCGTTCTTCAATTTCGTCGCGGCGTTCGGCTTCGAGCAGAATGTGGCCCGCACGATCGGCACCGGGCTCGTGCAGCCGCACGTCGTCACACCGCACCTGGTGTTGGCGGCGCTGCTGGCGGCGATTCTCTGGACGGTGCTCTGCCTGCGGCGCGGCCTGCCCATCAGCGTCTCGCACGCGCTGATCGGCGCGCTCGCGGGGGCCGCACTCGTGCGCGGCGGGATGAACGCGCTCAATTGGAGCAACATCGGCGTCATCGCCGCCTTCATCGTCCTCTCGTCACTGATCGGTCTGGTGCTGGGAATGGGGATCATGGTTGCCACGCTCTGGATTTGCCGCCACAAGGCGCCGCGCAGCGTGGATCGCTCGTTCCGCATCATGCAACTCGTGTCCGCGGCGGCGTACAGCCTGGGCCACGGGCTCAACGACGCCCAGAAGACCATGGGCATCATCTTCGTACTCCTGCTCAGCCAGCCTGCCTTGCAGTCCTGGGCCACGCACGACGGCGACCCGACCTCCAAGCACCTGGCCTGGTGGATCATCCTGACCTGCCATGCCTCGATCTCCCTCGGCACCTACATGGGTGGCTGGAAGGTCGTCCACACCCTCGGCCACCGCGTCGCCCGCCTCCGCCCCGTCGACGGCTTCTGCGCCGAGACCGGCGGCGCCGTCACGCTGCTCGTGCTCTCGCACTTCGGCATCCCGGTCAGCACCACCCACACGATCACCGGCGCGATCTTCGGCGTCGGCTCGGTGCGGCGCTGGTCGGCGGTCCGCTGGAGCGTCGGCTACGAGATCGCCACGGCCTGGGTGCTCACGCTACCCGTCTCCGCGGCGCTCGCCGCGGCCCTCTTCGCCCTGATCTCGCGCTTCGTACAAACCTGACGGCCAGCCACCGTCCGTCGACGGCGTCGGGCCAAGTCATCTGGGAAATCTCACTTCGCGCGCCGTAGCCGACGGCCGCCGGCCAATCTACCATGACCGCCGGAAGCCTGGCGACGGGCCGGGCCACTGGGTCGAATCGAGGAGGCAGGCCATGTGGGTCGTCACCATACTTGTCCTACTGGCGGGCGGCTTGCTGGGCGCAGCGAACTTGATCGTCGCCCGGAAACCAGACGCGCAGGCGATGATCGAGAAGCTCAGGCCGTTTCATACGCATCCTGTTTATTT
>PMMM01000240.1 GCA_003162245.1 Phycisphaerales bacterium
AAACTAAGCGGAATGCGTATCATTCCATCCGTAGAAGTTCGGATCGGTCCACCAGGACCCGCCGCCGTCCGAGGGACACTGGAATATGGGCACATCACGCACTTTCTCGAAGAGCGGATCGCCCGGCGGCACGTCCCAATTGGGTAGATCGGGATAGATGTATGGATTGAACGGTCGCCCCGCGGGAGTGGTCCGCCAGCCTGGCGTCGTGTAGCCCCACCAGTCGCCGGGGCTGCTCGGCACTCGCCGTCCGGGGTGGCCGCCGTAGTACACGCCGACCAGGTACGGGTAGGATTCGTTGTTCTGCCGCTCGAATGGGAACCACCCGTCGCAGTCCTCGAAGTACGAGTGCATCGCGATGCCGATCTGCTTCAGGTTCGCGACGCACTTGACCTGCTTGGCCTGCTCGCGCGCCCCCGCCAGCGCCGGCATCAGGATCGCCATCAGCAGCGTGATGATCGCGATGACCACCAGCAGCTCGATGAGCGTGAACCCGCGCCCGCCGTGCCGGGCCTGTGAGTTCGGGCTTCTCGGACCTGACCGCATCACGACCTTTGCAGCGCGCATCGAGAAAAATCGACGGAATTGCTGACTGCCTTCATTATAGAACCCGCCCTGACTTGGGTGCACCGCTTTTTTCCACGGGCGGCAGTGAGGAGTTCGCCTTTGCAGCGCCTTCCGGCCGCGGGCGCCGCTCTCCGCCGTGATTCCCCATCCTCCGCGGGGAGAGTCGNNCCTTTAGCGCCGGAATAGCCGGAACGAGATCAGGCAGAGCGGGAAAACGGAACGGAACCCGGAGGCGTCTTCCGCGGCTTGGTGAGGCGCAAGGTGCCGCCTGGGCGTTCCCGCCCCCTCCCGCTCAATTCGGTGCAATTGAGCTTGCGTCGCGCAATTCGTAGGCTGACCTGAAGAAGCCGCGAACGACCGTGGGCGCGAGGCTGGGCACAGCGATCTCGGCACCGCACTCGGGATTGGCGATATTCAGAGTCACGGTTTGGCTTGCGGAATCATGTCGTTGAGGCTCATAGATGCTCAGAGTGAGTGTGGCGGCATCGTCAAGTGAGTAGGCGTAGGCCAGCACCTGGTGATGGTTCGTGAGCGCCGTTATCGTCTGCTGCAAGTCTGCAGCGGGGACAGGCGACGTCGTGACGAGCCACAATGGCGACGGTCTCCCCGCGTCGATGTCCTCCTTCACCCACGGCCATTCCTCGACGATGGTGTGCCACGCCAGGCCTCGAGTCGTCACGACACGCCCGAGAGGCGTATCGACATCTGTGTCGCCACTCGGGGTATGGACCCACTCGGCTGCTTTCCAGAAGTTCCGCAATCCTGCGTAGAAGAAGCAGTCTACCTCCCGCTGTGCCAGGTACCCAAACAAAGGCGTGTCGAGCGCTGGCGGTGCCGTGTCGGCCGGGGGAATGAGCGGCGGTTCATGCAGAAAGAGGTCCAGCACCGTGAGTACAAATCCATCACACATGCCGTCGTGTGCGTCACTGCTGTAGACGGTGCCCAGCCCGGGCAGCGTGAGCGGGAAATAGACGCTGCCTGGCGGAAACTCGTTGTTGAAATGAAGCCCGTTCGCTCGTGGATCAAACCCGGACACGCGGTTCGAGACGCCATATGCCTGAGTGAGGGGTGCATCGTTAGGACAGCCACCGAGTGTCAGGTGGGCCGCCACGAGCAACGCGACACCGAGCGGGAATACGCGCACAGCGTCGATCGATTGCCGAGCACGGTCGGTCATGGGCAGTCCTCAAGAGAATAAGGCAAGCCTGACCGTCCGGCAAAGCCTACCAGCCGCATCTGTCCGCGCTGAGTTGGCCACCGGACCACACAGATTGCGCCTTTGGGCCAGATTTCCCACTTGCCGACACTTTCATCGTGATCTTACCCAAACCGCTCCGTCGAATACAAGCTACAACCGGCGGTCCGACCCCAAGGACTGAATCTGGAAAACCCGACCTCAGCGCTCTCCCGTGGCCGGCTCCTCCGCTCGGCCCGCCGTGAACTCCTCGCACTTCTCGCACTTCACGAGCACGTGTCCGTCGCTGCCCGTGCGGAGTTCGTGCTTCTCCCACAGCTTGTCGAGTTGCGCGTGGCTTAGTTGGAACGTGCGCCCGCACTTCAGGCAATGAAACGCCACGAACTCCCCGCTGGGCGCGGCCTCCGGGCGCGACATCCACCAATACGAAGCGCCCGCCAGCACGAGCAACGCCCCGGCGAGCAGCAGCAGCACGACCTGCCGCGTGGCACCGCCCCGCACACGATGCCCCGCCAGCGCTTTCATTCCTTCTTGCGCCGAAACACCGCGACGATGTCTTCCACCGGCACCACGAACAGCCGGTTATCCCCCTCGAAATCGACCGGGATGGCGTTCTTGGGGTTGAACAGCACCTTGTCGTACTGCGCGATGGGGTAGTCTTCGTCGCGCTCGACCTGGGCGGAAACCGCGACGACCCGCCCGGTAATCGTCGGAATCTCGATGTTGCCGGGGAGCTGGATGCCGCCCTTGGTCGTCTTGCGGTCCTCGTCCTTGCGGATCAGGATGCGTTTGCCCACCGGCTCGACGGTATCCAGTTGCTGCTTGCTGCTGCTGGCCTGGTTCATGCGGTTCCTCTCGCGGGCCGTCCGCGGCACCTTATACTACGCCGTTGGTATCGCCGCCTCAAATGCCCGCGCGGCGCCCCCGGAGTGACGAACGTGAATCCGCAGACCCTGCGTGAACTGCTCGCCCAACTCGCCGCCGGCCAAGTGACCATCGACGCGGTCATGCGCCGGCTCGAAACGCTGCCGTTCGAGCAGCTCGATTTCGCCTGCCTGGACCACCATCGGACGCTGCGCTGCGGCTTCCCGGAGGTCATCTTCGGCGAGGGCAAGACCCCAGAACAGGTCGAAACACTCTTCGCCAAGCTCGCGGCCACCGGCGGCAACGTGCTCGCAACGCGCGTCAGCCCCGAGGCCGCCCAGCGCGTGCAACAACGCTCCCCCGGCGCCGTCCACCACGAACTCGCGCGGACTCTGACTCTCCAGCAGGACGCGACGCCCCCGGCCTCCGGCCTGATCGGCATCGTCTGCGCCGGCAGCAGCGATCTGCCCGTCGCCGAGGAGGCCCGCGTCACCGCCGAAATCATGGGCAATCAGACCCGCACGATGTACGACGTCGGCGTTGCCGGCCTGCACCGCCTGCTCGCCCGTTCCGAGGACCTGCGGGCCGCCAACGTGCTTGTAGTCGTCGCCGGCATGGAAGGCGCGCTGCCGAGCGTGGTGGGGGGGCTCGTGCGCGTCCCGGTGATCGCCGTTCCTACCAGCGTCGGCTACGGCGCCAGCTTCCACGGCCTCGCCGCCCTGCTCGCGATGCTCAATAGCTGCGCCGCCGGCGTCTCAGTCGTGAACATCGACAACGGCTTCGGCGCCGGCTATCAAGCGGCGTTGATAAACCGCCTGGCGCAGGAACCCGCGCGCACGGATAACGCACCATGACCGCACCCAAGGACGCGACACCTCGTCTGACTGCCGAAGTGCCTCCATTGCCGCCGCGCCCGCCGGACATGCACAAGGGTCAGGCTGGCCGTGTCGCGATTGTCGCCGGCAGCCGGGGGATGAGCGGGGCCGCCGTGCTGTGCGCTCAAGGCGCCCTCCGCGGCGGTGCCGGCCTTGTGCGCGTCTACTGCCCGGCGTCCGTCCAGCCGATCATCGCCGCCGCCGAGCCGTGTCTAATGACCGTCGGCGTGGGCGAGGATGCCGAGGGACGCGTCGCCTACGGTCCGGCCGCTCAGAAGCTCGACCTGGAGTGGGCCAACGTCCTGGTGATCGGCCCAGGATTGGGACAAAGCCTTGCCCTGCCAGAGTTTGTGAGCTACGCCGTCCGCCACTTCCCCGGCCCAGTCGTCGTTGATGCCGATGGCTTGAACAACCTCGCGACGATCGCCAAGGTGGGGGACCGGCTATGGAAGTCCCGCGCCGGACGTGACACGGTCATCACGCCCCACCCCGGCGAGATGGCCCGGCTGCGGGCCGGTGCGGAAATGCCGCCGGGCGACGGCCATGACGATGCGACGCGGGTGGCGTCGGCCTGCGAATACGCCCGTTATGCGGGTGTTACAGTCGTGCTGAAGGGCCACCGGACTGTCGTAAGCACCCCGACCGACGCGTTTATCAACACCACCGGGAACCCCGGAATGGCGACCGGCGGCATGGGCGACGTCCTGACGGGGCTCATCGCCGCCCTGCTCGCGCAGGGAATGCCGGGTTTCGATGCCGCTCGGCTCGCCGTGCACGCGCACGGACTCGCAGCGGATCGCTGTCGGCGGGAGATTGGCGAGGTGGGGTATCTCGCACGCGACGTGGCCGACGGCCTGCCCGCGGCGTTGGCCGAAGCGTCCCGCCCGCGGATCGGATTCGTGTAATCGTCGCCGTCGGCGCAGTTGTGAGCGCCGCACGTCTCGGGCATAATCACCGTGACTCAGCAAACGCGTGACAGCGCGGTTGGCGCGCGGTGGTTGGTCTTGTTAAACGTCATCACGAGGCTGCGGTTTCACCGTCGTCGTGCGAGCGTCACACATGCCGCCCACGTTGGGTGCACTGGCTTTGTCTTGCCCCGCGGGGTCGCGCACGGATTGACACGTACGCGTTCGGAAGAGGGTACTGGTCGATCAACGCAGGCATCTCGAGTGAGGTAACGCCATGGCGAAGAAAAAGGCGAAANNCGGCAAGAAGCGAGCGAAGGCCGCCAAGAAGAGGGTCGTGAAGAAGAAGCGCATCGCGCGCGGCGGGAAGAAGGTCGCCAAGAAAACGGTCAAGAAGCGCGCCAAGAAGGTTGCGAAGAAACCCGCCCGCAAGATGCACGCACCGCGCGCCGCAAAGCCCAAGCTACCGCGACGGACGCGACAGGCCGTGCCGCCCCCGCCCCCGCCCCCGCCC
>PMMM01000103.1 GCA_003162245.1 Phycisphaerales bacterium
CCGGTGCCACACCGCCGAGCGGGCCGTCAAGGCAGGCTCTGGCACTGCGTGAGCACTGATAGTATTACTCATGAATGGAGGAAAGCAAGGATCAGGGGCGATGGCGTTGGCCGGTGGCGGAGATTGGCGGAGAAAGAGAAGAAGCTGTCAGCTTTCAGCTATCAGCCGTCAGCCCATGCCGACGCGAACGGTCGTCGGCACGGGCGCTTGGCGAGTCCGTCACCCGCGCCCCGTGATCCGTCCGAAGGCTTCCCGGCCCCGGACATTGAGCAAACTCGCCCTGCCTTGTACGCTGCTGCCATGCCCTGTGAATCGAATGCCCCGGGGAAGCGAATCACGCGCCACGCCTCGGCGCAGGCCGGGATCGAGGTCGCGCGCCCGCGCTGCGTCGAGCTCGCCCCCGTCCGCCATCGTGCTCACCGCCAGCACCGCGCGGCTCGCCCACATCCCATGCGGGCGAGCCGCGCCGCGCCACTCACACCCCGCGCCGTGCAATCTCCATCCACGCGTAGACAAACGCCGATCCGTCCACGCCTTGGACCCACCTATTTCCGCACGCGCGTGCCTCTGCGCGCCGCGAGACCGCGCGCCATCGCGACCCTCCCCCGGGGCCGCGCACAGACGCCTGCGCGGCCCGGCCACATGGACCGCTACCGCCGGCGCAGGACGAGGAAAGACGCCAGGGCAAGCAGCCCGGCCGTCGCCGGCTCTGGCACCATCTCGTAGGCGTACGTCAGCGTTCCGTCGAGGTGGAGGTAGAGCGGAACTTCGTCCATGATGTTCGGGTCGAAGAGCGTGCCACCAGGGGCATGGGTTGCAGGCTCCTCCACCAGTGGTCCGAGCGTGAAAACGCACGGGAGCGTCCCCGTGCCACTCCCCGTCAGCCAGTTCAAGACGTTCGGATCGTCGCTGACTTGCTGGCTGAACGAGACCCCGCCAGTGAGAGTACTGGCGGTATAGCCCGTCGAGTACGGAGCACGAGCAACCTCCTTTCCCGCGCTTCCAGACAACGTGCCATGGTTGGCCCCCAGTGGAAACAGGTCCTGGTGCCAAGCGTAACTCCAGTGCGCAAAGTCCCCGACGTAGTTGGGCGTGGGGTTATCGTGGACGACCAGATTCCAGGCCAAGCCTAGGGGCCCCGAGTCAAGCTCATATGCCACGAGTTGACGTGTCCCGCCCTGCGTGTCGAAGAGGACCAGATCGAGGTTTTCCGGGTAGGTGTTGTTCCATGACACGTTGTTTACGACCATCGAAAAAGTGTGCGACTCGTACAAGATGTCGGCTCGCGCCGCGCCAGCCGTCACGGCAGCCGCGCACACGCCCAGCAGCATACCCACCGCCCAACCCCTGCCCAACAAACAGTCTCGAGTCTTGAACATGGTTCCTCTCCTTCCTTCCTGTTGACCCAGATCTCTGGGTCGGTTACCGCCCGGACGCCCGGGCATCACTTACCCTCAGGTTCCATCCGGTACTGGCATCGTATCTGATTCGCTGAGCGATTGCAACCCAACTTTAGCTAGATTTTAAAATTTTCCTCGCTACGTCCGGCCTTCGTTGCTAGAATCCGATTATGTAGTAAGTTTTGAGGGTCTGCTCATGCCGCAAGTGGTTCAGGATGACGAGGTTTCGTCGCACCCCGCTATCACGGAACGGATCGCCGCCGCAGGGCGTGAACTGGCATCGTCGTTCGCGGATCTCGTCCAATCAACGCCGGGCCGTCCTCTCACTCCGCAGGACTTGGCTCGCGCGGTCGGCGTCAATAAAGACCTAGCCCATCGCCTCATGAGCGCGTTGCGAAAGAGAGATCCCCTGGCGACGGTCTACCTGATGCCGGGGCCGGAGCCTCTTCGCCGGTTTCTGATCGCCATCGGCAAAAAAGGCGCCCGCGCAGAGCACATCCACCGCGCGGAGGTCGCCGTCTGCTCCTTCGACTCGCTGATCAAAAACGCCGCCGGGGATCGTAGCGGCCTGGACGCGATCATCAGCGCTTCTCTCCCCGACATGCGAGCGCGCTTCGAGAGCACCGCGAAGCAGTTGGTTTTTCGCGGGATGCGCCAACTGAAGGGCGTCGCTGCGGACGTGACGTTCTTCACGGCGATTCTACACCCGTCCCTTGCGGGACAGCGACACGCCCTTGTGATGCTCCGGGGATACTTGGGGCTCCACCGCGTCCGCCCCGGTGCCACGTTCAAGATGGGCGTCGTCAGCGGAGGAAACGACCCGATCGCGAAGCCATTTACCCTGGCGCGAGAGCCAATCGGGGATCCACGCGGCGTACTCCTCACTGCGTTCTGTTCGGGGCCCCCGGTCGAGCTCCATGTCCACACCAAGGCCCAGGACCTTGTCTACGCGCTGTGCTGGGGGGACTCCGTGGGCCGCAACTCGGTCCGCGACCTCGTCATGGCCGAACTTCGGCCCGACGCGATGCGTCAACATCGTTCCTCGGAGGACCCCAGACCGAAGGCCGGCCTGACGAACGCAATCGCGGTTCCAACGCGCAGGTACATATTCGACCTTATCTTGCATGCGGAGGCGTACCCAGGCTGGGCGCCAACGGCCAGGATCCTCGAGACCGGCGAGCTCGGGTCAGCTGACCCCAACGACATGACACGGGACCTGGACGTCCTCGACGTTGCCGAGCGAGTAGACCCCATGGGCTGGGGGATCGAGCGATTCCGCGCCGAGGAAATCCCCAGATACCTCGAGCTGCTCCAATATGTGTGCGACAACCTTCACTGGGATCCACAGCGGTTTCGCGGCTACCGCGTCCGCATCGAGTACCCGATCTTCGGCTCGCAAGTGCAGGTCGCGTTCGACGTACCCGTCGCCTCGGCGCCCGCCGAAGCCACCTAAGACGGGCCATGCCGGCCAGGCGCCGGCAGTCCCGTCGAGCTTCTCTCGCCCCGCGCGAGCGCGTAGGCTGGCCTGCGTCTTCAAGGCCCAGTGTTTCGGGCGGCCCCCGCAATCCAAACCCCAAACGGCAGAATCCAAAACCCGCCCCCCCCGCCGGGCCCGCAGCCGCCGATAGCGCACAAGACCGCGCAGCCCCCGCCAATCTCCGCCACCCGCCGCCAGCCTCCAACAAACCCGTCCGCCCCCCGTGCTTTCCGCCCCTTCCTGATGAATACTGGGGTGAGTGCTGACTGCCGAGTGATGAGTGCTGGCCGGCGAGTGATGAGTGCTGAATGCTCAGAGCCGGAGGCTGGGAGCTGATAGCTTCTCTATGAATTCGATTCTGACCAACCCACCCTCTCCGCGTCCCCGGCGCTCCTGGCGTCCTGGCGGTTGCCTTTTCCCCGAAGGTTGCCACCCCGCCGCACGCTCCGAACGCGTCCGGAAGCGGTTTTCCGCCTCACCAGCCGAACATTGCCAAGGGGGGGGTGGCGCGGGCGGAGAAATCTGGCAACCTTCGCACCGCCGCACCCCCAGCGGCCCTTTTATCCGGAACACCGCCAACCGCCTGGCGCTCTTGGCGGTCTACCGCCCCCGGCTCGCCCGGTCGTTCAAATGCAGTCGCGGACTGTCCGGCCAGCCGGTCAGATGCAGCCGGCTGCGGCCCTCCAGCAAATCCAGCAGCCGCTGGCCGATGAATTGCTCCCGCCACCCACGCAGCAGCGGCGGGACCTCGCCCGACCGGCCGGCGTGGAAGTCGAGCAGCTCGCGCAGCCGCTGCGGGCTGCCCAGCAGGCTCCAATTGAGCCGCTCTTCGTAGCAAATCCCCTGGATCACCGCCAACAGCAGGTCCAGCAGCGCCTTCGTCATCGGCGCATCTTCGCGGTGCTCCAGCGGCGTCGGCCATTCGCTCTTCGGCACCTGGCACGCGGCGTTGATGAGGTCGACCAGCTCCCCCACGATCTTCCGGTTCTTCGCCTGCGGAAATCCGCGCAGCACTTCCAGCTCGCGGGCCTGCCGCGGCCGCCGGCGAGCGATCTCGACCAGGATATCGTCGCGGACGAGCGCCCGGATCGGCCGGTTGCGCTCCTGCGCCCACCGGTCGCGCCAGTCGACGAGCCGCTCGAGCAGCAGCAGCCCGAGCCCGTCGAGCTTCTTGCTGCCTTTTAGCCGCTGCACGCGGTCCTCGGTCGGTGCCCGGTAGAACTCCGGGTCCTCGAACCGCTGGAACTCCTCCCGCGCCCAGGCCCACCGCCCGGCCTTTTCGATGCTGGCCCGCAGCGTCTTGTACATCTCCGGCAGGTGAATCACGTCGTCCGCCGCATACCGAAGCTGCTCCGGCGTCAGCGGCCGGCGCAGCCAGTCGGTCAGCGTTTGGCCCTTGCTGATGCGGTGATGGACGACGCGCTCGACCAGCCGCACGAGGCTCAGCGGATAGCCGAGCCCGACGAAGCCGGCGGCGATCTGGATGTCGAACACGTTCCGCGGGACCTGCCCGGTGGCTCGCAGGCAAACCTCGAAGTCCTCCTTGCCGGCGTGGACGATCGTTACGACGGACTCGTCGGTGACAAGCTTCCAGAAGACGCCGAGGTCGAGGCCGGCGGTTGGGTCAATCAGGACAACCTGGCCGTCGGTCGTGACCTGGACGAGGCAGAGCTTGGCGTCGTAGGTGTCGTCGCGGATGAATTCCGTATCAAACGCGAAATGCCCCGCCGTGCGCCATGCCTCACAATGCCCCTCGAGTGTTTGTTGATCGCTGACGATTTGCGGCGACTGCATGCTCAGATCGGACCAGTGCGTTAACCGGGAGGCATGGCTCGACCCGCGCCGCCCTCCCGCCGCGGCGGGTCGCAACCGCTCCCAAACGTGATTTTAGTACACCGAAACCGCGCTCGTGTCCAGCGGGGCCGACGTACGCGGCCGGGGCCGCGCCGCACCGAGAAAAAGGGCCGATTGGGAGCGTTCCACTGGCCACACCGCACCCAAATCGGCCCGTTCCATCTCGAAAGTAGCTGGGCGGCTTGTGCCGCCGGGCGGAGCGAACGGGGCGGCCTTGCCGTCACCCGTCACGCCGTCGTCGTCAAGAGACCTTGCCGGCGAGGGTCGCATTCACGGAGCGGGCGTCCGTGCCGGGCTCGGTGAAGCGAGTCGGAGGGTTAGCTCCGAGCCGCACACCCTCGCGGGTCAAGGAATCGGCCGTCCTTGGCACGCGGTGTCGGCGGGGCATCCCCCACCGACTACCGGGTTATCGGCAGATCGCCGTGGCGGCGCGTTGCGGGACCGACAGAGCGAGGTCGGTTGGCGCAAAGCGTGCGCGGGCCGCAGTGTCCGAGCAGCCCAGTCCAGCTACAATCCACCGAGACGGGCGGGCAGCCGTTGTGTGCGCGCTGCACGCCAATGGGAGTCCAGAGTGCTTCCACGCCGGAAAACCCGCCAAGTCAGCGTCGGCCGCGTGAAGATCGGCGGCGACGCGCCGGTCGCGTTGCAGTCGATGACCTCGTGCTACACGTTTGACGTCTACAAGTGCGTCGCGGAAATCCGCAAGCTCGCGGCCGCGGGGGCGGACCTGGTTCGCGTCGCGGTGCCGGACAAGCGCGACACGGAGGCATTGAAGGAGATCATTCCCGCGTCGCCGGTGCCGATTGTCGCGGACGTGCATTTCCATTTTGAGCGGGCGCTGGAGGCCATCGCGGCCGGCGTGCACAAGATCCGCCTGAATCCCGGGAATATCCAGGACCGCGACAAGGTCCGCCGCGTGATCGCCGCCTGCAAGGAACGCGGCGTCCCGATCCGCGTGGGGGCGAACGAAGGCGGGATCGTCGAGCGGCGGGACAAGCAGCAGCGGGCGGTCGAGCAGGCCGAGCTCGACAAGGGCTACGCGGCCGGGCTCATCCGCATCATGCTCGAGAAGCTCGACGAGTACCTGCGGATCTTCGAGGCCGAGGACTTCCACGACGTGGTGATCTCCGCGAAGAGTCCCGACGCGCGGATCGTCATCGACGCGTACACGGCGATCAGCCGGCGGTACGACTACCCACTGCACCTGGGCGTCACGCACGCCGGGCCGCCGGAGACCGGCCGCATCCGTTCGATCGCGGCGTTGGGGACGCTGCTGTCGAACGGCATCGGGGACACGATCCGAATCAGCTACGCCGCCGACCCGGTGTACGAGGTCGAGGATGGCAAGGAGCTGTTGTGCGCGCTGGGGTTGCGGCCGCGAACGGAGCCGGAGCTGATCGCGTGTCCGACGTGCGGGCGGATCGAGGTCGACCTGTTCAAGCTCGTCGCCGACGTGCGGGCGCGGCTCGCGGCGGAGATCAAGCTGCCGCTCAAGGTGGCGGTGATGGGCTGCGTCGTGAATGGCCCGGGCGAGTGCGAAGGGGCCGACGTGGCGATCTTCGCCGGCAAGGGCCGCGGGATCATCTACGTCCAGGGCGAGCAGAAGCAGACGGTGACGGAGGACCGGATGCTGGATGCGCTGCTGGCGGAGTGCCGGGAACTGGCCGCGAAAGTGCAGCGCGGAGAGGCGAAGCTGCGGAGCGATGACGTGAGTATTGCGGCTCCAGACGCCGCGTCGTGATCTGGCCGCAGCGCGCAGTTGTCTGTGGGCCAGACGCGGTGAGGTTGACAAGGCTATCATTCGAGGCCGCTAGAGGGCTTCCAGGAGCCGCGCGTGGACAGCGAACTCCGAGACTTGTGCGTTCTCATCACCGGGGCGTCCGGCGGAATCGGTTTGGCGACCGCCGCAGCGTTTGCCGAAGAGGGGGCGCGACTGGTCCTGCACGGCCGCACCCACCCCGAACCGCTCCAGGAATTGCAGCCGCGGCTGGGTGTGCCGAGTGTGGTGCTGGCGGCGGACTTGCGCGACGAGGGCCAGACGGACCACCTGTTTGCCGAGGCGCTGCGGACGTTTCCGCGCATCGACGCGATTGTCGTCAACGCCGGGATCTGGAACGCCGCATCCGTGCCGCTGTGGGAAATGTCGGCGGCGCAGTGGCATGAGACGCTGGAGGCGGACCTGACGAGCGCGTTTCTCACGTGTCGGGCGTTTCTGCGGCACCTGGCCGCCGTGCCCCGCGAAACGGCGTCGATCGTGCTGGTCGCCTCGACCGCGGCCCTGTTCGGCGAGGCGGATCATGCGGACTATTCCGCGGCCAAGGCTGCTATGGCGTACGGGCTGACGCGCACGCTGAAGAACGAGATCGTGCGGCTGGCGCCGCGGGGCCGCGTCAATTGTGTTTGCCCGGGCTGGGTACGCACGCCGATGTCCGCCGACGGGCTGGCCGACGAACGCGTCGTCCGGCGTGTGCAAGCGACGATGGCGTTGCAGAAGATCGCCGAGCCGGAGGACGTGGCGCGGGCCATCGTGTTCCTGACGTCGGACGCGCTAGCCGGGCACATCAGCGGGGCGATCGTGCCGATCGCCGGCGGCATGGAAGGCCGGCTGCTGCATCCGGAGTTGTTGTAGCTCGAACCCCTCACAAGAGAAACACGGCGGCACAGTCGGGTGCGGGTGTTCAATATGTGGAGTACGGTTGTCCCTTCGGGTCGGCCGCGGGGGTGTTGGCGATGAGCCGGCCGGTGTCGCAATCGTAAATCCAACCGGCTTCGGGCGCGTCGGGGGCGGGCGCCAGCAGCGCGGTACCACGCACGAGATCTACGCCGGCGGGTGATTCCGGCAAAACCGGGTTCGCGGGCATGCCGTCGCGCAGGTAGGGACCGAAACGGTGCGTCGCATCGCGCGTGGCCGAGACCTGCCCCTGTGGATCGGTGAACAGGCAGAGTTGAGCGGACAGGGCCGCCGGTGTACCAGCCGCTTGCTCGGCGTCGCCGGAGCACCCGGGATAGGTGCCGTGGTCCTGGTAGTAGCGTTCGACCGCGCAACGGAGGGTTTTCAGTTGGGTTTTCAGGGCGGCGGAACGGTCCGGCGGCGGTGCGGCGCGCGTCAGACGCGGGATCGCCAAAAGCGCGACGAGGCCGAGGATCACCACGGCCACGATCAGCTCGATCAGGCTCACAGCTCGGTTGCGGCGCATAGCGTGCACCTCCGATCAGCTCGCGGGCGGGACGGCGGGGGGACCGCCGGCCGCAGCGCCAGGAACATTCGCTCCGCCGCGTGCGCTCTCCCACAAGGCGTCGATGAAAATGCGCGTGACGTGCGGATCGGTCACGCGGCCTGCGTCGCGCTCGAGCAGCCGCAAGGCGTGCAGCCGGTCGTAGCCGTTGCGGTACGGCCGCCGGGTGGTCAGGGCGTCGAAGATGTCGGCGACGTGGATGATGCGGGCGTCGAGGGGGATTTGCTGGCCGGCCAGCCCCTCCGGGTACCCGGACCCGTCGTGGTTCTCGTGGTGGCACAGGACGGCTTCGAGCACGGGGGCGAAGCGGGCGACAGGGCTGAGCATGTCGTGCCCGATGCGGGGATGGTTCTTCATCTGGGCAAACTCGGACTCGGTCAGCCGCCCCGGCTTGTTGAGGATCTTCTCGGGAATCCCGATCTTGCCCACGTCGTGCAGCAAGCCCGCCCACTCGAGCGCCTGCAAGCGCTCTTTCGGCAGGCCGAGCGCCTGCCCGGTCAGCCGCGCCAGCAGGCCCACCCGCTCGGAATGATCCGACGTGTAGTTGTCCTTCGCGTCGATGGCGTTGACCAGGGCGTAGACGGTCTCGACGGCGGCGCGCTGGAGGTGACACATCGTCAGGGCGTTGTTGAGAATTTGGGCGCCGTAGAGCAGCATGGACTCCGACGCCAGGACGTCGCTGGTCTCGAAAGCCGGCGCCCCACGCCCGCGCAGCACCACGACGACGCCCGCCTCTGCGCCCGGACGGGCGAAAGCGCCCAGCAGCACGTGGGCCCCGCCCAGCTCCGGCGCGGCCGGGACGACGATGGTCTTGCGGCCGATGCGTACACTCTCGATGTGCCGGGCCAGGGCGGCCCGAACGTCGGCCGGGACCAGATCGACGGGCGGCATGGCGCCCGGAGACAGGCCGACGCGTCGTGTGCAGCCGGCACGATCCAAGTACACGCCGCCGGCGTGCAGCATCGCACCATAGTGGCCCAGGAGCGCTTCCTCGATGTCGTCCGGGTCGCGCAGCCCGGCGATTTGTTCGGTGACGGCGAAGGCGCGGTCGAGCTGGGCGCGGCACTGGAGCAACTCCTGCTCCACGGCGGCCTTCGTGCGGGCCATTTCCTGCAGGCGTGTCTGCAGCGCGGCCTCCAGGGCCGCCGGGGACGACCCGGGCGGGGGCACGGCGCACGCAGATACCAAGCTGGCTTTCATTCAACCTCTACTGCATAGCGGCGGGTTACGACTCGCGCCTGCCACCACAGACTCGCTCGTTGCCTCTCTAGATATCGCGTGCTTTGGAGCTGGAATTCGGCCCCCCCACACTACTTGGCGCGGCGACGCCCATCGGCCCCGAATCTGGGACGTTTCGGGGCCAACTTGTCGGATAACGGCCCCCGCGTACTCGGACGAACGCCGCGACGGACGTACGCCGCCGTGCGTTCAACCGCCCGCCGGCGCCCGCAGCGTGCGGAACCACTCGATCGTCCGGGCGAAGCCCGCGGCGCGGGACACGGTCGGGCTCCAACCGAGCAGCGTGCGGGCCCGCGTGATGTCCGGCCGGCGGACCTGAGGATCGTCCGCGAGCCGCGGAATGCACACGATCGGGCTCCGGCTCCCCGTCAGCCGGATGACCTCCTCGGCCGCCTGCCGCACCGTGATTTCCTCGGGATTCCCGAGGTTTACCGGCTCCGTGACGCCGCTCTCCATCAGCGCCACCAGCCCCGCCACCAGATCGCTCACGAAGCAGAAGCTCCGCGTCTGGCTGCCGTCCCCGTGAATCGTCACCGGCTCGCCGCGCAGCGCCTGGTCGATGAACGTCGGCAACGCCCGCCCGTCGTCGCAGCGCATATTCGGACCGTACGTGTTGAAAATCCGCGGGATGCGCACCTCGGTCCCATGCTGGCGGTGATGTGCCATCAGCAGCGCTTCCGCGAACCGCTTCCCCTCGTCATAGCACGACCGCTCCCCGATCGGGTTGACGTGCCCCCAGTATGTCTCGCGCTGCGGGTGTTCCTGCGGATCGCCGTAGACTTCGCTCGTACTCGCGTGCAGCATCCGCGCCCCGTGCCGCCGCGCCAGCTCCAGCAGCTCGCCTACGCCGCGCGAGCACACCGCCAGGATCTCCAGCCGCCGCGGGCCGAAATCCACGGGCGACGCCGGGCACGCCAGGTCGTAGATGCGGTCCAGCGGCCCCTCGACAGACAGAGGCACCGTGATATCGTGTTCCACGAAGCGAAACCGCGGATGCTGTTGCAGGGCCGCCGCGTTCGTTCGGCTGCCGCTGCAGAAGTTGTCCACGCCGACGACCTCGTGCCCATCGGCGAGGAGGCGCTGTGTCAGGTGATAACCGATGAACCCGGCGCAACCGGCGACTAGCACACGCATGGCTGAAGTTCCAGTGCAGTCCGCGGTCCCCGCTGCGGCGTCCCACGCCGGTCGCCACAGCAGGTCGTCCCGCGATTATAAGACGATCGCCACAGATACCGAAACCCGCGCCCCGCGGCCCCCGCCTCACCACCGCCGCCGCGCGGCACCGTGAAAGGGCAGCCTCATGCGAATCTGCGTCGTCGGCAGCGGCTATGTCGGTCTCGTCACGGCGGCGTGCCTAGCCGACACCGGCAACCACGTCGCCGCGGTGGACAATGACGCACAGAAGGTCGAATCGCTGCGGGCCGGCCGCTGTCCGTTCTTCGAGCCCGGCTTGCAGGAACTGGTCGCCAAGAACACGCGCGCCGACCGCCTCCGTTTTAGCACCGACCTCCCCGCCGCCGTCGCCGGCGTCCGCGTCGTCTTCCTCGCCGTCGGCACGCCGCCGCTTCCCGACGGCTCTGCCGACCTCTCGATCATCGAGTCCGTCGCGCAGGAAGTCGCCCGCGGCCTGACCGGGCCGGCGATCGTCACGATCAAAAGCACCGTCCCCGTCGGCACCGGCGCCCGCCTCGAAGCCCTCATCGCCGCCCACACCCCCCACCGCTGCCCCGTCGTCAGCAACCCCGAATTCCTCAAGGAAGGCAGCGCGCTGGCCGACTTCCTCCGCCCCGACCGCGTCGTGATCGGCGACGACGACGACGACGCCGGCGACGAGATCGCCGAGCTGCACGAGCCCTACGTCCGCAACAACAAGCCGATCCTCCGCATGTCCCGCGCCGCCGCCGAGCTGACTAAGTACGCCGCCAACGCCTACCTCGCCACCCGCATCAGCTTCATCAACGAGATCGCCGACGTCTGCGAGCGCCTCCACGTCGACGTCAACGAGGTCCGCCGCGGCATCGGCGCCGACCAGCGGATCGGGCACCACTTCATGTACCCCGGCCTCGGCTACGGCGGCAGTTGCTTCCCGAAGGATGTGCAGGCCCTCGCCGCCTTCGGCCGCGCCGCCGGCGCCGACTGCGACCTGCTCGATGCGGTGCACCGCCGCAACGCCGCGCAGCGCCAGAACATGCTGGAGCATGTCTTCGCCCGCCTCGGCCGCGACCTCCACGGCCGCCGCGTCGCCGCCTGGGGACTGGCCTTCAAGCCCGAGACGGACGACGTGCGCGAAGCCCCCGCGATGACCGTCCTCCCCGCGCTCCTCGACGCCGGCGCCACCGTCGCCGTCCACGACCCCCAGGCGATGAACGCCGCCCGCGCGCTCCTTGGTGACCGCGTCGATTACTGCCCCGACCCCTACGCCGCCCTGCCGTCCGCCGACGCCCTCCTCATCTTCACCGAGTGGATGGAATTCCGCAGCCCCGACTTCGAACGCGTCCGCGCCGCCCTCCGCCAGCCCCTCATCTTCGACGGCCGCAACCTCTACAGCCTCGCGACAATGGCCCGCTACGGCTTCGAGTACTATAGTGTCGGTAGACCGCCCGTACGGCCGACACGCTGATCGCGGCGTCGCGGTCGTAGCGTCAGGTCTCCGCACCTGACGGCGTTTGCGCCCGCGTGTGCACCTGTCACCCTCCGCCAGGAGGATCGCACGATGTCATCGCTCTCGCCCCGCGTGATCTCCCTCAAGAAGCTCCTCGCCGAGCACACCGCCCCCGCCGACCCCGCCCTCGTCCGCCCCGAGGACGACGGCGCCATCCGCTGCCTCGCCTGCGGACACCGCTGCCGCGTCCTCCCCGGCCGCGACGGCGTCTGCCGCGTCCGTTTCAATGACGCCGGCGTCCTGCGCGTCCCCTTCGGCTACGTCGCCGGCCTCGCCGTGGACCCGATCGAGAAAAAGCCCTTCTTCCACGTCCTCCCCGGCTCCGACGCCCTCTCCTTCGGGATGCTCGGCTGCGACCTCCACTGCACCTACTGCCAGAACTGGGTCTCCAGTCAGATGCTCCGCGACACCCGCGCCATCGCCGAGCCCAACTTCGTCCAGCCCGACGACATCGTCACCCTCGCCCTCGAGCACCACTGCCCCATCCTCACCAGCACCTACAACGAGCCCCTCATCACCGCCGAGTGGGCCGTCGCCATCTTCAAGCTCGGCCAGCCCCAGGGCCTCCGCGGCTCCTACGTCTCCAACGGCCACGCCACTCCCGAAGCCCTCGAATTCCTCCGCCCCCACGCCGACCTCCTCAAGATCGACCTCAAGTCCTTCCGCGACCAGACCTACCGCCAGCTCGGCGGCGTCCTCGAAAACGTCCTCGACACCATCCGCCGCGCCAAGAGCATGGGCTTCTGGATCGAGATCGTCACGCTCGTCGTCCCCGAGCTCAACGACTCCCCCGCCGAGCTCACCGAGATGGCCTCCTTCATCGCCGGCGTCTCGCCGGACATCCCCTGGCACGTCACGGCGTTCCATCCGGATTACAAGTTGACCGACTCGCCGCGCACGTCCGCCGAGACGTTGCTCCGCGCCTACGACCTCGGCCGCAAGGCCGGCCTGCACTTCGTCTACGCCGGCAATCTCCCCGGCTATGTCGGCGACCGCGAAAACACGCTCTGCCCCCAGTGCGGCACCACGCTCATCGAGCGCCAAGGCTTCTTCGTCCGCGCCAACCACCTCGCCGCCGGCCACTGCCCCAAGTGCTCCGCCTCCATCCCCGGCGTCTGGTCCTAACCACGCATATCAGAGCCCCGAGCGCAAGCGAGTGGGTTTCCGGAGAACGCCCGGAGGCACTACCGAGCAGGTTTCGCCGTGATCCGAGCCGGACCCGCAGCTCACCCACCCGTCGCCCCGGCGGCGCCGTTTATCGCAGCCTCGATGCTCGTCAGCTTCGCAATCAGCTCACCGAAGGTCGGCGCCGCCTCGAAGATCATCTCCCGCATCTTGGCGTAGTCGCGCTCCAACTCCGGCAGCCGTGAAAGCGGCGGCACCAGCCGCAGATTTCCGGGCTTCGCAAGGTCGTACCGCGCCCAGGCCGCCGGAAAGAAAACGCTCTTGTGTCGAGCGACTTCGGACAGCAGAGCAGCGTCCTTCACCGCCCGCCGGCCCACGTCGTGATCGTGCAGGCACGCCACATCGTAGTAGTGCCGCGACTGGCGATCGCGAAAGTGCTTGTCCGCCGGGGCGTGGTGCCACATGTGCAGCACCGTGGCCTTCTCCCAGAAGGTCCGCTCCCCGGCGAGCACGCGCACCTGGCACTTCGGGTCTTTGAACAAGGCGGGCAGCTCGTCCGCCGCGTACGGCTGCACGGTTGCATCAATCGCGGGCCAGTGCTCCGAACGCGCGCCGAATTCGAGGCGTACCACGGGCTGAACGTACGCCGGCTCATCCGCCCGCCGCGTTCTGCCCGTCCGCGGATACTGAAACAAGATCGTCTGCCCTTGCTCGTCCTCGCCTGCCGGCGACAGCTCCCATTCGACGGCTGTTCCCGTGTGCAGGGCGTCTGCGATGGCCGCCCGTAGCAAAGGCAGATACGTGTCCTGAACGTATGTCCGGCACTTCGCCGACAGCGCTTCGAGCGAGCGGTCGCGCGCCTTGCGCGTTTTCGACGCGCCCGGATCGGCGGCGCCCTTGATTCCGAGGCCCTTCCGGTCGAACGAAAGATCCACGTCTTCCGAAAACCGCCGGATAGCTCCGTACACTTTCGACAGCGACGTGCCGCCTTTGAAGATCAGACCGGCCGGTTCCTTCGGCAGCCCAAAGAGCCGCTTCAACGTCCAGCAGACCCAGAAGTCTTTCTCGATAATCTCGGGCGACAGACCGCGCTGCGCCGCAGCCGCGGCGAACAAATCGGCCCGGTCCGTCGCCGGCATTCTGCCCACATCATCCATCGCCGGGAATCTCCCGCCCCTCCGCCACCCGGCAGGCCAACTCGGCGATCCAGCTCGCGGCGTACTGTCCGTCGCGCACCAACTCCCGCCGTTGCTGGCGCGAAAGCCGACGCCGCAAGAGCCTGACGACGCGTCCATCGACGGCCGGCCGACCGAGGTAGCGGAGCGCCTGGAACACCATCGCGCTCGTGCGCCCGCCGGCGGGCAGCTCCTTGGGCGCCACGTGCTTAAGCTGAATGACGAACTTGCCGGCGCGGACTTTTCGAGACCGCCCATCGGTCAGGTATACCGCCGTCGCTCCCACCTGCGTCGATAGCCCGAGCCGGTTCGCCGCCACCGCCCCGGACGGCACGACCCGGCTCCCGGTCTGGCGTCCCACGGCCTGGGCGATGTCATCGAGGTCCGGCGGCACTTCGATTCCGAGCTTCTTGCTGATCGTCGGCACGTAATAGAGCCCCCGCCCGATGCGACGCACCGCCCCGCTCCGCACGAGCCGGGACAGCGCCTGGTCCGTCGCCGCGCGCGAAGCGAGCGCCACGAAGTCCTTCGGCGTAAAGACCCGGCCGCCGCCGACGCGCCGGAGCCGTTTGAGAATCCGCTGCTGTACGGGGTCCATTCGGTCGTCTCCACCTGTCAGAAAAGCGTATACGTTTTTCTGACAACGTCAAGCCCTGCCGCCCGCCCGCGCTCCCTCCGCGCCCTTATCGCCTTATCACGTCATCACCTTATCACCCCGCCGTTCCCCGCCCCGCAATCCGCCCCGCCACCGGTGGGACGTTCGTCCCGCCTGCGATCCGCCATCTGAAATCTGCCATCCGCGTTCGCGCGCTCCCCGCCCCGCATCCCCACGCCACCGCGGCCCTCGACGCGGCACCCTGCCCTCGTTACGATCTTATTCATCGGGAGTTCTGCCTCATCGCTAGCTGACTGTTAATGGCCCCAGGGGTGCCGACATGCCGTGCGATTTCACCGGCCTTTCGAGCGGCTCGTTCGAGCGCCTCGTGCAAGCGCTCGCGGTCAAGATCATCGGTCCTCACGTCTCGATCTTTGGCGCCGGCCCCGATGGCGGTCGCGAGGCCACATTCGACGGCGAGACCAAGGTCCCGTCTTCACGAGGCCCTGCGCACACATGGAACGGCTACGGCGTCCTGCAAGCCAAATTCCGGCAGCGCCCGATCGACTCCAAGAAAGATGGCGAATGGGCCATCGAGCAACTACGCCAAGAGCTAGAAGCGTATGCCGATCCAGCTAAGGGGCGCCGGAAGCCCGATTACTACGTCTTCGCGACCAACGTCGTACTCACGCCGGTGAAGAAGAAGGGTAGCAAGGATCGCCTAGCAGCAGAGTTTGCCAAGTTCAAGCGCCGCGTGCCGATACGCGACTTCGCAATCTGGGATTACGACCAGCTCACGGCCTTCCTGGAGACCCAGGAGGACATTCGCCACGCCTATGCCGCCTGGATCACGCCCGGGGATGTCCTCAGCGAGGTTTTCAAGAGTCTGCGGGGCGTGCGCCCAGACTTTGCTGAGACCATGGCCAACTTCCTCGCCAAAGAACTTTGCACCGACCAGTACGCCCGCCTGGAACAGGCCGGACACACGGCTGACGAGAAAATACCGCTGGCCCCGGTCTTTGTTGACCTGGCAGTCTCGAATGAACGTCTCAGCGAGCCGCCGGAAAAGGCCGACGCCCGGATACAGAAAGAGGACTTTGTTGCACAGATGCTCGCCGTCGCCCAAGACCGGCTCGACGCAGCGGGCCGAGAACCGCCCGCACCACCGCAAGACGCCACCGAACCTGCGCCACAGCCAACTCAACCGGGCCGCTTTGTTCTGATTGGAGGCCCCGGCCAGGGCAAGACCA
Source organism: Phycisphaerales bacterium (assembly GCA_003162245.1). Lineage (GTDB taxonomy): Bacteria > Planctomycetota > Phycisphaerae > UBA1845 > Fen-1342 > Fen-1342. The sequence goes on from PMMM01000103.1 coordinate 16,014, forward strand.
CCATTGGGCAATTCCTCTGTCAACTGTTCCGCGCCGCACTGCTCCGCGAGCGGACTTTGCCACCAGAAGTGCGCGAGCCTCTTCGCGCCATCGAGAGCGCGTGTCCGGCAGAGAAGCTTCAGTTGCCCGCAGCACGGCGCTTTCCCCTACGCGTGGTCCTGAACGAATTCGCCGCCGCTCTAAGCCGCGCCAACGCCGACCACAAACCGACGTTGCTGTCCTACCTGGTAACACACATATGTAAGCGCACGGACCGCGAAGTGTCTGCCGACGTCTTCCGAGAATGGCTGCGGAAGTACCCATGGGTGCTCATCCTCGACGGCCTGGACGAAGTGCCGGCATCCAGCAATCGGGCGGACGTGCTTGAAGCAATCAAGGGCTTTTGGATTGACGCTGCCCAGTGCAGCGCTGACGTTCTCGTGATCGCCACGACGCGCCCTCAAGGTTACAGCGACGACTTCTCCTCGCGGCACTACCAACATCTCTGGCTAACCCCGCTCTCGCCCACCCGCGCGATTCACTATGCCGAACGCTTGGCAGAGGTGAAGATCACCGACCCGAGCAAACGAGAGACCGTCCTCACGGATCTTCGAAATGCCGCCCACCACGAGGCGACCGCGCGCCTGATGCGCAGTCCCCTCCAGGTCACAATCATGCACACGCTGGTCGAGCACGGCGGTGCACCCCCGCAGGACCGGTGGAAGCTCTTTCACGACTACTACGAGACGATTTACCGCCGTGAGAAGCAGCGGCCCATCCCGGCCGCTAAACTGCTCCAAACCCGACAGGACGATATCGATGTCATCCACGGACGCGTGGCCTTGGTCCTTCAAGTGCAGAACGAACGTGCCGGGGGAACCGAAGCCAAGCTGACGGCCGGTCAGTTCGGGCGCATCGTGGAGGATCGTCTCACGGAGGAGGGGTTCGAAGGGTCCGAGCGAGAGGAAATGCGCACGGGTCTGATGGACGCCGCGGCGCATCGGCTGGTCTTTTTGACCGGCCTTGAGGAAGGGCGCGTGGGATTCGAGATCCCGTCCCTGCGTGAGTTCATGGCCGCCGAGGCGCTCTTCGAGAAGCAGGAGTCGGTCATCCAGCAGCGCTTGCGGGAGATCGCCCCAACGTCCTCGTGGCGGAATGTCTTCCTGTTCGCCGCGGGACGCTGCTTCGCCAAGCCCGACCAACAACACCTGCGCGACACCATCGTCACGATCTGCAACGAGCTAAATGAGACCCTAGCCGGCCCGGCCGGCGCAAAGGTCCGAGCCGGCGCCCTTCTTGCGATGGACCTTCTCGAGGACGGCCTAGACCGACGGTCCCCGAAATATGCCAAGTTGTTGGCGCGCACCGCCCTTACGCTCCTCGACCTTCCACCGAATCCAGCTCACAAGCGCCTTGCGGATCTGCACCGAGAGAACCTCGCCATCGTGTTCACTGAGGAAATAAGCCACCGCATGGCGCACGGCCCCCGCGCCGACCGCCTAGGCCCTTGGGCCACGATCGGCGGTGGTTTAGGCCAGCGCGCCCGCTGGGCCATCGAACTCGCTCAACGCTGCTGGCCCACCGACCCCGAAGATCAGCTCGCCATTATCGGGGCCTGCCAGCCGCTCCTACCAGGTACTTGGCTCGCGGCCAAGTTCTTCGAGATGGCACCGCACGCCGAGCCCCGCCGCTGGCTATTTCACGCTGACCGCGCCGGCGCGGAGTTCATGCGCCCGTCCCGCCCTGAGGATATGCAGCGAGTCCCTGCCTGGCTCCGGCCCGCCTTGCCAGGCTTCTACGGCTTCGAGGAAACAACGCCCGTGGGGGTTTTCCCAGCATCGGGGCCGCCCAGCGGGCAGCCTTCCCTGGAGCTCGGCCTCATCCCGTTGCGCTCGATCCGCTGGCGGGACTTCGTCCAAGCGCACGACGTACCCGGCCTGCACGCGGGGTGGTCGCCGTTCATTCATGCCGGGTCCTTCGCAGCCGCGCCCTCTCCACAGCTATTGGCTAGCGCACTACGGGCCATCGCATCCCCCTACGGGGCTGCCCTGACATCCCGCCTGCCCTGGGCCAACCTGCCCTGGCCACTCTCTGCTTGCATCAAGAGTGCTCACACGCCCAGTGCTTTCGAGGCCCTCGCTCAACACGCCGAGGCCGGGGACCTAGGCGACATAGGGGACTGGGAGGCCGCCGAGGCACGATGGCAGAGCCATGGCATCGCCGCGGATGACATCACCTACATGTCCGACGCGCGCTGGCCATTTGACCGTAACATCGGTCGCGTCGGCTTTCCCTTCGCCGCCGATTGCAGCTGGCAGTTTCCCGCCGCTTCGCGCATCCCGAGCCTACTGGCCGAGTTCCTTCGTCTTTCCCGACAACTCGCCCCATCGAGAATGAGCTCATGGCTCGGCAGTTTCATCCTGGACACTCTCTCGCTCAGCAATGCCCCCGCGGAGTGGCTGCCAATGCCGCTTAGCGCTCCCGCCTTCCTAACCCTCCTCGGTTCGCCTTCAGTCCACTGGCTGAGCGCCGAGTTCGTTGAAGCTGTGCTCAGCCAGCTCTCCCCGCGGGAGGATTGGCGCGCGACTGCGGACCAGATTGGCCGCCACCCCGAATTGTACTTGCGCAACGGGTTCTCCCCCGCGACCCTTCGGGACATCGTGGATGCAGTAGCTGAAGACCCTACCCTTCACGGCATCTTGTGCCTGATCGCCTTGCACTTGCGCCAGGGGACGCGCGTCTCGGTCGATGCCTTGCGCGTAGATCCTCGCTCGGTCCGCGAACCGTATCTGCGCAGCGCCGCGATAATCGTCCGCCTCTCACAGAGCACTCTCACGGCGCCCGAGGCTGAGGACCTTGCCGACCTCACACTAGAAATGCGCCGGGACGACCCGTCCGCTATCCGTGTGGTGCTCGGCGCGATCCGCGCACAGCAGTCGTGCGCGCCCCCGATCGACGCCTACTTGCTAAGACTCCTTCAATCGCTGCCGGCAGACGCCGTTTCCCAGAGGGCCGCCGTCGTCGAGCGGCTGACCGACTCCCTCCGTCGACGCCAAAGCGACCTGAGCGACCCCCAGCACTGGAAGGAACTGCAATTTCGTCCGGATCTGGGCGACGTCACGAAGGCCGTTTAGCCCCGTCCTCGACGCCCGCGCTCAACTCCAGACCTATCGCCCTTCCCACGCTCCTTCGCCCCCGCCCAACCTCGCTTTACCCCGCCGCCCGCCCCGTCGCCTCCTCCGCCCCTTCGCCCCGAATCCCCTCGCCCTCTCCTCGCCCCGTTTGATCTGTGAAACCTGCGTAATCTGCGGACCGCCTCTGCGCTCTCGTCACGGCTTTCTTTTCGCCTGGATTAAAAGGATCAGCTCTGCGTTTTCTCTGCTTCTCAGCGTCTCTGCGGTTGCCTTTCTCCGCCAGAATCCGCCATCCGCCGCCAGCCGCCAACAACCCCTCGATTTCCCGTGCTTTCCGCTCCTTCCTGATGAATACTTGCCCTGTCCGCGCGGACGTTCCGCGCCCGCCCCGCGCAATCCGAGCCCCAAGCGGAAGCGCGAGGTTCTGGATTCCGTGCCTGAAAGCGGACCGCTGAGAGCTGATAGCGTTTCTATGAATCCCTTCTTGCCTAGCTCATCTTCTCCGCGTCCTCGGCGCTCTTGGCGTCTTGGCGGTTGCCTTGCCGAACGTCCGGATAATCAAGTGTGCCAAGGGGGGGTACACACCTTGGCACACTTGGCATCCTTCGGTTTTCGACCCCGCCAGCGGCCCTTTTATCCGGAACCCTGCCAGCCGCCCGCCGAACCCTGAACCTCGCGTCCCAGCCCCCCGCTCGCACTCCGCCCGCCCGCGCGGTATCTTTCCGACAGTTCTGAAACAACGCGCGGGCGCGATGCACGACGCTCTCACCGATTCCAAGGCCCTCCTGGTCCGCCGCTGGGGCGAGCTCGGCGGCTACTGGGGGATCAGCCGCACCATGGCCGAGATCCACGCCCTGCTCTTCGTCACCGGCGACCCGCTCTGCACCGACGACGTCATGGCCCAATTGCACGTCTCGCGCGGCAACGCCAGCATGAACCTCCGCGGCCTGACCGACTGGGGCCTCGTGCAGCGCGTCCACAAGCTCGGCGACCGCAAGGAGTACTTCCAGGCCGACACGAACGTCTGGCACATGTTCGAGACGATCACACGCGAGCGCCGCCGCCGCGAGGTCGAACCGATCATCGCGACCATCGACCGCTGCCGCGAGATGATCGCCCAACTCGACAGCCGGGAGGACCGCGCGGCGGACGAGACGCAGGGCTTCTGCCGGCGGCTCGACGAGCTGCGCGGCTTTCTCACGACGATGGGCGCGCTGTTCGAGCTGGCGCTGCGCTTCGGACCAACCGGCGTAGCGCAGCTCACGCCGCTCATCCAGGCGGCGAGCGGTCAGCCGGAACCCCGCGGTCCGACGCCGGCCGAATCGCCGCGAGGGGCGGCAGTGCGTTCCGGCTCGAAGCGAGCCCAACCCCGCTCGCGGAGGTCCCGCCGATGACAGACCGCGAGCTGGCGCTGGCCCTCCGCACAGCGGCCCTCCTGGAGGGCGATTTCACGCTCCGCAGTGGCCGCCGGAGCAAGTACTACCTGGATAAGTACCTTTTCGAGACCGAGCCGGCGTTGCTGGGCGAGTTGGCGCAGCGGTTCGCGCGGTACGTGACCGCGGACGTGGACCGCATCGCGGGCGCGGAACTGGGCGGCATCGCGCTGGCGGCGGCGACGGCGCTGGAGACCGGCAAGCCGTTCGTCATCGTCCGCAACGCCAAGAAGGCGGGCTACGGCACCGGCAAGGTGATCGAGGGCAAGCTGACGCGCGGGGAACGCGTGCTGCTGGTCGAAGACATCGCGACCTCCGGCGGACAGGCGATCGAGGCCGCCAAGACCCTGCGCGACGCGGGCGCGGTCGTCGAACGCGTCGTCGCCACAATCGACCGGCAGGAAGGCGGCCGCGAAGCGATCGAGGCGGCGGGGCTGCGATTCGACGCGCTATTCACGACGGCCGACCTTGGGATCATGAAGGACTGAGCGCGCGGCGAGGTTCAACAGGAGTCTGGCGATGATGATGCGAGTCGGCATGTGCCTGCTGCTGGCGGGGCTGACGGGGTGCGAGGCAAAGCCGCCGGCGAACAGGGAGAGCGGTCAGGGTACGACCCAGCCAGCCGCGAAAACGGCTGCCAGCGCGCCTGCCAAACCGCTCCGCATCGCCGTCATCCCCAAGGGCACGACGCACGACTTCTGGAAATCGGTCCACGCGGGCGCGCTGAAGGCCAAGCAGGAGTTCGGGCCGATCGACCTGATCTTCCGCGGGCCGGAGAAGGAGGACGACCGCGAGCAGCAGGTGTCGCTCGTGCAGAATTTCATTAGCAGCCGGGTCGATGCGATCGTGCTCGCGCCGCTGGACGACAAGGCCCTGCTGTCCGCCGTGCGGCAGGCGACCGCAGCGAAGATTCCCGTCGTCATCATCGACTCGGGGCTCGCCGGCGAGGTCGGCAAGGACTTCATCAGCTTCGCAGCGACCGACAACTACAAGGGCGGCCAGCTTGCGGGCGAGCGGATTGGTGAGGTGCTCGGCGGGAAAGGGCGCGTGCTGCTGTTGCGCTACCAGGAGGGGTCGGCGAGCACCGTCGAGCGCGAACGCGGCTTTACCGAGGCGCTGGCCAAGGTCGCGGGCATCGAGCTGGTCGATCCGAAGCGGTACGCGGGCCCGACGCGCGCAACGGCGCAGGAAGCCTCGGAGAACCTGCTCACGGCACATGGCGACGTGCAGGGCGTCTTTTGCCCGTACGAGTCTTCGACGTTCGGCATGTTGCTGGCGCTGCGCAGCCGCGGGTTGGCCGGCAAGATCCACTTCGTCGGCTTCGACGCGAGTCCGGGCCTGGTCGAGGCGCTTGGCAAGGGCGAGCTGGACGGGCTCGTGGTCCAGAATCCGATGAAGATGGGGTATACGGGCGTCAAGACCGCCGTGGACTACCTCCGTGGCCGGCCCGTGCCGCCGCAGCAGGACACCGGCGTCGTGCTCGTGACGCCGCAGTCGATGAACGATCCAGAATACAAGGACCTGCTGTCGCCGGACCTGTCGAAGTACCGGGAGTAGCGGCGGTCGCGGGCGCGTATGGATCACCAACACTCAGCGCGGCTTGAGATGGAGGGCGTCTGCAAGCGCTTCGGTGCCACGGTCGCGCTGCAGGACGTGAGCCTTGCGGTTCAGGCCGGCGAGGTGCACGCGCTGATCGGTGAGAACGGGGCCGGCAAATCCACGCTGATGAAAGTGCTGTCGGGCGCGGTTTGCCCCGACGCCGGCCGGATGTGGCTGGACGGCCGGCCGTTTGCGCCGAGTAACCCGCTGGCGGCCCGCGCGGCGGGCGTCGCGATGATCTACCAGGAGTTGAACCTCGCCCCGCACCTCACCGTTGAGCAAAACCTGCCCCTCGGCATTGAGCGGCACATCGCCGGCGTCATCCGGCGGGCGGCGTATCGGCGACGGACCGAGGCCGTGCTCCAACGCCTGAATCGACCCGACCTTCGGCCGGAGACGCCCGTGCGGCGCCTGTCACCGGCGGATCGGCAACTCGTCGAGATCGCCCGGGCGCTATTGACCGACGCGCGCGTGCTCGTAATGGACGAGCCGACGAGCAGCCTCGGCCTGGCGGACATCGAGCGGCTCTTCGATGTGATCGAACGGCTGCGGGCGGACGGGGTGGCCATCGTCTATATCTCGCACTTTCTCGAAGAAGTGCAGCGCGTCGCCCAACGCTACACGGTGCTGCGCGATGGCCGCGATGTCGGCACCGGCGCGTTGGCCAGCGTCACACTCGGTCAGCTCGTCGAACTGATGATCGGCCGGCGGCTCGACGAGATGTTCCCGCGCGTTGCGCACGAGATCGGTCCGCCGGTGCTGCAAATCACCGGGATCACCGGCCGACGACTGCCGAACGACGTTACGTTGACGCTGCGGCGGGGCGAGATTCTGGGGCTAGCGGGCCTGGTGGGCGCGGGCCGGACGGAATTGCTGCGGGCTATCTTCGGGCTTGACCCGGTGCGGCGCGGCACGGTGCGCGTCGGGGTCTACCCCGGTAGTGCCGAGGCCTACGGGACGCCCGCGCGGCGTCTGGCGCAGGGCGTTGGTCTGTTGAGCGAGGATCGGCAAGGCGAAGGGCTCGCGCGGGCGCGGTCCGTCGTGGACAACATCATGCTCGGCTGGCTGAGGCCGTTCATGATCCTCGGTTGGCTCAACGTGCGGGCGATGCGACGGGCCGCCGGGGGCTGGGTGCAGCGTCTGGACATTCGGGCCCGCGACGTGGGGCAGCGCGTGCAGGACCTGTCGGGCGGGAATCAGCAGAAGGTTGCCCTGGCGCGGTTGCTGCATCGCGACGTGGACGTGCTGCTGCTGGACGAGCCGACCCGCGGCATCGACGTGGCGAGCAAGGCGCAGATCTACCAGTTGGTCGGCGAGCTGGCCGCCGGCGGCAAGGCGATCCTGCTCGTGAGCAGCTACATTCCGGAGCTGCTGGGGATCTGTGATCGGATCGCGGTCATGCACCGCGGGCGCCTGAGTGCGTCGCGGCCGGCCGGCGAGTGGACCGAGCACGCCTTGGTGACCCAGGCGGCGAGCGGTAAGGAGCGGGTTGCGTGAGCGCCCTTACCCCCCTACCGCCGCTGCCGAAACCCGGGCTCGGGCGCTCCATGACCGGCGAGCGCGTGATTGCGGCCCTCGCGCCGCTGCTTGGCCTGGCGCTGGTGATCGCGCTGTTCTACGCGATTCCGCCGCACCCGCGCGTGACGATGCTCGACCTGCAGACGGTCTTCGTGCACATGGTAATCGTCGGCATCGCGGCACTGGGCATGACGTTCGTCATCATCAGCGGCGGCATCGACCTGTCGGTGGGGTCGGCGATCGCCCTCGCAAGCGTCGCGGCCGCCATCACGCTGGCCGGCGGCTGGCAATTCGCGTTTCTGAACACGCTACACCTGGGCTGGCTCAATCCAGCCGGCGCGGTCAACGCCTTCGGCCGCGTGAGCCCAATCCTGGCCGCGATGCTCGCGGCGTTGCTGACCGGCGCGCTGTGCGGGCTCTACAACTCATTGCTCATCACAGTGCTGCGGCTGCCGCCGTTCATCGCGACGCTCGGTACGCTGGGGTTTTACCGTGGAGTCGCGAAGTGGGTTTCCAACAGCATGCCGGTGAGCGCCCCGACGCACGGCCTGGAGCATTGGGTGCGGCCCGTGCCGCTTCAGGAGTGGCTGCCGCTGGCTCCCGGCGTGTGGATGATGCTGGGACTGGGGTTGTTTCTGGCCGCCGTGCTGCAACGCACCGTGTTGGGCCGGTACACGTTCGCCATCGGGTCGAACGAGGCGACCGCGCGCCTGTGCGGCATTCGCATAGTGCGCACGAAGGTCGCCATTTACGTCCTCGCGGGGCTCTTGACGGGGCTGGCGGGCCTGATGCAGTTCGCCCGGCTGACACAGGGCGACCCGACCGTCGCCATTGGCGTCGAGCTGGACGTGATCGCCGCGGTCGTCATCGGCGGCGGGTCGCTGGCGGGCGGGCAGGGCTCGATGCTCGGCACGCTCGCCGGTGCGTTCCTGATGGCGTATCTCCGCAACCGCTGCACGGTGCTCGGCTGGTCGAACTTCGTGCAGGAGATGATCGTCGGGCACATCATCATCATCGCCGTTGCGATCGATCAGTGGCGCGTGCGGCGGACGGAGCGGTGAACGTGCGGACGCCGCGCGCTGGCGCCGTTGCGACACCTGCTCCCGGGCGCGTACGATGCTCACGGCGAGAAGGAGTGACAACATGGCGGTTGAGATCGATATCGTGTATACGGGCGACCTGCATTGCGAGGCCACGCACGGTCCGTCGGGGAGCAAGCTTGCGACGGACGCTCCGGTGGACAACGCCGGCAAGGGCGAGGCTTTCTCGCCCACTGACCTGGTCGGCGTCGCACTCGGGACCTGCCTCGTGACGATCATGGGGATCATCGCCAAGCGCCACGATTGGGACTTGCGCGGCACACGGGTCCACGTCGTCAAGGAGATGGCGGCGAAACCGGCCCGGCGCGTCGGCGTGCTCAAGACGACGATCACGTTGCCCAAAGGCCGCCATTGGTCGCCGGAGGATCGCCAGCGGCTCGAACAGGCAGCCCAGACGTGCCCGGTCGGCCAGAGCCTGCACCCGGACGTCCAACAGCACGTCCAGTTCGTGTATCCCGAATGATGGCGCGCGTCGCACCGCTGACGCTGTTGCTCGGCGGCACGCTGCTCCTCTCCGCCGGGTGTCAGCAGGCGGGGCAGCGCTATGACGTGGTCGTCTACGGGGGGACGGCGGGCGGAGTCGCCGCGGCGGTGCAGGTCGCGAGGATGGGGCGGTCCGTCGTACTGATCGAGCCGGGGCGGTACTTGGGGGGGATGAGTGCGGGCGGTCTCGGGGCGACCGACATCGGTAACAAGGCTGCGATCGGCGGGCTCGCGCGCGAGTTCTATCGCCGGACCGGAAAGGCGTACGGTCAGGCGGAAGCGTGGACGTTCGAGCCGCACGTGGCGGAGCAGGTGTTCTGCGACCTGGTGCGCGAGGCGAACGTGCCGGTCGTGTTCGGCGAGCGACTTGATCTGGCTCGCGGTGTGCACAAACGCGGCGGGCGCATCGTTGAAATCGTCGCCGAATCCGGGCGCGCATTCCGTGGCGGCGTGTTCATCGACGCGACGTACGAAGGCGATCTGATGGCGAAGGCCGGCGTGCGGTATCACGTCGGCCGCGAGGACTGCGCGACGTACGGCGAGACGCTGGACGGCGTGCAGACGCAGAACGCGGTGCATCACCAGTTCGAGAAGCCCGTCGATCCGTACGTCGTCGCGGGCGATCCGAACAGTGGGCTGCTGCCGGGCATCGATCCGAACGGGCCGGGACGCGAGGGCGGGGGCGACGGGCGCGTGCAGGCGTACAACTTCCGTATGTGCACGACCGACGTGGCGGAGAACCGGCAGCCGTGGCCGAAGCCGGCCGACTACGATCCGCTACGGTACGAGCTGCTGCTGCGGAACTTCGAGGCCGGCGACGAGCGGATACCGTGGGATCGGGTGGCGATGCCGAACCGAAAAACCGACACGAACAACAACCACGCGATTTCGACGGACTTCATCGGGATGAACTACGGCTATCCCGACGGCGACTACGCGACGCGGGAGCGGATCGTGCGGGCGCACGAGTCGTACCAGAAGGGGCTGCTGTGGACGCTGGCTACCAGCCCGCGTGTCCCGGAAGCCGTGCGGCGGGAGTTCCAGACGTGGGGGTTGGCGCGGGATGAGTTCGTGGACAACGACAACTGGCCGCACCAGATATACGTCCGCGAGGCGCGGCGCATGGTCGGCGCGTACGTCATGACGCAGCACAATTGCCAGGGCGAGGCCGTCGCGGACGATCCGGTCGGGCTCGCGGCGTATACGATGGACTCGCACAACGTCCAGCGGTACGTCGATGCGGAGCGGCACGTGAGGAACGAGGGCGACGTGCAGGTCGGGGGCTTTCCGCCATACCCGATTTCGTATCGGGCGATCGTGCCGCGGCGGGAGGAGTGCGGGAACCTGCTGGTGCCGGTGTGCCTGTCGGCGTCGCACATCGCGTACGGGTCGATCCGCATGGAGCCGGTGTTCATGGTGCTCGGGCAATCGGCGGGGACGGCGGCGGTGCAGGCGGTCGAGGGCGGCGCGGATGTCCAGGACGTCGCGTATGACAAGCTGGCGGAGCGGTTGCGGGCGGAGGGGCAGGTGCTGGAGTGGGGACCGTAGCGGGAAGACGGGGGCGGGCGCAGACGATTTTGGATTTTGGATTTTAGATTTTGGATTGAGGTCGGGCGCGGCGGCGTCATTGGTCGCCCTCTGAGAACTCCACGTAGCCCCAGCGGTCGGGGAGGTGCATGTCGATGACGCCTTGCGGGGACCAGACCCAGTTGTCCTCGCGCGTGTTGGGGACTTTCTCGTAGCGGCCGGCGACGATGCGCGGTTGCCATTCGACGCGGGAGAAGTTCATCCGCCAGGTGTCGCCGGGGTGCGGCGGCGCGGGGCGGTGGGCGGCTTCGGCGAGCGATTTCCAGGGCATGGCCATTTCGAGCGACCAGCCGCGGTCGAGGTCGGAGGGGTCGTTGAGCGTACCGGCGACGTGGACGGCGGACTTGAGGCCGTGGAGGTCCCAGCCGTGGAGGGCGGGGCCGCCGGCGCGGTAGGTGCGGACGAGGAAGAGGTCGAAGATGGTGTTGAGGGCGTTGATCTCGACCTCGTAGTACTCGCGGGCATCGCCGTCGGGGTCGATGAAGACCTCGAAGTCGTTGTCGTGGAAGACGATCTGGTCGTGCTCGGTGAGCGTCGCCCAGACGTGCGGCTCCTCCAGCTCGGCGGCGATATAGAGGTACTGATCGTCCCACAGCAGCTTGGCGCGCGTCTGGAAACGCGGCGGCGGCCTGCGGTCGCCTTCGATGTCCGCGAACGGCTCGGTCCACGGCGCGCGGCTCCACGCCGGATCGTCGAGGCGACCGTCGATGACGATCGGGCCGTCCGCATGGCGGCAAACGTAGCGGTGCGGAAGGCCGGCGGGGAGCGGGGGGAGCGATGGCGTCGTGGTCGGCTGCGTGGTGGCGCAGCCGGCGATCAGAGCGGCGGCGGTTGCGGTGAAGATGGTCATGCGCATGGTTCGGGCCTCCGGGGACAACAGCGTGCGGCAGGGTAGCGGCGCAGCGGGGGCCAGGGAAGCGTACGTGCGCGGGCACGGCGGGGAGCGGTGATAAGGTGAAAAGGTGATAAGGGGCGCGCCGGTCGTGCGCGGGCACGGTTGGGGGAAGAGTGCCAAATCGTGTCTCGATCGGGCGATAAAATCGGCCCTGCGAGCGTCCAAAGTCAAGGATGCCAACAATATCATGTTTTCACGGGGCGCAAATGGCAATGTTGCCGGGATTGCGCGTGCGGTGACCAGACCCAGGCGGCACCGTCCTTGAACGAGTTGACGGCGAGAATGCGTTTGGCGCGGAAGAGCGTCCGGTTCGTTATGCCGGCGGCGCGGGCAGCCGCGAGGACCTCGCTGGAGGGGCGGGGGCCGGCGGAGAGGAGATCGGTAAGCCAGTCGCAGGCTTCGGAGAGGGCGGAGGAGGATTCGGGCGAAAGATCGAGCACGCCGGTGGACAGACGCCAGTCGGAGCGGGCGGGGTCGGACCACTCCAGGTGAGGGGCGGCGGAATCGGGGGGCGCGGGGGCGGAGGGGGACTCGTCCGCAGACGATTCTGGATTTTGGATTTTGGGTTTTGGATTGGCCGCGAGCGAAAGCGGGTCGGCATCTTCGGGTGGCGCGCACGAGTGTGAGTCTTGTAGTGCGGAGGGAGAAGCGGGCACGGCCGGCGCGCGCGCGGCAGCGGGGGCCGAAGCGGGCGAAACGCCGGAGACGATGCGGAAGGCGAGCGGGGGAGCCGGGGGGCCGTAGGCGTTCTTGATCTGGGTGAGGATGCGGCGGTCGGGGCAATCGGGGTCAGCCGTGAGCAAGAGGATCGAGCGCGCGGCGGCGGTGAGGCTGAGGGAGCCGCGGATGCGGTAGAAGACGCGGCGCGCGGGGGCCTTCGAGAAATGGCCGACGGCGAGGATCGCGACGTCGCGGCGGTGGGCGAGGGCTGCAAGACGGGCGAGGAGGCCGGCCTGGCAATCGGCGCTGGAGAAGACGCCGTCCTCGAGGAGGGCGTGGATGGGATCGAGGACGACGAGGCGGGGCTGGCGGTGGGCGCGGATGGTCTCCTCGAGCTGGTCGGCGTGGCCGGGAAGGCGGAGCGGGAGGATGTCCTTGGAGAAGGGCGGACGGACGCCGTCGATTACGGAGATGTACTGCGGGTCGGCGCCGGCGGCGACGAGGCGGTCGTAGAGAGCGGAGCCGTCCTCGGGGGCGGCGAAGATGGCGCCGGCGGGCGGGATTTCGCGGCAGGGGTAGCCGCGGATGGGCGGGAAGGAGCGGTAAACGCCCTCCTCGGTGAGCGGGTGCGGGAGAGGCGGCAGGGAGGCGGGGTCGGGGCGTTCGGCGGCGGGGTCGTCGGGCCAGGGTCGCGGAACGGTGAGGCAGGCGGCGAGGTCGGCCGTGAGCAGGGATTTGCCGACGGCGGGGTCGCCGATGAGGAGGGTAAGGGAGCCGATGGGCAGGCGCTGGGGCCAGAGCCAGCGGAGGCGGGCGGNNGGGGGGCCGGCGGGGTCGTCGTAGCGGGAGCGGGACATGATAGATATTATAGCACAGCTAGGAGAGGCGCAGGCGGGAATTGAGAATTGCGAATTAAGGATTAAGAGGCAGGGCGCGCGAGGTTGGCGGAGATTGGCGGAAACTGGCGGAGATTGGCGGGGGCTGGGCGGTTTTGTAGCTTTTTGGCGGCTGCGGCGTGGCAACGTGGGAAGGCCGAGAAGTCGGAGGGCCGGGGCTGGGCCGCGCCGGAGGGCTGCAAACGCGCCCGGCCGCGCCGTTTGTCCTGATTGCACCCGACCCGGCGAGTCGGTATAGTCAGATCAGACGCGGCGGCCTCCCGGGCGAGGCCCGTCGTCCGCATCTGCGGCAGGACCGACAGGAGGACCGACACGCCCGACCGTGAACGCTCGCCCGCCGGCGGCCCGTCCACGTCGCGCCCGGTAGTGCGCGTGGACACGAGCGGGTCATGTCTTGAACCCAGGAGGCAAGGCCATGAAAAGCATCGTTCCCATGATAATGATGGTTGTGTTGGCGATCTCGGGCGGTTGCGGCAGTTCGGTCGAGAAGGAGGCGGTGAAACGTGCCAAGGAATGCTGGAACCTAACACAGATTGGCGGGTCGACTTATCTTTGCGAGATCACAGTAGAAACTCATCCATCAGGCTACTTCGCCGTAGGGACGAGGGCGTCGAAGACAGTATTTGAATTGCGAAATAGCAAGGTAGAGGTCTCTCCCGTCTCGCTCACCGAAGCGGACAGACTCAACGGCGTGGAGTGGGGAGGACGCGTTCACCTTGCAGCTGGGGCATTTCGGCGTTACAGCCCACAGCCTTATTATGGTGGGGAGCCAGACAAAACGTGGTCCGACTGGAAGTCTCCGGCACAGTTGGATAAAGGAGGGGTAATGCTAAGGGAAATGAGGTATGCTGACAACCTAAGCGTTCGGAAGATCAAGGGTGAGTGGGAGGTGGTTCGATCGTTCGCGACAGGCGAACTGCTCGACACCCATCCACCTGATATTACCTTCAAGCAAGTCGAGGCGTCCGACCTACCGAAGTAGTCCGCTAATGAGCAATTTGGGACCTCAAGCCACAGGCAGGGACGGCAGAATAGAGGCGAGCAACCGGCTGCTCGTTACGGCTCATAACCTCGCGGAACCGGCGCCGGGACGGTCGCAGAAGGGGCTGAAACCATGGCAGGCAACATTAGAGTCGCGCGCGACGACGATCCTGTTTCCCAGCAGGTGATCTACACCGCTCACGGCGTTGATAAGCATGGCGGATACCATGACTACAGCGCCACAAGCGAGGAAGAAGCCGTGCAAGGCTGCCTTGACGAGATTGCCGAAGCAGACGCAGAAGGCGGCGGATAAATCGCCAGTATTCCTGCTGCGTTGGCGATCGCAAATCTGGGATCGCAGGTTTGAGAGGGGACGGCCAGCCCGCCGGGCCCGGCTCGGATTACGGAGTGCGGTTAGACTGCGGGGCGCGCTTGCTGGCGCTGCGCGTTCGGATCACGCGGCGGTACGGAGCACGCAGCAGAATGGTGCGCAGTGCCCACCCTACGTGTCGGATTCGCGAGCGGTTCGGATTGCGACGCGGGTCGGATTGGGGCGGCGGGCGAGGCAGAGCGTGTGCGGCGGGTGCGCTCCCTCCCGGTCGCGGCTCGGATCAGGCTTCATGACGGGGGCGGTGCGGAGGTCAGCAGAATGGTGGGCAGTGCCCACCCTACGTCTCGGATTCGCGAGCGGTTCGGATTGCGACGCGGGTCGGATTGGGGCGGCGGGCGAGGCAGAGCGTATGCGGCGGGTGCGCTCCCTACCGGGCAGTAGCGTCCGGGATTT
>PMMM01000108.1 GCA_003162245.1 Phycisphaerales bacterium
CGGGCCCGACAGAACAGTCGCGGAATCCATCGCAAGGCGACCGAAGACACGCAGGCCTTTCTGGGGCACGCGCAACACGTCGTCGTCTCTGCCGGCGAGCGAAGCACGTATCGCCGACGTCCTGCCAAATGGCAGGGAGACACAACCCATTGGGGTGTTGCGCGTGCCCCCGGTTTGTTTATGTGCGATCCAGCGGGCGCCGCGGCGGAGCGGCCGCGCGCTGTGCTTTTGCGGCGCCCCGCTCCGCCTCGGGGGCCGAGACTCGTTGCCGGTCCCGTGAACCTCTCCGTGCCCACGAAGAATAGGCACTCCCGTCCCGCCGCTCGGGTGCCACGAGCGGACACTGACCGATAACCTGCCGTTTGCGACGCGTCGGCCCGCTCGGCCAAGCCGGGAAAGGCGGCGACTGTGTCGCCAGAGCTGCTGGACGACGGCCCTGAGCCCGGCGTGGCGGAGCACCGGGGCTCGGCCTATCGCCCGGACGCCCGCCCGGTCGGCGGGGCGCTCATTTTGGGCAAAACTTGTCCGGCTGGCTCGCGATGCGACCGCCCAAGTGCCCGTACCAAACCGTCCAGGACAATTCCAAGCCGCATCAGCTCGTTCCGCGCACGAGATTCGCTTGAACGGCCCGAATCCGCTGAGCCGACCGGTACCGACGCAAGTGTGGACCGTTCACGCGTCGAGCCGCCCGGGAACGGTCTCGGGTGCGTGCGACGGCTGCTCCACATCGACTCGCGCCGGTCTCTGAGGACAGGCCGGCGGTTCAGACGCCGCGTCGGATCGCAACCCGCCACGTCCTGGCGTGCGTCGCATACGCAGGAAATTTGGTTGTGGACAAATCCTCCGCCGACAGTAATATAAATGGCGGTATGGGTGGAGCGCTGCCCGCCGGAAGGGCGGGTGGTGCGGTGTGCTGGGTCTGGCCGGCGGTCCAGGACGGGACGCCGCCCGCCGTGTCGCGCTGTCGCGGACGTATGTCCGACCGGATGGCGGCGTGACACGTGTGTTCGTGGGCGTCGCCCGGACGCGCCGGTTGCGCTGGTGAATGGCGAGTAGCTTACGATTCAAGGCTGTGTGGCGAAGGCGATACGGTGCTGCTGGCGGACGAGGCCTCTGGCCTCGCAGGCGCATCAGAGAGCGTGCAGTAGTGCGCCGCTCGACGTGTTGACCGAGCGGCGTGTCGGGCCAGATTCGCTGGCCAGGAGATGAGCAATGCGAAGAGGCTTGAAGAGAGCGGCATTCACGCTGATTGAGTTGTTGGTAGTGGTCGCGATCATCGCGCTGCTGCTGTCGATCCTGCTGCCGAGCTTGAGCGGCGCCCGCGAGCAGGGCAAGCGGGCCAAGTGCCTGTCCAACCTGCGCAGCATCGGGCTGTCGATCCATCAGTACGCAAATGACGACCCGGCGGAGCAGACCATCCCGATCATGCGGCAGATGATCCAAGACGTATCGACGATTGGGCTAACGGCCGACGGGGGCTATTCCCTGTGGCGGACCGCGAACTGGTTCTGCTGGGGCGGGCGCTCAGGGCAGAAAGTCTTCAAGGTCTCCGCCAAGGGTGGGTATGCCCTGGCGAAGGACATGCCCCTTGACTCCTCCGGCGGCACGCCGGTGCTGAGGCCGGACTACGACGCCACCGAGCGTCCTTTGAACCTGTACATAGTCAGCGGCGTCGGCATCGAGGACCAGAAGCGGATGGAGTGGTTCAGTTGCCCCGGCGATACGGGGTACCCGGATGACGCGCGGGTCGACGACTCCCCGCAGCCGTACAATGCGCTGCGACCGTGTTACGACACGCTGGGCAGCAGCTATCGCGGCAGTCTCTCGAGTTTTAACTTCTACCCGGGGGGCAATAAACCCTCGAAGGCGGCGTTTTCTTGCGGCATCTGGGGACTCCGCCTCTCCTCGCTGGTCGACACCGGGCGGNNGGTCGTGCTCGCCGGCGAGCCGACATTCTTCAACATGATCGGTCAAGACGACGGCGGCGACCCGAACAGCGAAGTGCCAATGATGGGCTGGCACAAGCGGAAGATGACCGATAACCTCTTGTTCTGCGATGGCTCCACGCGCTCCACTAAGGCAGACAAGAAGGCGGAGGTGTCGCAGGGGCTGCTCGACGATCTCGCCGATATTGTCCCCGACAAGGGGTCGTTTGTAGATCGCCGCGGACCCACTTGGCGGCTGGACCCGTACCCCGTCGGTGGCGCGATCATCTGGGGCCGCAAAATCCTGCAGGACAATTTGTTCAACAACCCGGCCGCCATGTTGAAGTATCCCCTGCGGAACATGCAGGACAACTTGAGGGCGGAGTAAGGGTTGATCCGCGGCCGCGACCAATGTCGCGGCCGGAACGTGACGCAAACGACACGGGCCCGCGGCAGAGCATGCCGCGGGCCCTTTGCATTGGCGCGGTCCATAGCGCTGGCCCCGCCTTGGGCCGGGATACCCTCGGCACTGGCGATCCCGGGCGCGGGTGGCATCGGGGGGGCGCGGGCTACACGCGATGGGCCAGGAGCACCGTGATGTCGTCCGGCTGCGAGCCGCCTTCCGTGAAGTTCCGCAGGTCGGTGAGCATTTCCTTCAGCGTGGCGCTGGCGAGCTGCCCGAAGCCGTCGCACAGGATGTTCACGAAACGCTCCTCGCCAAACGTCTCCTCGCGGCGGTTCTTGGCGGTCGAAACCCCGGGCGTGGAGAGCACGAACGTCTCGCCGGGCTCCAGTTGCTCGGTGAGGAGCGGATAGACCGTGGTCTTGGCGAGGCCGAGTTCGGGCGCGGGCTCTTCTGGGGCCAGCGAGCGCTCTTCGCCGCGGGCGCTGACGATGAACGCGGCGACGTGGCCGGCCTGGGCATAGCGCAACTCGCCGGTGGCGGGGTCGATGACCCCGGTGAAGCAGTGCAGGGGGTGATCGCGCTGGCCGTCGTACAGCAGCCAGTTCAGCGCGCGGAGGAAGGCGTTGGGGCTGTCCTGGTGCATGGCGGCGGAACGGAACGCAGTCTGCGCCTGCACCATCAGGACGCCCGGCAGCGCGCCGGCGGCGGGCGTGTGGGCGACCAGGAACGCGATGGAGTTGTTCGGCAGGCGCACGACGTCGTAGATGTCCCCGGAGCGCTCGCGGCCCGGCTCGCGGAACGCACCGAATTGCAGATCGTCCGACTGCGGCAGCTTGCGGGGGGTCAGGCGCTGTTGGACCTCGTGCGCCACGCTCACCTGCCCCTCGATCATCGCGGCCCGGTTGCGCGCCAGCGACTTGAAGATGGCGTCGAGTTGGTACGCGCAGATGCTTAGCAGCAAGACGAGCAGGTCGACGTCGCGCAGATCGAAGCGCCGCCCCGAGTCGCCGTTGTCCAGGTAGACCATGCCGAGCGTCCCGTCGGGGCCGACGAGCGGGCCGGCCAGCGCGGACACGCGCTCTTCCGCGCTGATGAGGGGGATCAGGACGAACTGCGCCCGGTCCAGGATGCGCGGCTTGAGGTCGTGCCCGATCGGCGGCAGGTCCGTGGGCTGCCCCGTGATCAGCCGCCCCTCCTCGTATTCCATCGGTCCATAGTTGACGCGCCGGACCCCGATCCAGACCCGCTGCGCCGCGAACGTCGTCAGCAGCGTGCCCAGCAGCGCGTCCATGAACTCCTCGACCGAGACGCAGCCGGCGACCACGAGGTTGGCCCGGGCCACCGCGTCCAACTGGGCCGGGTGGATCGTCAGCGGTTCGTCGGATTTCCGGAGCGTCGCGCCGACCGGCAGCTTGGACTGCGCAAAACGCTCGAGGGCGGCGCGCGACGTGCCGAGCGCGCCCCGACCGGGCGACTTCTCGTCATAGTCGGGGTACACGCGCACCGCGTAGTCGAGAATTTGAATCTCGTCCCCCGGCTTGAGGTCCGCCTCGCCCGTCACCGTCATCTGATTCAGACGCACCTCGCAGGCGCCGTCCAGTTGCTTGAGCGTCCAGACGCCGTTGCGCTCCGGCCAGATGACGACCTGCTGCGCGGCGACGCGCGCGTCCGGGAGCTGGATCCGGCAGCCCTCACGCGAGCCGACGTAGACCGCTTCCAGGCCGCAGACCACATCGGCGATCATCGCTTCATTTTGCAGGACAATCAGGCGCATGCGTCACAGGCTTTCGGGCGGCGGCGCCGCGACGAACGTGTTGGCGGGCGGCCCGACGACCTGAGTCGCACGCAATTGATGGTCTCGTGCCGCGCCGCCCGAATAGTAGCGGCCCCCGTGGTGGCCGGCCAGATCCCAGGCACGATTCCGGGACGGCGGCGCGACGCGCGCCGGACGAAGGGCGGGCGGGCGCGCCGCCCTACGCCGTGGGGACGCCGAGGACGCTTTTCACCTTCGCGGCCAGTTGATCGGGCGAGAAAGGCTTGATGAGGTAGTCGTTGGCCCCCGTCTTGATGGCCTCGATGACGCGGGATTTCTCGGCTTCCGTGGTGACCATGATCACGGGGACCTTCTGGCCGGCCTGGCGCAGTGCCCGCAACGTGTCGATCCCGCTCATCTTCGGCATGTTCCAGTCGAGCAGGATCAGGTCGAACTGACCCCCCGCGAGGGCCCGCAATGCTTCCGTACCGTCGCCCGCCTCGGCGGTCTCCGTAATACCGACTAGGCCGAGCGCCTTGACCACGATGCGGCGAATCGTCAGCGAATCGTCGACGACCAACGCTTTCATCACAGGGCCCTCTAGTTCGGGTTGTACGTGACTTCCATATTGAATGTGCCTGCGTCGGATGTGAAGCCCACCTCCAGCCACACCGACTTGCTCGGGTACTTGAGCTTGTACCCGGTACCCTCCACGACGGTCGGCAGCCCCAGTTCCAGGGGCGGGTGGCAAGCTAGCTTCGCCTTCGCGGAGCCGGCCACCATGTTCACCAGTTCCGAGATGGCGTCCACGACCTCTTCGTTGACGTGGCTGATCTCGGAGCCGAGCATCCGGCTGGCTACGCACAGGGCGGTTGCCGGCGGAAAGCGCAGGGCGACGACGCCGCTGATCTGGCCGCTAATGCCCACGATGGACGTCAGGCCGGGGCGGTCCTGCGTGTTCTCATCGTCCTGGCTGACACGGACGCCGTTCCGCTTCGGCTGGACGTGCAGCATGGTGGTGAAGACGGTGTCCACGGCCTCGATGAACGGGTTGATGCAGTTCGCGTCCACAGCCAGTACTCCCACAGCGTGAGTTTCACGAGTCCGCCGGCGCCGTCATGCCGTATCCGCGGTGCGCCCGGTGGTTGCCTTCCGCGGGTGGCAGCTTTGGCGCCATCTTCTGTTTGTCATCGTCCGCTCCGCCGGCCGAGTTTCGGGATTCTGCCGCGCACGTCGCGCGGCCGGCCGGACGGCGGGCGGGCGCGTTACCGTTTCGTGAGCGCCGGACGCTCCTCTCTCTGGATCAGCCGCGCAATCGTTGCTGGAATCGCGGAAAGCGGGGCCACATGCTGGACGCAGCCGGTTTCGGCGGCGGCCTTGGGCATGCCGTACACGAGGCTGGTCTGCTCATCCTGCGCCACCGTGCGGCCGCCGGCGGCAGCCAGCGCGACGATGCCGGCGGCGCCGTCACGTCCCATACCCGTCATGACGACGCCCACCGCCCGGGGGCCGCAGGCTTCCGCGACCGACCGGAACATCGCGTCGACCGAAGGGCGATGGCCGGAGACCGGCGGCCCCGCGTCGAGCTCGGTCGTGAGCCGGATTCCGCGCCGGACCACGTGCAGGTGCCGATCCCCGGGTGCGACCAGGATGGTCCCCGGTTCGAGCGCCTCGCCACCGGCGGCCTCGCGAACCTTCATCGCGCAGACGCCATCCAGGTGCTTGGCGAACGGGCCCGTGAACTGCGCGGGCATGTGTTGGGTGAGTACGATCGGCACGAAATCGCTGGGGAACGCGGGCAGTAGCCGGAAGAGCGTTTGCGGTCCGCCGCAGCTTATCCCCATTGCGACGACCCAGCCCGTCGCGCGGTTGGGCGGCAGGCGGGGGACTTGGCTGCCGGCGTCGGCCTGGGCGAGTCGGCGGGTGCGTCCTTTGGCCTGGGCGGCCGCCAGCACTTTGGCCTGCAGGTTGCGCTGAAACTCGGGGCGCGCGGTGCGGGCGGCGTTCTGGGGTTTGGTGACGTAGTCGAAGGCCCCTTTGTTCAGCGCTTCGAACGTGACCTGGGCGCCGGCCTGCGTCAGTGTCGAAACCATGACGAAGCTCACGGGCAGCTTGCCTGCCGCGCGCTCCAGCACGCCGATGCCGTTCATGTGCGGCATCTCGATGTCGAGGGTGACGACGTCGGGGCGAAGGGCGGCGATCTTCCGCAGCGCGTCGAGGCCGTCGGCGGCCTGTCCGATCACTTGGAGCTGCGGGTTCCGCGTCAACGCCCCGCAGATGAACGCGCGGACGACGGCACTGTCATCGACGACGAGGACTCGGACGAGTGGAGCGCTCATCGACTCTCTCCTGGGCGCGGCGAGCGCGGGCATGTCCGATAGGATGTGCGGCTGGCGTCGCCTCGGGCGCGCGGCTCCCGTTCACTGCTGTAATCGGTACAAACTGCGGCCGGGTTCGATAGCGGCGCCAGCGCCCTGTGCCCGTCGATTTTGCCACCGACCGGCCGCGCGCCGGAATTGGGTTTGACTTGGACGCGGCGGGGCGCGATACTACTCTTCAAGCTCGTGCCGCGTACCGAGCGGCAGCGGCCAACGATTGGGGCCGTAGCTCAATTGGTTTAGAGCGCCGCCCTGTCACGGCGGAGGTTGCGGGTTCGAGTCCCGTCGGCCTCGCTTACCCCGATCGTCTCTACGCAGCGCGGGCTGCGCCCATCGCGCTCAAGGGTGACTGTTCGCCCGCTGCCGCTTCAAAATCCGCTCGCGCACGACCACCCCGAGCACTGCGCAGCCGGCGTATAGCGCGAATTGCGTTCCGGCCCGGATCAGGGCCGTGTGGGCGGCGCCGAGGACCGGGTGCGCCCCGGGGATCAGCAGCACGGCGGCGACGACCGTGACCGCGAGCGTCACAAGCTGGATGGGGACCTGGATCCAGAAGATACGCATCTGCGTCGCCGCGGCGCCGAGCACGTTCGTGAGCAGTGCGAGGCAGTGGGCCAGGACGATAATGTGGAACTCCGTCTCGAAGCGCGCGTAGTCCGCCGTGTACAGCACGCCCAGGATCCAACGTCCGTAGAGCAGGGCGAGGACGAGCACGGCGGCGCCGATGACCAGGGCGAGCATCAGCAGTCGCACGCCCAGGCGCAGAAAGGCCCCCAGGTCGCGTTGGTAGTACAACGACAGGCGGTTAGCCGCCGCGGTCGAGGCCTGGATCACGATGAGATTGCCGACCAGCGTGAGGTAGGCGAGCGCCCCGAAGTAGCCGAGCTGTGCCGGACCATCCGGCACGCGACCGCTCTCGAACACCCAGCGCGGGAAGCTATCGCACAGATTGATGAACAGGGCGACCAGCCCGAGCGGCAGCGTTTGGACCGCGAGCCGGCGCAGCGCCGGCGGGCTCCACGAGAGGTTCCACAACCGCGGGTCGAAAACACGCGGCCGGTCGAACAGGTAGTAAACGAGCAAAAACCCGAGAGCGTGCAGCGCCACGGCCAGCGCGACCACGTTTGCCCCGCGCTGCGTCCGCTGGCCCGCCTGCTGCGTGAACAGCGGCAGGAGGATGGCGAACGGCAGAAGTGCGGCCACGCCGCGGAGGACGTACGCCGCGGCCAGCAGGTCGAGTCGCTCGCGGCGCTGAAAGGTGCTCCAGCCGACCTCGGCGAGCGACCAGGCGACCCGCGCCGCGAAGACCCCGGCCAGGATGACAACCGCAGCCGGGCGCGGGTCGGTCAGGGCACGCCACGCGGCGACCGCCAGCAGCAGAGCGCCGGCGAGCGCCGCCATCCGCGTCCGCAAAGCCAGATAGGCGCCCACGCTAAAGTGCCCGGCGACGTCGGACACCAGGGCTCCGCGCAGCTCCAGCCCCAGGAGCAGGACGACCGGCGTCGCGACCGCCAGCGCGAAAAAATACTGCCCGGTCAGCTCCGGCGTGCTGAACTTCGTGAGCAGCACCACCACGCCGAGCTGGCACAGGTGAAAGACGCCGGTGCCGCCCACCGCATAGATCGTGTTCGCGGCCAGTGAGCGGGCTGGCGGCGTGGCCGGGGTCGTGGCGCGATTCGTCGGTTCTTCCCTCGACACGATAACACGCTGCCCGGCCGCGGTTTCCCGCGGGCAAAAAGCCGGTCTTGTGGCCTGGGGGAGGGCGTACCTCCCGGCCAGCCGCGGCTCGGCAATTCCCGCGCGCCGCGCTCACACTTCCGATCGACGCCGGGCGCCTTCGAAAAACCGCTCTATGGCAGCGGCACGTTCGCGGCCTCGATGGGCATCTGAATGTCCTCGACTTCCGGGTGGACCTCAAGGACGAGTTGCATCTCGTCGTTGAAGGCGGGGGCATCGAACATGTACGCCGAGCAGTCTTCGCCCGCCGCGGTCGCGATGTGTGTTTCGCGATAGCGCATCGGCTGCATGTTGCCGTCAAAGAACGCCACGCTCTGGACGTTGTCCGGCTTCGTCTGGTACCGGAGGATGATCGTGCGGTCGGCCGGCGGCGGCTGGGAGAACGCGGTGGGCGACATGAACTCGATTTCGAGGCCCAGTTGCTTGAGGCGCGGGTCGACGATCCGACGGCCGAGGAATTGCAGCGGGTTGAGGATCGTGATCTTCTCGGTCTTGTCAGCGAGCACGAGGCGGATGGTGCCCTTCAGAAGCTTGATCTGGCGGGCGCCGCGGGCCGGCAGGTTGGCCTTTGCACCCAGCCGCAGGCCGTCGTGGGCCAGTTGGTCCGCGGGGATCTGCTGGGCCGGATGCATCATGGTCTGATCCTGGGCGGTGTACAGATTGGGGTCGACCATCGAGTGTCCAGTGTCGTCGACCACGTTGGTCAGGATGACGTTGCCCAGCCGCACGATGTGCTTGATCTTCTCGCCTTGCAGGCGCAGGCGCATGGCGAAGTTAGACTCCATGGCGCTGCGTTCCGCGGAATCGGCGTACGCGGTGCGGACCTCCCGCATCGCGTCGATCTCCGCCTTCAGCGGCCCCTGGTCATAAGCCGGTTGCGTCGTCGCCGGCTTTTCCGGCTCGGCTGGCTGCGCGGGTGCCGGCTGCGTGGTGGGGGCCGGCGTGGCCTTCGGTTCCGTCTTTGCCGCTGCGGCCGGCTTCGCCTCGACCCGGGCTTTGGGGGCCTGGGAGCTGGGCGCGGTTTCGCAGCCGGCTAGTGCGATGACCACGAGGCACAGATACATGGGCATTCGTCGCATTCGACCATCCTCCAGTGGAATTCAAGAACGATGACGTCCTATAACCCGCCGGCACCCGTCACGCCGCCAGCGCCCACGGATCCGGCCGCACAAGCTCTCGGTATACTCCCGACCCTGTCGCAGCGCGTCAACACCGGCGCCGGCGTCGCGACGGATGACGGGGACCACGTCCCCCGCATTTCCGACGATCGCAGCGGAACCGACCACGCCGTCGCCGGACAGGACGTCGACCGGTTGCCCCCCCGCGGTGCTGAACGTCGCGCAAACAGGCGGTGCCGATTCGTACACTGCAATACCCCTTCTGGCCAGCGCAATCGAGCGCCTCGCGCCAGCCGAGGCCGTACGATTCCAGCCACGCTGACAGCCGTTCCCCGGGCATCCTATTTGGCCAGCAGCCGTTCCGCTTCCTCGACGAGTTGATCCATGCGGAAGGGCTTGTTGAGGTAGCCGTCCACGCCGAGCGCCTCGGCGTACTGGCGATGCCGCTTACCGGCGTTGCCCGTGATCATGATGACGCGCGGACCCTGGCCGCGCGGCTTGCCCTGGCGCAGCTTCTCGAGCACGAGGAAGCCGCTCTTGCCCGGGAGCATGATGTCGAGGATCACCAGGTCGGGGGCGAACTCTTCGGCCTTGGACACGGCGGCGTTCCCGTCCGCGGCCGTCTGGAGCGTCACATCGGTGTCCTTGAGGGCGGCGCTGACGGCCACCAGGATATCGGGGTCGTCGTCGACGATGAGGACCTTCTTGCCGGGGAACTTCTGCGTCACGACATTCTCCTGTGCGCGCGTACAGTGTAGTATTGCCACCGCCGCGTGACAATCCAGCGGGTCTACGGGTAATACCCGCGGCCGGACGAGTAGTTCACGGCAGTCGCGAAAAGACGGAGCGCAAGCCATGGACGAGATGCGTCGGAACGTGTGGGTGGGGGTCTTCGTCGCGTGCGGACTGGTCGCTCTCGCAGCTCTGGTCGTGCTCTTCGGACAGGGGCCAAGCTGGCTCAGCGGCGGACGCTACCTGCTGCACATCAACTTCGACGATGCCGGCAGCATCCGCATGGGGAATCTCGTGACGGTCCGCGGGATGAGGATCGGCGAGGTTTCCAGCGTCGATCTCGTCGATCTGGCGCGGCTGGATAAGGGGGTCGACGTGATCGTCGCGATCCAGAAGCGCTATAGCAGCTCGATTCACGAGGGGGCCACGGCCCAGACGGGCACGGGCATGTTCGGACAGGGACGGCCGCCGATCGAGATCGACCCGGGGCCGGCCGACGCGCCCCTGTTGGCCGCGGGCGCCACGTTAATGGGTAGGACTCGCCCGGCGCTGGACTCGATCCTCCCGCCGGGAGTCGTCGGGAAGTTCGAGACGGTCGCGCGGCAGATCGGCGATGCGGCCGAAGCCATGACCCCCGTGCTCAACGAGTTGCAAGATCTGTTCCAGAAGCGAAGCCCGGACCAAGTCGACCGCGGCGCCGTGCAGGGCAACATTTCGAGTGCGGCGGCCCGGTTCGACGCGTCGCTAAAGCACTTCAACGAGGTGCTGGGTGACCCGAACGTGAAGAGTCAACTGCGCGAGACTGTCGCCAACGTCCGCGACATGTCTGAGAAGGGGCAGCGGCTCATGACGGACTTCGACGCGGCCGTGAAAGACGCCCGGCAATTGCTCGCCGACGGACGCGAGATGATGGCGAACGCGAACAAGAAGATGGAGAATCTGGACACGCGCGTCACGGAAGTCGCCCGGGCGCTCGTCGACGCGCTCGACCGCGCCGACCGCATCCTCGACAACCTGAACGTGCTGAGCGAGCAGGTCACCAGCGGCAAGGGCAACGTCGGACAACTGTTCATGGACAACCGGCTGTACGATAGCCTGCTGGAGACGACCGCGCGGCTGAAGCTGGCCATCGACGAGTTCCGGGGCCTGATCGCCGAGTGGCAGAAGCACGGGATGAAGACGACGCTGTAGCCCGGGTGGCGGCCCGGCAACACGCATCCGGGGGGCCGGTGGCGATCCGGCATAAGCGTGGCCGCCTCGTTTGCGCGACCGCGGCGCTGGAGTACAATCTCCTGAAGGCGTCTTGCTTGGCGACAACAGGCGAACGCAGCCGCGCTGTCCGCTCACGGCGGGCACGAAACCGCCCGGCGTTCGCCCGCCGACCGCAGCAGACGGGATGTGTACGCCCCGCGCTGGCCTGAAGTTGGGTGAGTCCATGATCGAGATCGCAATCCACGGACGGGGCGGGCAGGGCGGGGTCACGCTGGCGAAGCTCATCGCGTCGGCCTATTTCCTGCGCGGCCAGTACGTGCAGGCGTTCGGCGTGTACGCCGCCGAGCGCTCCGGGGCCCCGATACAGGCGTTTGTGCGGATTGATGACGAGGAAATCACCAATCACAACCAGATCCTCGAGCCGGATCACGTCATCGTCCTCGACCGTACGCTGATCGGGCCGCGGGTCGTCAGCGGGCTCAAGCCGGGCGGTTGGCTGATTCTCAATTCGCCCGAGGGGCCGGACGCTTATGTCGCCCAGTTCCCCGGGCGGCGCGTGGCCACCGTGGACGCCACCGGCATCGCCGTGGCCAACGGACTCGGCACGCGGGCGGTGCCGATCGTCAACACGACGATACTCGGCGCCGTGATGAAGGTGTTGGGACTCGCGCTCCCCGACGTCAAGGGAGCGATGGACGAGGTGGGGTTCGGCGGAGCGAACCTGAGCTCCGGGCAGCAGGCCTTTGAAAGCGTCCGCACGCAGCAAGCGCCGGGCAAGATCGAGCCCACCGCGCGCGTCCGCGTGTCGGGCCGCGTGGCGAGCATCCTCGACCGCGACCTCGGCGGGTTGCCGACGATTCACACCGGCGATTGGGCGAGCCGCCAGCCGAAGCGCCACCAGCTCACGCCGCCCTGCAACGACGGCTGCCCCGCGGGCAATGACGTGCGCGGCTTCGTGCAGGCCGCCGCGAAGAAGGAATTCGACGAGGGGCTGCGCCTCATCCTGCAAACGTCACCGCTCCCCGGCATCTGCGGCCGCGTCTGCCCCGCGCCGTGCATGGAAGCATGCAACCGCCGGGAGCATGATGAGGCGGTCAATGTCCGCGAAATCGAGCGTTACCTGGCCGATCACGCCCGCTGGCCGGACGTGACGAAGCCGAAGCGCGCCGAGCAGATCGCCGTCATCGGCTCGGGGCCCGCGGGACTGAGCGCGACCTATCACCTGGCACGGCGTGGCTACCGCGTGACGCTGTTCGAGGTGGGCGCGGAGCTGGGCGGCGTCATGCGCACCGGCATCCCCAGCTACCGCCTCCCGCGCGACGTGCTCGACCGCGAGATCAGCTTCATCGTTCGCCACGGCGTCGAGGTCAAGACGAACCAGACCATCGACCGAAGGCGGCTGCTCGAGATGTCGCACCAGTTCGCCGCGGTCTTCGTCGCGACGGGCTTGCAGGAATCGCGCGCCCTGCGCTTAGGGCAGGACGCGCCGGGGATTGCCGTGCAAGGCATCGACTTTCTCGACCGCGCCCGGCACGGGCAGGAGAACCTGATCGCGCAACGCGTCGCGGTCATCGGCGGCGGAAACACCGCGATAGATGCCGCCCGCTCGGCCCGCCGCCTCGGCGCCCGCAGCGTGCACATCCTCTATCGCCGGACGCGGGCCGAAATGCCCGCGATCAAGGAGGAAATCGACGAGGCGCTGGAAGAGGGCGTCGAGCTGTCGGAGCTGGTCGCGCCGCTGCGGCTGCACGAGGACGCGCTGGGGCCCGTGCTGACCTGCCAGCGCATGAGGCTGGGCGAGCCCGATGCCTCTGGGCGGCGGGCGCCGGTCCCCATCGAGAGCGAAGATTCGCAATTCGAGGTCCGGTGCGACAAGGTCATCCTCGCGCTCGGCCAGACGCCGGACTTGTCGATCTATCCTGAGGGCTCCGAGGTGCGCGACGGTCTGAAGCTCGCCGGGTTGACGGGTGCGCCCATCTTCGCCGGCGGCGATTTCGCGACGAACGAGGGCACGGTGACGGCCGCAATCGGCAGCGGACGCCGCGCCGCGCTGCACATTCACCGCACGCTGACGGGCGAAGACTTGTTCCCGCCCGCGCCGCCCGAGGTCGCCGGCCCCGACCGCATCACGATGCACGTTTTTGCCCACGCGCCCCGCGAGCGCGGCGTCATCCTGCCGCCCGACGTGCGGCGCGGCAGCTTCACCGAGGTCCGCCTCGGCCTCCTGGACGAGCCCGGCCGCCCCGCCGCGACGATCGAAGCCAACCGTTGCCTGAGCTGCGGCGTGTGCAACGAATGCGACCGCTGTCTGTCCTACTGCCCGGAAGGCATCATGGTGCATCGCGGGTCCGGCAATTACGAATTCGACTACGACTACTGCAAGGGCTGCGGGATTTGTGCGTCGCAATGCCCCCGCGGCGTCGTATACATGGCGGAGCTGTAACGTCGCCCCGCAGCGCTTGAACGGGAGACCTACGTGGCACGCGAACTGGTGACCGGGAACAACGCGGCCGGGTACACGCTGGCGCTGGCCGGCGAAGCCAACCGCAAGGCGCGCGGCGCGATCTGCGGTGCGTACCCCATTACGCCGCAAACCGAAATCGTCGAGTTCCTGCGTGACTTCAAGTTCACCAAGGGCCGCGTCGTGGCGGTCGAATCCGAGCACAGCGCGATGGGCGTGTGCATTGGCGGCTCGCTCGCGGGCGCCCGCTCGTTCACCGCCAGCTCGTCCAACGGCCTCTCCTACATGACCGAGAACGTCTTCGCCGCCGGCTATTACCGACTGCCGATCGTCATGATCGGCGTCAACCGCACGCTTGGCCCGCCGTGGAACATCTGGACCGACCAGGGCGACACGCTGGCCCTGCGGGACGCGGCGTGGTTGCAGCTCTACACCGAATCGCATCAGGACTTGGTGGACACGATCCTGCTCGCCTTCCGCGTGAGCGAGGACCCGCGCGTGCTGCTGCCGGCGCTCGTCGCCGAGGACGGCTTCGTCGTCTCGCATACGCAGATGGTCGTCGATCTGCCCGAACAGGAGCAGGTGGACCGCTATCTGCCGCCGCTCGACCTGCCGCACCGCCTGCGCGGCAAGGGCGTCACCGTCGGCGGGATGATCTTCCCACACGACACCGAGCGGCATCGCATGGAGATTCAGGCGGCGATGGACCGCGTGCCGCAGGTGCTCGCCGAGGCGATCGACGAGTTCGAGAAGATCTTCGGCCGCCGGCCGCACGGCACGCTGTCGGCCGAGCACACCGAGGACGCCGAAACGGTGCTGATCGCCTGCAACACGATGGCGCGGACGCTCCGCAACGTCGTGAAGCGGCGGCGCGAGCGCGGCCAGAAGATCGGCCTGATCAAAGCCAAGCTGTTCCGCCCCTTCCCGCGGCAGGATTACATGCGGGCGGTCGGGCACGCCAAACGCGTCGGCGTCCTCGACCGCAACCACTCGCCCGGCTCCGGCGGCATCTTCTGGACCGAGATCGCCACCAGCCTGCGCGAAAAGCCCGGCCTGCTGCTCCAGGACTACCTGGTGGGGCTCGGCGGCGGCGATGTGACCCCGGCCATCCTCGACGAGATCGTCGATGATCTCAACGCACGGACCGCCGCCAGCGAGCCGGTCTGGAAAGAGGTGCTCTCATGACTACCGCGCCGGTGATACCGCCTGAGGCGCGCTGCGACGGGATTCTGCGGCCCGGCAACACGAACTGCGCCGGCTGCGGGATGTCGATCGGGCTCCAATGGCTCGAACAGGCGCTCGACGGCGAGCGCCCAACGATGTGCATCCCCGCCTGTTGCGGCATCGTCACCGCCGGCACGTTCCCGACCAGCGCCTACGGCGTGCCGACCGTCGCGTGCACGTTCGCCAGCGCCGCATCCGTCGCGACCGGCGTCTCCTCCGTTTACGCGATGAACGAAGAGGACGAGCTGACCGTCTGCTGGACCGGCGACGGCGGCACCTACGACATCGGCGTCGCCACCTGGTCCGCCGCCGCCGAACGCAACGAGGACCTCCTCTACATCTGCTACGACAACGAAATCTACGGCAACACCGGCGGCCAGCGCAGCAGCGCCACGCCGCAGGGCGTGAAGACCAGCACCACCACCGCGGGCAAGCTCGAGCCCAAGAAGGACATCATGGCGCTCGTCGCGGCCCACCGCGTGCCGTACGCGGCGACGCTGTCCGTCGCCCACCGCGACGACTTCATGCGCAAGGTGAAGACCGCGCGCAAGATGAAGGGCTTCCGCTTCCTGCTGATGCTCTCCCCGTGTCCGACCGGCTGGAAGTCCGAGCCGGGCGACAGCGTGGACCTGATCGACACGGCGGTGCGCTGCGGGCTCTTCCCGCTCTACGAGGTCTATGGCGGCCGACGTTATCGGATCAACGCCCGCCCGGACGGCACGCCGCTCCAGGACTACATCAAGCGGCAGCGCCGGTACAAGTCGCAAACACTGGACCTCGACGCGCTGCAGGCGCAGATCCGCGAGAACTGGGCCCACCTGGAAACGATGGCCCGCGCCTTCCCCGCCCCCGAGCTGTAGCATCAGGGCGCGCCACCCACGACCTCCTCACGTGCCTTCCCGCCGCCCGCGAGAATTCGCAGGCGCCACCCGGGACCGCCGATGTATAGTCATGTGGAGGGGGAGCGAGGCGCTGGCGATGCGTATCTGTCTCATTCTTGCGGCGTTGACCATTGGAAGAATCGGCACCGCGTTGGCTCTCCAGGACACCGGAGACGTTCCCGCGCCGGAGCCCACGCCGGACCCCACGCCGGCGTTCGTCAGCGTCCATCAGCAGGAGCTGGAGGCGCATCGCGACACGCCCACGTCGCCCGACTTGCTCGGTCGCCCGGGCGAGCCGATCCTGCCGTTGCAGTCGCCGCGCACAGCCCGGCCCTGTCGCACCATCTTCGGCTACTTGCCCTATTGGGAAGGCGCCACCAACATGCACTGGAATCTGATCACGCACATCGCGTGCTTCTCGGTCGATGTGGCCAGCGACGGCTCGGTCAGCAATGCCCATAGCTGGCCGTGGACGAGCGTCATCAACTCCGCCCACGCCAACGGCGTGAAAGTGATTCTCGTCGCGACGCTCTTCAACGACACGTCCATCTCGACGCTCATCAACAACGCGACGTACAAGGCGAACTTCTTCGCGAATATGAAGGCCCGGATGCTCCAGGGCAGCGCCGACGGCCTGAACATCGACTTCGAGGGCAGCGGCACCTGGCGCTCGACCGTCCAGCTCTTCATGGCCGATCTGACCGCGTACATGCACACGCAGATCCCCGGCAGCGAAGTAACCTTTGCCGGCCCCGCGCTCGCCTCCGGCTGGGACCTGGCGGCGCTCGCCAACAGTTGCGACGGCATCTTCATCATGGGCTATGCGTTCGCCGGGAGCTGGAACACCTATACCGGCCCGAATTCCCCTCTGACCGCCAGCGGCAGCGGCATCTGCATCACCAACACGGTCTTGTCCCAGTATTACCCCGTCACGCAGGTGCACCCCGACAAGCTCATCCTCGGCCTGCCGTACTACGGCGGCCATTGGACGACGGGGTCGTCGTCGCCCCGCGCGGCCGTCGTCAGTTGGGTCGGCGCGACGTTCTTCCGTAACGACCAGCCCAACTCGCAGATCTACGGCCGCCAGTGGGACACGATCTCGCAGACGCCGTGGTATTACTACCAGGACCCGAACACGTGGCACCAGGTCTGGTACGACGACGCGCAGAGCCTGGGGTTGAAGTACCAGCTCGCGCAGGACCAGAACCTGCAGGGCGTGGGTATGTGGGCCCTCAACTATGACGGGACGCGGACGGAGCTATGGAACGAGCTCCAGACCCGCTTCGTGAACGGCTGCTGCGCGGCCGGGGACCCGAATGCCGAAGTCGCCGTCTTTGACGACGATTTCGACGGCGGCACGTCGGCCTCAAACTGGCACCTGTATACCTCGTCGAGTGACTACACCGCCGACTTCGCGTTCGACTACAGTACGCGCGGCATCCCGTCCGCCCCCAATTCGCAAGGCGCCACGACCATCGGCGTCAAGTTCACCGTCAACAAGGACCCCAACACTCCTGCCCCGGAAGCTCTCAGCGCCTACCCCATCGGCGTCGCTCTCACCGGCGACTACGCCCTCCGCTTCGACATGTGGCTGAACTACAACGGCGGCGCCGGCGGCGGCAGCGGCTCCACCGAGTTCATGCTCGCCGGCCTCAACCAGTCCGGTACCCGCGTCGTCTGGCCCAACAACGCCGCCAGCGACGGCTACTCCTTCGCCGTCGACGGCGAGGGCGGCGCGTCCGACGACTACCGCGCCTACGCCGGCCCGACCGAATACGCGATCGGCTCCGGCGTGTACGTCCCCCACAGCCTGGACCACACGGACGCGCTGTACAAGCAGCTCTTCACGTCCCCGCCCTTCGAGACGCTTGGCGCCCCCGGCAAGCAGTGGGTCGAGGTCGAGGTCCGCCAGATCGGCAACAAGATCGAGTGGCGGCTCGACGGCGTACGCCTCGCGACGATCACGAATCCGCCAGTCACCACCGGCACCGCTCTGCTCGGTTACATGGACCCGTACGCATCGATCGCGAACCCGGCCGCCGACAACTTCGTTGTCTACGACAACGTCCGCGTCGTCCTGCTGCCGAATTCCGACTGCAACGCCAACGGCGTCGTGGACGCCTGCGAGACGATCGCCGCCGGCGACTTCAACGCCGACGGCCACGTGGACGTCGCCGATGCTGCGGTGCTGGCGGACGTGGCTGCCGGCCCGGACCTCCCGCCCATCCCCCCATCCCCGACCTGCACGGGAATCACACTCGCCGCCTTCGATTTCGACCACGACGGCGACGTGGACCTCGCGGACGCGGCGTTGTTTCAGCGGGTGTTTGGCGGGTAAGTAGCGGCCGCCGTCGCGCGCACTATGCGCCCGGGTCGCCCCCATTGGATGCCAGCACCGCCGCTTCGGCTCCCTTGATTCGCCTCCGTAGCTCCTCGGCGCGGCTCTTGAGCGACGACCACTCGGTCCGCACTTCGCCCAGCACGCCGGCGGGCAGACGCCCGTCGCTCTCGCGCCACGCCGCCAACTCCGCCGGCTGAAAGCGTCCGGCACGCAGCTCCTCGGCGACCCGTCGGTATGCCTCCCGAAACGGCACGCCGCTCTGCGTCAGCGCGAGCGCCGCGTGCGTCGCGTACAGCTCCGGCCGCATGGCCGCCGCGAGCTTGGCCCGATTGAGGGTGAATTCCCCCACGACGCGCCCCGCGACCGGCAGCATCTCCTCGATCTCGAGCGCCGCGCGGATCGTCGGTTCCTTCGTGAGCTGCAAGTCGCGCTGGTAGCCCGACGGCAGCTTGCCGGCGACCAGCGCCAACTCCACCAGCCGCGCTGGCAGCCGTGCGGCGTGTGCCCGCAGCAGCTCCAGCACGTCCGCATTCCGCTTCTGCGGCATAATCGAGGAACCGGTCGTCAGCGCGTCCGGCAGGCGGCAGAAGTCGAATTCGGCCGTTGAGAACAGCCACAAATCGTTGGCCAGTTTCGCGAGCACCGCGCCGATGTCGGCCGCGACCCGCACGAAGTACGTTTCCATCCGCCCGCGTGCGTTCTGCACGTCCAGTGGGCTCCGCTGCACGCGCGAAAAGCCAAGCAGCCGCGCCGTCAGCGCCCGGTCCAGAGCAAGGGGCACGCCCAAACCGGCGCCCGTCCCGAGCGGGCACGTGTCCAGCCGTCGCAACAGATCGAACGTCGCGTGCATCTGCTCCAGCGCCGCTTCGACCGACGCATGCAGCCACAGGCCGACGCTCGACGGCATGGCCGGCTGCATGTGCGTGTACCCCGGCATCGGCACGTCGCCGTCGCGCTCGATGCGGGCCAATGCCGCGGCGACGAACTCGCCGAGCAGGTCCAGCCACCGCAGCGCGTGGTGCCGCATGGACAGGCGCAGCGCGGTCGCCACCTGGTCGTTGCGCGAGCGTCCCGCGTGGATCTTTGTCCCCACTTCGC
Source organism: Phycisphaerales bacterium (assembly GCA_003162245.1). Classification (GTDB taxonomy): domain Bacteria; phylum Planctomycetota; class Phycisphaerae; order UBA1845; family Fen-1342; genus Fen-1342. Next base: position 19,267 of record PMMM01000108.1, read on the forward strand.
CGCAACGCTGTGCCAGATACGCCTCGATCGCCGTGTGCCCGTCCTCCAGCGCCGGCGGAATCGCGAACTGCCCCGCCCTGTGCCGCGCGTCGATCTCCGCCAGGCCGGCGAGTAGGCTGGCCAGTTCATCGGCGGTCAGCAGGCCGGCGGCGGCCAGCGTATGCGCGTGTGCCGCCGAGCCCAGGCAGTCCCAGTGCACGAGGTGCTGGTCCCACTGCGGGTCGTCGCCCACGGTGAACCGGTGTACCGCCTCGTCCACCGGCGTGCCTTTGTCCCACAAGCGTGTCGGTTGCTGGCTCATGCTCGCATCCTGGTCAACCGGTCTCGTGACCGACACGGCCGCGGCACACGGCCCGCTCTCCCCGCGCCAACGCGAAGTACGCGTGGACGATCCGCTCGTACGTCTCCACACCGTCCAGCAGCTCGTCTGCCGCGAGGTACTCGTCCGCGGTGTGCGAGCGGGACGGTTCGCCCGGACCGATCTTCACGCTCGGAATCCCGGCGAGGAACACCATGTCGCTCATGGCCGGACTGCCGGTCGGACGGACGCCGGGCCGAGCCCGCAGGACCGCCCGCACGATGGGCTCCTCGACGGCTGTCTCGACCGGTACAAGCCGGTCGCTATGCACGTGCAGCTCGCTGGCCAACGCTCCAGCAAGCCGCGCGTGCAGGACCGGGTGCGACTCCAGCGGCGTCGTGCGCACGTCCAGGATGAACTCGCACGCATCCGGGATGACGTTGTTCGCGATGCCGCCGTGGATCCGCGTTACATGCGCATGGCGGCGTCCCAGCATCGGGTGCGGCGGGCCCCAGTCAAAGCTCTGCAGCGCGGTGAAATCGTGGGCCGCGGTCAGGATGGCGTTCTGGGCCACGCTCGGCGGCGTGTGGGCCGGATGTCCGCTGCGACCCCTCGCCACGCCGCGCAGCACCAGCAGCCCGCGCTGCGCCGTCATCGGCACGAAGCCCGTCGGCTCGCCAACGAGCGCGGCGTCCAGCGGCGTGAGTTCCGGCAGGATCGTGCCCAGCCCCTCCCCGCTGGTTTCCTCCTCCGCGGTCAGCGCCAGCACGATCGTGCCGCCGAGCCGTTCGCCATGTTGCAGCCGCGCCTGGACGCGGAGCACGGCTTCGAGCAGCGCGACAGCGCAGCCCTTCGCATCGTTCGCGCCGAGGCCTGTGACCCGCGCGGGTCGCCCTTGCGGCTGCCACGGATCGCCCGTCCAGCCGGCCGCCGCCGGCACCGTATCCAGGTGCGAGTTGAGCAGCAGCCGCGGCCGCGCGGCGTCGCCGAGCGTGCACCACACGTTGTTGCCGCGTCGCTGCACCAGTAGATCGTGTCGCGCCAGGTCCGCGCTGACCTGGTCGGCCAGCGCGCTCTCCTGGCGCGAAAGGCTGGGGATTGCGACATAACGTGCCAGCCGCTCGATCACTTGGCTGTCGCCTCCGCGTTGCCGTTCTTCTGCCCATTGCGTTTCGCCACGATGAGCGTCCCGCAACCCTCGTTCGTAAACACCTCGCCGAGCAGCGTGTCCTGCACGAGGCCGTTGATGATGTGCACGCGCGGGACGCCGCCGGCCAGCGCGTCGCGGCAGGACGCCAGCTTGGGCAACATACCGCCGCTGATGGCGCCGGCCTCGAGCAGTTCATCGAGCCCCGCGAGATCGAGATACGATTGCAGCGTGCCCGGGTCGCGCGGGTCGCGCAGCACTCCGTCCACGTTGCTGATTAGGAAGTACTTGGCCGCGCCGACGGCCACCGCGAGGTGTGCCGCGACCGTATCCGCGTTCACGTTGAACAACTGCCCCGCCGCGTCGGCGGCCAGCGCGCAAATCACCGGAACCAGCTCGCCGGCGAGCAGGTGCTTCAGCATCTCCACGTTGACCGCGACGATGTCGCCGACGTGGCCGAAATCCACGTCGCGCGTCTCCCCGCTCGCAGGGTCGCGTAGGTTCTGCGGCGGCCGCTTCTGCGCCGTGAGCAGCCCGCCGTCCGTGCCGGTCAGCCCCACCGCCGGGACCCCGGTCTTGCGAAACGCGGACACGACGTTCGTGTTGACAGTGCCCGCGAACGCCATCTTGACGACTTCCAGCGTCGCGTCGTCCGTGATGCGGCGGCCCGCGAAAACCCGGACCGGCACGTCCAGCCGCGCGGCCAGTGCGTCGGCCTGCGGTCCGCCGCCGTGGACGACGACCAGCTTGATGCCGAGTTGGTGGAGCAGGGCGAGCTGGTCCACCAGGTTGTCGAGGATCTTGCCCGGCTCGCAAAGCTGTCCGCCCAGCTTGACGACGAAGACGCGGCCCTTGTACGCACGGATGTACGGGATCGCCGTCCGCAGCGCATTCAGATTGGCTTGCAGTTGCATCAGTGACCTCGGTCGCGCGGGCTCAACAGCCGGCTCAGAATCGCCGCCTGCGTCCACATCCGGTTCTCCGCCTGATCGACCACCACGCTGCGCGGATCGTCCAGCGCGCCGTCGGCGATCACCACGTTCCGCCGCACCGGCAGACAGTGCAACATGATCGTGTGCGGCCCAAGATGATCCGGCGTGACCATCCAATCGGCGTAGCGCCGGAAACTGGCCTTCTGTTCGTCCGGCTGGCCATACAGACCAGTGCTGCCCCAGCTCTTTACATACACCGCGTCGGCTTGGCGGCATGCGGCGCGCTGCTCGTGCGTCACGTTGAACGTCGCACCGGCGCTCTGACACCAACTCGCGGCCCGATCGAGAATGCCCGCGTTCAACTCGTACCCCGGCGGATGGGCGACCGTCACGTTCATGCCCGCCGCGGCCGCCGCCAGCACGGCGGAGTGCGGCACCGCCATCGGCAGCCCCTTGGCCTGCGGCGCCCACGTGACGACGAAACGGCGGCCGCGCGTGCCGTCGAGCTTCTCATCCACGGTCATCCAGTCCGCGAGCCCCTGGCACGGATGCTCGGCGGCCGACTCCATGTTGATCACCGGCACGGTCGCGTGCCGCGCGAAGCTGCGGATCACCAGGTCCGCGGCGTCCTCCGCCGCGCTCTTCATGGCGGCAAACGTGCGGACCGCCAGCGCGTCACCGTAGCGGCTCAGCACCGGGGCGGCCTCGCGGATGTGCTCGGCGGCTGCGCCGTCCATGACGACGCTGTCGCGGTGTTCGAGCTGCCACGTGTCGCCGCCGACGTTCAGACAGATCGGGTGCCCGCCATACCGCAGCATGGCGGCCTCGAAAGAGGTCCGCGTCCGCAGCGACGGGTTGAAGAAGACCATGACGAGGATTCGCCCGCGCAGCGCGGCGGCCTCGTCGCCGGTCTCGCCGGCCTTGAGCCAGCGGGCGAGTGCGACGAGCTCGGCTAGCTCGCGCGGTTCGTAATCAAACATGCTGACCCAATGTCGCACGGGGTTCTCCTATGCCGGTCGAAACGACGGCGCCCACAGCCCGGTCGTCTCGGACAGGCCGCACATCAAGTTCATGTTCTGAATGGCCGCACCAGCCATTCCTTTCACCAGATTGTCGAGCGCGGCCATCACGATCACCTGTCGCCCCCGGCACGCGACCGCGATGTCGCAGAAGTTCGCGCCGACGACATTCTGCAACGCCGGCGGCTCGTCGACGATGCGCACGAACGGGCTGCCCGCGTAAAACTCGCGGTACCGCTGCTGTAGCGCTGGCCCCTTGTCGCCGACGGGGGAGGGCGAGGCTCCCGCCGAGCCGCATGGCGCCGCTCCACCGAGCACCGTGTCCGCCAGCGTCGCATGCACCGTCACATAGATGCCGCGCGCCACGTCAAGGCTCTGGGCCACGAAGCTGGTCTGAATCCGCTGGCCGCGCGGATCGCCGAGCGCTTGCAGGATCTCCGGCTCGTGCTGGTGGGCCAGCGGCTTGTATGCTCGGAAATCCGCATGTCGCGTCGGGTGATGCGTCGTCTCCTTGAGCTCCCGACCGGAGCCCGACGAGCCGGTCTTGGCATCGATCGCGAGCGTGCCGGCGAACCCCGCCTCGGCCAGCGGCGCCGCCGCCAGGATCGACGCCGCCGCGAGGCAGCCCGGATTGGCGACGCACCGTGCGCTGCGGATTCGGTCGCGTGACAGTTCTGGCAACCCATATACGAACTGCTCGCGTAGCTCGGGCAGCAGCGGCGTGTCCGGGTAGTGTTCCCGATGCAGGTCCGCGTCGCGCAGCCGGAAATCGCCCGAAAGATCGATGACCCGCAGTCGCTCCCGGACACCATCGGGAGGGCGAGGCTCCTGCCGAGCCGTACGCCCAGGTTGGGCGGTCGCCTCGCCCTCCCCCAGCAACCGCGCGATCGCCGGCGCGCTCGCGCCATGCGGCAACGCAGAAAAAACCACCGCGTGCTTCGCCGCCACAAGCCGCTCCACGTCGACCGACTCGGCGAGCTTCATGTCGTAGAAGCCGCGCAGATGCGGATGTACCTGATCGAGCGGCACCCCCGGGCGCGAGGCAGACGTCACCGACACGACCGTGACGGCGGGGTGCTGGGTCAGCAGACGCAGCAGCTCGCCGGCGCCGTAGCCGCGCCCGCCCAGAATGGCGACGTGGATGGGCCGGCTCACGGCCGCACCTCCGCCGCCCGCTGCGCGATCTTGCCGGCCACAAATCCCCCCAGCTCGCCGCCGTGCGTCCGCGCGTTGAACGCCGCGAGCCCGAGCTGCTCGCGCACGTAGCGCGTGCCGACGGCGTTGTCGGTCGTCGGGCCGCTGACCACGTCGATCGCGAGCCCGTAACGTTGCTGCAAGACCTGCTGCGCGCCCCATGCCCCGACCGGATCGTTCGCGCACAGCACGATCGCGCCCGCCAGGTTCATCAGCTCCGACTCGGCCAGAATTTGTCCGACGCCGTATTCGCCGAGAATCCCGTCCCCCAACTCGGCGACGATGACCTCCGCGCCCGCGTGGACCAGGTGTCCGAGCAGGGTGCGCGACACGCCCACGGCGCTCGCGGGATTGGTCGAAACCGCACCGGCGTCTGTGAACGACACGGCCCACCGCGCGCCGTAGTCCCGCATTTGCAGCACGTCCCGCCGCAGTGAAATGCCCGTTAGCTTGCACGCGCCGACCGCCGTGCCCCGCTTGGCGAGCTCCCGGACGAGCTGGCACGCGGCCGAAGTCTTGCCGCTGTTCATGCACGTGCCGATCACATAGACCACCGGCACCGGTGGCAGCCGTCCGGGCGGGGCCGTGACGGCGTTCATGCCGATGTGTGCCGGGACGCCGTTGCGATCCTCGAAATCTGGGAAAACGAGGACGCTGCCGAGCACTTCGACGTCGAACGGCCGGCCGACGTCGGGGTTTTGCGATGTGCACCGCCCGATGACGCCGCCCAGGTTCAGCAGTTGCAGGGTATCGCCGACCGCGATGACCGGCGGCACGTCGCCGGCGTAGCCCTGCAACGCATGTCGCTCGCCGAGCACGCCCGCGATCACGTCGCCGTCGTGCACCGTGACCATCCGCCCGTACAGGTCCTCGAGCTGGTTGTAGGTCGTCTTCTCGCCGTGCACGCGGCCCGCGATGACGTACCCCTCGCGCGCCACGATGTCCGGCGTCAGGCGCACATCGCGGCGCAGAGCGACGTTGGCCGTCGCCGAGGCGATCTTGTCAATCCACAGTCGCATCGGCGGCATCTCCCTCGGTCGCGGCGCGGGCGAGGAGCCAGTCCTGCAGGCCATAGATTTTCGAGAACGCGGCGGCTTCCGCACCCGTCCACAAGCTGCTGGTCTCGCCGTAGCGCGCCCCGGCACCGAGCAGCGAGTAAGGACTGGTCGCGCCGAGGACGGTCGCTTGGCCCGCGAAAAGCCGGACGCGAACCTCGCCGCTCACCGTTCGCTGCGACGAGAGCAAAAAGGCCTCGAGGTCGCGCATCAGCGGGTCGAAAAAGCGGGCTTCGTGGAGCAGCGAGGCGTACAGGTCGCCGAGCGTGCGTTTCCACAAGAGCTGTTGCCGCGAAAGCACCAGCTTCTCCAGCTCGCGGTGGGCGGCGATGAGCACGAGCGCGGCGGGGGCCTCGAACGCCACCCGGCCTTTGATGCCCAGGATCGTGTCGCCGACGTGCACGCCGCGTCCGACGCCGTGCCGCCCAGCCTGCTCGTTGAGCGTCTCGATGAGGCGCACGGGCTCGAGCGCCGTGCCACCCAGCGCGACCGGCACCCCTCGCGCGAACCGGATCGCGACCTCCTCGGGTGTGGTGGGGCGGCGCTCCGGGGGCGGCGTGAGGACGTACGCGTCCTCCGGCAGCACGCCGTCGCTGCGGTGCGTCTCCGCGCCGCCGATCGTCGTGCCCCACAATCCGCGGTTGATCGAGTACACGCCGGTCTTGGGCGGCACGTGCACGCCGCGCTCGCCCAGGTACGCGACTTCCTGCTCGCGCGTCAGGGCCTGGTCGCGGATCGGCGTGAGGATCGCGAGTTCAGGGGCGAAAATGCGAAAGCCGACGTCGAAGCGCACCTGGTCGTTGCCGGCCCCGGTCGAGCCGTGCGCCAGGGCCGCCGCGCCGCGCTCAATCCCGTGCTGAGCACAGCGTTTGGCCTGCACGATCCGCTCGGCCGACACGCTGAGCGGGTACACGTCCCCGCGCAGCGCGTTCGCGAAGATCAGGTAGCGCAGGTAGTCGTCGCACAGCTCGCGACGCGCGTCGACCGTGCAGTGGTCGACGACGCCGAGCGTGCGGGCCCGGGCCGCGATCGCCGCCAGCTCGTCGGCGTCGAAGCCGCCGGTCTGCACCGTGCAGGTGTGGACGGCGTAGCCTTGCTCCCGGAGCCACACGGCACAGTACGTGGTGTCGAGGCCGCCGGAGTACGCGAGGACGACTTTTTCGTTCATCACTGGATATCCCGAAACACTGGAGCGGTTGGATCACGGCGCCCGACCGACGGGCCTCGCCAGATCGCACGCCGCCGGGCGCTCATTGCGGCGTGCTCAATTGCCTGAGCAGCGCCAGGGCGCGGCCCTGAGCGCTGCGGCTGCGGACGGCGATGAAGATCGTGTCGTCGCCGGCGACCGTGCCCGCGATGTCGGGGCTGCGCTGCTGGTCGAGCGCGACGGCAACCGCGCTGGCGGTCCCGATCGGGGTGCGGACGACGATCAGGTTGGCGCCGACGGGGTCGACCCTGCTGACTAATTCATGCAAGGGGTCTGCGCCGGCTGTCGCGTGGGGCCGGCGCACGCGGTCCACGCGCTGGTAGCGGCCGTCCAGCTTCACCAGGCCGAGCTCGCGCAGATCGCGGCTGACGCTCGTCTGCGTGGCCGGAAGACCGGCTGTTTTCAACAAGTGCACCAGGTCGCCCTGGCTTTCGACGGCGCGCTGCCGGACCAGGCGGAGCAGGGCGGCTTGTCTGTCGTGTTTCGACGTCATATCGCCTCGTGATGAATAAATCACCAATTTGCGGAACTTTATGCACGCGGCCCGGGCGTGTCAAGACCCGGCCTGGAGCTTTTTTGCGCCGGGACGAAGATCTGTGCGCGTGTGCCCCGTTCCACCCGAAGCAACCGGCGGCGGCGCCGCCCCGCAGGCGCCGAACCCTACCCCGCGACGATGCCCACCGGCGATCGCGTCTTCCACGCCCCGCGCGTAAAGTCCGGCACATCCATCGCGCGGCTGCGTTTCGCGACCGACTGCTCCGTCAGCGCCGAAGTGCAGCTCCACGCCGCCGCGTCATACACATCCGCGTCCAGCGGCTCGCCGGCGACCAGACAGCGGATCAGCCGGTAGTCCTCGAGGTAATCCATGCCGCCGTGGCCGCCGCTGGCCTTCTTCACCGCCTCGGACTTCCATAGCGGGTGCTCGAACTCCTCCGCATACTTCTCCAGCATCGGCTCCCAGTCGTCCGCCGGGCTCCGCCCCTCGATGTGAATGCGCTCCGGATACCCCATCTTCACCCCGCGCGTGCCCCGCACCGTCTGAATCCGGCTATACGGCCGCGGCAGGTTCGTGTCGTGGACGAGGTAGATCGTCCGTCCGTTGACCGTCTTGATGAGCGTGAGGTTCATGTCGCCCAGCACGTATTTCTCGCTGCGCCGCGGGTCGTCCGCCGCCAGATGCTCCTGCTGATAGAGCTGCAAGCCGCGCGACGGCCCGCTCATCGACACGAGGTAGTCGAACCGGTCGCCGCGATTGATGTCCATGCACTGTGCGATTGGCCCGAGGCCGTGCGTGGGGTACAGATCGCCGTTGCGCGTCATCGCGTGGGCCCGCCGCCACAGCCCTTCGCCCTCGGCACTGAACTTGACCGCCCGCAGGTCGTGCAGGTAGCCGCACTCCCCGTGCAGCACCTCGCCGAACACCCCGCGCCGGACCATGTGCAGGACCATCATCTCCGCCCGGTCGTAGCAGCAGTTCTCCATCATCNNCCGGCACCTCCGTCGCCGCGTGCTTCCCCGCCTTCATCGCCGCGACACAAACCGGCACGTGCCACTCCCACGGCGTCGCGGTGAAAACGAGGTCGAGGTTCTCCTGCTCGCACAGCCGCTTGAAGTCCCACGGCCCGCGGTCGTACCCCGCCGGCCGCGGCTGCCCGGCCTTTTCGACCGTGTCCTGGTTGCGGGCGACTTTCTCCGGCACGATGTCGCAAATCGCCCGAATCTCCGCTCCCGGCACCTTCAGCATCTGATTGACGTGGTTCGAGCCCATTCCGCCGACGCCGACGAACCCGATCCGCACGCGCTCCAACGGCGGCGCCGCAAACGGCTCCTGCGTGGCGGCCGCCATCTGCGCACGCGAACCTGTCGACGTGCAGCCGGGTACGCTGACGCCCCCCAGCGCCGCTCCCAACCCCGCGATTGCCCCCAGGCGGATCAAATCGCGCCGGCTCGGCTCGGACGATGACGCGGACACGCGCGTTTCCGGCTCTGTGTTCATGGGAAGCCTCCTGGTAGTCGCATCGCGACGCCCGCCATGATACCGTTACCGCCCGTGGTAATGCGAAGTTGAACTTCGCACCATACGGTCACCGGCTGTGGCAGTGCGAAGTTGAACTTCGCACTACCGACACACATGGAGGACCCTGCGTGACCATCGTCATCCTCGCCGCAGGCATCGGCAGCCGCTACGGCGGGCTCAAGCAACTCGAGGCGGTCGGCCCCCACGGCGCGACGATCATGGACTACTCGGTCTTCGACGCCCGCCGCGCCGGCTGCGACACCGTCGTCTTCGTCATCCGCCCGCAGATGCAGGAGGCGTTCGACGCCTCGATCGGCTCGCGTTACCGCGGCCACCTCCGCGTCGAGTATGCCCACCAGCACCTCGAAGCGCTCCCCGCGGGCTTCGCCGTGCCCGCCGGCCGCACCAAGCCCTGGGGCACCGGCCAGGCGCTGCTCGTCGCGGAGCCGCTGGTCCACGGCCCCTTCATCGCCGCCAACGCCGACGATTTCTACGGCCCGACCGCGTTCGCCGCCCTCGGCGACTTCCTGCGGCAAGCGCCCACCGCCACGCCCCCGACGTTCGCCCTCGTCGGCTACACCCTCCGCGATACGCTGAGCGAGAGCGGCGCCGTCTCGCGCGGCGTCTGCCGCAGCACCCCCGACGGCTGGCTGGGGAGCATAACGGAGACGCTTGGACTCCAACGCGACGGCCGCGGCGTCCGCTATGTCGATGCCCAGGGCCACGCCCACCGCCTCACCGGCGACGAGCCCGTCTCGATGAACCTATGGGCCTTCCATCCGCCGATGTTCGTGCTCCTGCGTGAGGGTTTCGAGGCCTTCCTCCGTGATCGCGGCACGTCCGCGACCGCGGAGTTCTACCTCCCGCAGGCCGTGCAGGACGCCATGCAGCGCGGCCACGCCCGCGTCCGCGTCCTGCCGACGCAGGAACGCTGGTGCGGCGTCACGCACCCGCAGGACAAAGCCCGCGTCACGGAGATTGTCCGCGGCCTGATCGACCGCGGCGTCTACCCGGAGAAGCTCTGGACGTGAACCACGCACTGGCCGAGACCGTCGCCGGGCAGTTTGCGGTCGATGGGCCGCTCGTCGCCGTCGAGCCCTTCGCCGGCGGCCACATCCACGATTCCTACGTCGCAACGTGCGACTCGCCCACCGTCGTGCGTCGTTTCCTCCTGCAGCGCATCAACACGGCCATCTTCCGCGACCCGCCGCGACTGATGGACAACATCGTCCGCGTCACGCGGCACATCGCCGCGCGGCTTCGCAGCCAGGGCATCGCGGATGTCGAACGCCGGGTCCTCACCGTGATCCCCGCCGCCGACGGTCGGCCGTTCGTGCCGGCGCCGGACGGCTCGTACTGGCGCATGTACCGTTTCATCGAGCGTACGCGCGTGCACGAAGCCGTGCAGACCCCCGCGCAGGCCGAGTGTGCCGGCCGCGCGTTCGGCGACTTGCAGCGCTTGCTCGCGGATTTCCCGGTGGGGGAGCTGCACGAGACGATCCCCGATTTCCACAATACGCCGCTGCGGCTGGCAGCGCTGGAGCGTGCGATCGCGGCGGATGTCTGCAGCCGCGTCCGCGAAGCCCAGCGCGAGATCGAGCTTGTCCGGCAACACCGCGACTTAGCCCCCGTGCTCGTCAATCTGCTCCAGACCGGCGTCCTGCCGCTGCGGGTCGTCCACAACGACGCGAAGCTCAGCAACGTGCTCCTCGACGACGGCACCGGGGAAGGGCTGTGTGTCGTCGATCTCGACATCGTCATGCCCGGCACCGCGCTCTACGACTTCGGCGACATGGTCCGTTCCATGACGACCACCGCCGCCGAGGACGAACCCGACGCCTCGAAAGTCGCTCTCAGCCCATCGCTCTTCGCCGCCCTCGCCCGCGGCTACCTCGCCGCCGCCAGTGCGTTTCTCACGCCGCCGGAACACGGCCACCTCGTTTTCGCCGGCCAACTCATCACCCTCGAACAGGCCATCCGCTTCCTCACCGACTTCCTCACCGGCGACACCTACTACAAAACCTCCCGCCCCAACCACAACCTCGACCGCACCCGCACCCAACTCAAGCTTCTCGCCGACCTCACGCGCCGCGAAGCGGAGTTGAGCCGCCTCATCCGCCTGCTCGCGCAAGATACGTCCCCCCGTAGCGTCGCCCCCCCGTGGGCGACGTAGGAGACGCAAGGCCATCGCCGCGCCGCCTCGTCCGCCCGGCCGCGCGGACGTATACTGCCTGTCGGCAGAGGCCTCTCAGGGGTGCACCCCGATGGCGACACGAATCGCCGCATTACTGCTGTTCATCGCCGCCACGAGCCCCTTGTGTCCGGCCCAGGACCCCGCCACGCAACCGGCCACGAGCCCATCCGCGGAAGACGGCCCGCTCCACCGCCTGCGCTTCCCCGGCAACCCGAGCATCTACAGCGCCGCCTTCTCGCCCGACGGCACTTCTCTCTACGTCCACATCAGCGGTCAAGCCGTCAACGTCTGGGAGGTCCTCGTTTACTACTGGCCGGAGATTCTCGGCGGCGTCACCGCGCTGACCGTCCTCATCTGCACGTCTGCCCTCTGGCGGATCGCCCACCGCAAGCGCATCGTGGGGGAGCCGCATTGCCGCCGCTGCGGCTACTGCCTGAAAGGCTGCCCAAGCGACCGCTGCCCCGAGTGCGGCACGCCGATCAAACGCCCGGTGCTCGGCCGCCCGCTCTGGCGCCGCACGCTGCCGTGGGCCGCCGTGCTGGCAGTCGTCGTCCTCGCCTACGGTGGCCTGTGGGCGTTCAGAACCCCGCGCACCGGCTCCGCGTCAAGATGGGTCAACTGGTGGTCGTACGACCTCGACGCCTGGGCCCGCGCCCACGGCGTATGGCTCACTTCATGGGTGCGCAACGTCGATCGCGTGCTTGAAGTCGACACGCTGTCCGGCCAAACCCGCCGCACGCTGCTCACGCGCGAACACCTGCGCAACTCCTGGTGCCCGCTTGTCGTGACCCCGGACGGTCGCGACCTGGTCCTGACGATCGGCGACGGCGACCGCCTGGCCCTCGCGAGCACATCATCCGGCGCCGTCCGCCGCACGCTCTCACACCATCTTGCATTGCACGCGTTCGTTAGTCGGTGGCATCAGATCGCGGGCTTCGACCGCGATGGACGCAACGTCTATGTTGTGGCGTTGGATGAGCCCGCGAAGAAAACGCAACTCGTCCGGTGGGAATTGGGCTCTGGTGGGAGCGCCGTGCTGTTTACATGCGACGCCGATCTCGTTGCGCAGCAGGGTCGTCCGCCGGACGTGTGGCCGCGGCGGTTCTACTGCGTGCCCGGAGTCCAGCCGCCGCGGCTGCTCGAGCTGCCGAGCCCGATGGTGAACGAGACGCAGAAGGTGCCGGCCGAAGTCCACATCCGTGACGGCACGGACCCCAACCGCATCCTGGCGAGCTTCTCAACAACCCTCTGGGGACGCTCCGATCTCGCTTTTTCGCCAGAGGGTGACCGCGCGTACATCCTGTCGCCGAGCTCGATGCGCGCTCCGCTGGCGTTCGACCTGTCCACGGGGCAGGTTTGCGGACACCTGCGAGTGCCGAACCACAACGTGGGCTCGATCGACGGTCAAGCGCAAGACCGTCTCGTAGCTAGCGGGTGGCGTCAGCCCGGGCTGTTAGGTCTCTTGACGGGGACCGGCGATCAAGACGTGTTCCTCGTCTGCGATTTGCGCAATCCACGATCGGTCTCTGACTTCCCGCAACCCGCGGAAGGCATCTATCGAGAGCTTTACATGTCACCCGACGGGCGATTCTTTGCGGCGAGCGGCTTTCTGAAAGAAAAGAACCCGTCAGGCCGGTACCAACTCGAACTGCTGATCTACGATGTGCGCTCTATGCCGCGGGCGGTTCAAGGCGACAGGGACTAGCGATGTCGCCGTGCCCCCGCCAGACACCTCACTCTGGCTTCTTCCCGAGCTGAAACCCGGCGATTTCGCTCTCCCGCCCGTTCGGCAGGAACGTCCGCGCCTTCACCACCGTCGTCTCGCTGATCCGCACCGGCCGCTCGTACTTCGCCGACGCTTTCGTCGGTTCCGTCCCGTCGAGCGTGTAGCGAATCTCGCCACCCTCGAACGTCGGCCCGAACGTCATTTCGAACGCCTCCGCGAACTGCGTCGTCGGCGACGCAAGCTGTGGCGGCGGGATGTAATACGCCACGCCGAGGGCGTCGAGCTGCTTGTAGTGCGCGCTCATGCGCCGCGAGAAGTCGCCGGAATCGCGCCGCTCCGCCGGCGACCACGTCACCTCCGCCAGCGCACACAGCCGCGGAAACACCTGCCGGTCGATCAGCGGCTGCGGCGCGTACTCCGACCACATATTCGCCTCGGCCCCAAGCACGTGCTTGGCCTCCTCCGCCGTCAGCTCCCCCGGCGTCGGCTCGAACCCGTAGATCTTCTCCAGCGTGATGAACCCCATGAAATCCGGCTTCTGCGGGTCAGGCCCCTGTGGATAGTCGATGTAGCAATGGCTCGTCGGCGACGAGATCACGTCGTGCCCCGCCCGCGCCGTCGCCAGCGCCCCGTCCATCCCGCGCCACGACTGCACCGTCGCGTGCGGCGGCAGCCCGCCCTCCAGAATCTCGTCCCACCCGATCATCCGGCGGCCCTTGCTGCTTAGAAAACTCTCGATCCGCCGCACGAAATAGCTCTGCAGCTCGCGCTCGTCGATGAGGCATTCGGCCTTCATGCGCGCCTGGCACTTCGGACACGCCTTCCACCGCGTCTTCGGCACCTCGTCACCGCCAATATGAACATACGGCGACGGGAACAGCTCCATGACCTCCGTCAGCACGTCCTGCAGGAACTCGAACACGCGGTCGTTGCCGGCACAGTACACATCCTCGCAAACGCCCCAGTTCGGGCTGACCTCGAACGGCCCGCCCGTGCACGACAGCTCGGGGTACGCCGCCAGGGCGGCGACGCAATGCCCCGGCAGCTCGATCTCCGGCACGATCGTCACATACCGGCTCTTCGCATACGCGACGATCTCGCGCACCTCGTCCTGCGAATAGAACCCGCCGTAGCGTCCCGCGGCGTCCCGCGGCTGCTCGTCGTCGCGCGTCGCCTGCCGCCACGCGCCGACCTCGGTGAGCTTGGGATACTTCTTGATCTCGATCCGCCAGCCCTGGTCCTCGGTCAGGTGCCAGTGCAGCACGTTGAGCTTGTGGTACGCCAGCAGGTCGATGTACCGCTTCACGAACTCCTTCGTCATGAAGTGCCGCCCGCAATCGAGCAACATCCCGCGCCACCGATACCGCGGCCGGTCCGTGATCTGCACGCACGGCAGCCGCCGGGCCGCAGCCGACGCGCCGTCCTCCGGCGGCAGCAATTGCCGGATTGTCTGCACCGCGTGGAACAGCCCGGCTGGGCGCCACGCCGCGATATCTACGCCCTCCGGGACGATGGACAGGCCGTATCCCTCGTCTCCCACCGCCGGATTCGCGGGAACCAGGTGCAGGAAGATGCGGTTGGTGGGGATCCGCGTCAGCTCCAGGACCTGCTGATCCTCCACCGGCAGCTTCAGCCCGCACGCCGCCTGCACGCACTCGGCCAGGTACGTTCCGACCACCCGGACCTCCGGCACGCCGGCCTGCACGAGGATCGCGGTCGATTCCTGGAGCGTGAACTCGCGGCCCAGCCGCTTCATTTCGGCCGGGGCGGGGATGATCGCGACGGGGTTCGCCGGCGCCGACGTCTGCGCCGCCGCGCCGGACGAGAGTGACATAGCACACATGATGAGCATCCCGAGTCTTGAGGCCATAAGCAGTCCTGCCCTCGCACGCTCGCATGGCGCGGCATCTCGCGGACTATACCGCAGGGCTGACGCGCTCGCATGGCTGCCCCGCGGCCCCCCGCTCACCTTCCTCCCGGCGGTTCCCGACGGGGCGGGCCGAGGCTATGATTCGTGCGGCCGCGCGGTCAGCCGCGCGTTGGGAGGCATGTCATGGCGGAGCAGTTGATCGGAAAAGTCACGCATTACTTTGGTAAGGCGAAGGTGGCGGCGATCGAGATCACCGCGGGCGAGCTGCACGTCGGCGACACGGTCCACATCGCCGGCCACACCTCGAACTTCACCCAGAAGATCGAGTCGATGCAGATCGAGCGCGCCCCGGTGCCGGTCGCCAAGGCCGGCGACCAGATCGGCGTGCAGGTCATCGACCACGCCCACGAGCACGACCAGGTTTTCCGCATCGTGCCGGATTGAGCTGGAAAGCGCGTCGAGACCACGCCTTGCATCGGTGTGACGTCGCGTCAGCGCCCGCTGCCCGCGTCAGCGATACGGCAGCGTGTGATCGGCCAGCCCCACGATGATCTTGAACGCCCACGCGCCGATCAGCAGCACGAGGATGGCGAGAAACAGGTAGTGGGGGTTCAGCCGCGCGGAGTTCCACCTCGGCCAGCGACCGCGGACGAGCGTGCGAAGACATATAACGGCCAACGCCGCAGTGCTGAGGGCGAAGACGAACCCCGCCGGCTGGGCCCAGAAGGCGCGCAGCCACTGGCCGCGGACGGTATACGCGAAGGCGGTCGTCATGCCGCAGGTCGGGCAGGGTAGCCCGGTCAGAATGAGCATCCCACAGGGCCCTTGCCCCCAGAGCTGCTGGTGCGTGCCGAACCCGCGCGGGTTGGGCTTCAGGTAGGCGGCTGTGCCCAGGAGGCTAAGGCACGCAAGCAAGATCACGCCGGCCCACAGGCGGGTGACGGCCGGTTTCCCGGCGGGCCGGGCGTCGGCCCACACACCCCGCGTTTCCTGTTCGTTTCGGGCGTCAGCGCCCGGGTTTTCGGGTGAGTCAGTCAAAGGCTACTTCCGTCGCGCGGGGGCGGACGTCCGCGTCGCCAGTGCTTCGAACTTCCGGCGTGGCTGGCGCTCCGCGAGGACTTTCGTGGCTTTTTGGGGGTCGGACACGCGGAAGATGCCGAGGGCCTTGCCGCCGGGGGCGCCCGCGGTGCAGTAGGCGTAAGTCACGCCGATGTGGTTGTTGGCCAGGCGCTGGACGATGTCCGCCAGGGCGCCCGGACGGTTGGGCAACGTGGTCAGCAGGACGGTCGTCTCCGCGGTGGGAACGTTCAGGCGGGCCAGGCACTGCCGGGCCCGGTCGGGGCTCTCGGCGACGAGCCGCAGCACGCCATGCTCGGTGGAGTCCATCATGCTCAGGGCCAGAATGTTGATCTTGTCGTCGGCAAGCTGCTGACACACCCGCGCCAAGACCGTCGGTTTATTGGCAAGAAAGACGGAGAACTGCGTGTCGTTTCGCGTCGTTCCGTTGTTGGCTTTCATCGCTGCGGCTCCTTTTGACTATCACGCCCCGTCTGACAGCGAACGCCCGCGCTTGCCATCCGCGGGGTCTGGAAGTGTGCGCCAACCCGGCCTACCATTCGCAGCGCGGCCCGACGACTCGTCCCCGTTCGTCGCCTGGCGTATCGCCGCCTGAAGCAGGCTTGGCTGGAGTAAATGCCCGCACCGGAAACACCCGCGACCACCGCTCTCTGGCGAAGCGCCATTCTCGCCCAGATTGCCGAGCATCCCGACCGACCGCTGAAGCTCCGGGCTCTCGCGCGTCAGGTCGGCATACCCAACCAGGATTATACCACGTTCCGCGGGTTCGTCCGTCAACTCCTCGGGGACGGTACTTTGGTGCTTGGCTCCGGGCGGACGCTCCGCCTGCCCGGGGCCGGCGGCCAGTTGGTGGGGACCTTTCATGCCACACGCCAGGGCTTTGGCTTCGTCGCCTGCGCGGGGCGGCCGGACCTCTATGTCCGCGAGGAGCACGTCGGCGGCGCGCTCGAGGGTGACACGGTCATTGCCCGGCTGCACAAGGTAGGCGGTCGGGCTGCCCGGCCGCGCGGCGAGATCGTCCGCATCGTCCAACGTGCCCCGCTGAGGTGGGTCGGCCAACTCGAGCTCACCAGCCACGGCGGCGTCGTCCGGCCACAGGGCCGCAGCCCGTTGCCGCCCGTGCGTGTTGACGACCCCACGGTCGGGGGTGCGCGGCCGGGAGACCTCGTCGTCGTCGAACCCCGCCTGGACACGCTCCACACCCGCAGCGTCCGCGGTGTGATCCTGGCCCGGCTGGGCGATCCGGCCGACGCACGGGCCCAGATCCGCGGTGCAATATACCGCCATGCGCTGCCGGAGGAGTTTCCCCCGGCCGTGCGGCGGGCCGCGGAAGAGACGGCGGCGCGTTTCCAGCCCAATGCAGTTGACGGCCGCGAAGATCTCCGCGCATCGCTGACGGTCACGATCGACCCGCCCGACGCGCGCGATTTCGACGACGCGGTGTCGATCGAGGCGCTGGCCGACGGGACGGTGCGGCTCGGCGTGCACATCGCGGACGTGGCCCACTTCGTGCCGGAGGGCGGGCCGGTCGATCTGGAGGCGCGGCGGCGCGGGACCAGCGTCTACTTTCCGGGATACGCGGTGATGATGCTGCCGGAGGCGCTGTCGGCCGGCATTTGCAGCCTGCGGCCGGGCGAGCCGCGGTATGCCAAGAGCGTGTTCATCACCTACGATCGCGAGGCCCGGATCGTCGCGACGCGCTGCCTCGACAGCCTGATCTGCTCGGCGGCACGCCTGACGTACGAGCAGGTCAACGCCGCATTACAGGGCGCCGCCGATGGCATCCCGCGGGCAGTTCGCGCGCTGCTGAAGCGTGCCGAGTCGCTGGCGCAGCGCATCCAGCGGCGGCGGCTGCGCGCGGGGATGATCGCGCTGCGCGTGCCCGAGGTGGCGGTGCGGCTCGACGAGCGCGGCCACGTCGTGGACGCCGGTCCGGCCGAGACGAGCTTCGCGCACACGATCGTCGAGATGTTCATGGTCGAGGCGAACGAGGTCGTTTCGCGCGCCCTGACGAGCGCGGGCCTCCCGCACCTGCGCCGAATTCACCCGCCACCGGCGGCGGAAGCCGCCGAGAGCCTGGCGGTGCTCGCGCCGCTGCTCGGCGACCGGGTCCCACGCGTGCTCGACCGGGCCGGCACCGCGAAGCTCCTCGACGCGGTCCGCGGCCGTCCGGAGGAGTCGCTCGTGCACTACGTGCTGCTGCGGGCGCTCTCGCAAGCCAGTTACAGCCCGAATGAGGAAGGGCACTTCGCCTTGGCCAGTGACGACTACTGTCACTTCACTTCGCCGATCCGACGCTATCCCGATCTCACCGTACACCGTTTGCTGGAGGACATCATCCGCGCCGGCGACAAACGCCGTGCCGGCCGGCGCCGGCAGAGCGGCGACGACCTGGCGGCGTTGGGCCGTGAGGCCAGCGCCGCCGAACGCCGCGCGCAGCAGGCACAGCGCGAAGCGGTCGAGCGGTTGCTGCTCGAGCTGATGAAATCGAAGCTGGGGGCGGTCCTCGACGGCGTGGTCACGGGCGTGATGTCGTTCGGCGTGTTCGTGCAGGTGCGGCCGTACCTGGCCGAGGGCGTGATCCGCGTGGCGGACTTCGGGGCCGACGAGTGGCGTTACGACCGCGCCAAGGGCGTGTTTATCGGTCGGCGAAGCGGACGAACGATCCACATTGGCCAGGCGATACGCGTGCAAGTCGCGGCCGCGGACGAGGTGCGGCAGGAATTGCTGCTTCAGCCCGTGGGTGACATCGGCAGTCGAGTCGCGGGCCAAGCGGTTCGCCCCGGGCGTCCGAAGGTTGTGCGTCGTCAGCGGCGTCAGGGTCGTCGCGGCAGGCGGTAAGAAAAAGAGGGCACCGAGTGCCGTGGGGCGGCCCGGTGCTCTCCGGAGGGGAAAGAAGCCAGGTGAATCCGGCCTTACTTAAGAAGGCCCTGTATGACATCCTCCTGAATTATTCGTCCGCCGCTCGTCCGTGTCAATTCAACGTCCCAGAACATTTCGTCGAGCCGCGGCGGCTTGGTTCCTGTTTCTGTTATCGTCCACTTCGCGGCCAAACATTAGGGCCACCATTCTTTACGTTATTCGCGCGCGGAAGGTGCTAAATTCGCAGTAATACGCATCCTGTTTATTTCT